>JBFFGE010000184.1:0-8885 GCA_041557595.1 Alphaproteobacteria bacterium
CGGGAGTATATCGGCCGAACGTCCGGCAAATTTCGCACCGTCGAACAGATCGGCCTGCTGCCGCTGCTGCTTCCCGACAAGGGAATGGTGCGGCTGCGCGATGTCGCGGAAGTCGTCGACAGCCATGAAAGCGACCGTCTGCGCGTCCGCCTCGACGGACAGCCCGGCGTCAAGGTCGCCATCCAGAAACAACCCCTGGCCAACACCGTCAGCGTGGTCGACGAAGTCAACGCGCGGCTGCGCTGGCTCACCGAAAACAAGCTGATGCCGGGCGACCTGAAGATCGAGCCGGTTGCGGACCAGTCGATCTATATCCGCCATGCCCTGCGAAACGCGTCGCAGGCGGCATTGGGCGGCGCGGCATTGGCCATGCTCGTGGTCTATCTGTTCCTCGGCGACATCCGGCGCACCCTGGTTGTCGGCACCGCCATTCCACTATCGATCCTCGTCACCTTCGCGCTCATGGACGCTGCGGGGCTGACGCTCAACATCATGAGCCTGGGCGGCCTCGCGCTGGGCGTCGGCATGGTGGTGGACAGCACCATCGTGATGCTGGAGAACGTGTATCGCCACCAGCGCATGGGCAAGTCGCCCCTGGCCGCCGGGCGGGATGCGGCGGCGGAAGTCAACAGCGCCATCATCGCGTCGACCAGCACCAACCTCGCCGCGATCGTGCCCTTCCTGTTCGTGTCCGGGCTGGTCGGGCTGATGTTCAAGGAATTGATCCTGACCATCACAGCGGCAATCGTCGCCTCGATGGTCGTCGCGCTCACGCTGGTGCCGGCATTCGGAAGCCGAATTCCGGTTCGACAGCCATCCCGAATGCGCACGATCGTCGATCGGATCATGACAACGCTACAGGACGTCTACGCCGGTTTCCTGCGCCGCCTTTTGACGAATGGCTGGATGAAAGCGGGAACGGTTGCGGTCTTGATCGGCCTTCTCGCCTTCGGCATTTCATCGATGCGGGACGCCAAGGAAATCTTCCTGCCAAGTCTCGATGACGGCCTGATCCAGGTGGACATAGTCGCCGATCCCGGCATCCCGATCGACGTGATGGATTCGAACGTCAAGAAATTCGAAGACCTGTTCCAAAATCAACCGGAAGTCCACACGGTCTTCACAATCGTCGGCGGGCGGATCTTCGGCCGCTCCCAGCGTGAAACCAGCAACCGCACGACCATGTCCGTGCAACTCGTGCCCGTCAATCGGCGCAAGGCCAGCGCGGATGCGTGGGTCAAGCGCATGCGGGGCGAAATGCGCAAGCTTCGCCTGGCCGGATTCAAGGTGCGCATGCGCACCGGGCGCATTCGCGGCGTTCGCGTCAATCGCGGCAATGACGATGTTACGCTGCGGATAACCGGCTTCGATCAGGAAACCATGGACCGGATCGGTTTCGAAATCGTCGAACGCATCCGCGATATTCCGGGGTTGCGCAACGTCACGCATTCCGCCGAGGAAAAGCACGAAGAACTGGTCTTCGAGATCGACCACGACCGCCTCGCCGAACTCGGATTTTCGGTGGAACAGGTCGCCCGTTCGGCGCGGCTGGCGTTGGAGGGCGTGGAGGTCACCAAATTCCTGCAGAACGATCGCAGCTACAACATCCGGGTACGGCTGCCGCGACGCACGACCGACAACGTCCAAGCGCTCGAATCCGTGCAAATTTCGGCGGGCGTCGACGGTTCCGGGCCGGTCTACCTGTCCGATGTGGCGGCGGTGCGTCTGGTTTCATCGCCGGCCGAAATTCTCCGCGACAACCAACGGCGGATTACCGAAGTGACAGCGTCCCTGGATGACGGCGGTGCCCTCGCCGAAGTCTCCAGGGCGATCGAAGACCGCCTCGCCGCGCTTACGATCCCCGACGGCTACAGCATTTACGATGCCGGCGCCGTGGAATCCCTGCAGGAAGGCCGGAACCTGACGTTCATCCTACTCGGCCTCGCGCTGTTCCTGGTCTTCGTGGTCATGGCGATACAGTACGAATCGCTGCGCAATCCGTTCATCATCCTGCTCGGCGTTCCCTTCACCATCACCGGCGTCGCGCTCGGCCTCTACATCCTGAACATGCCGTTGTCGATGCCGGTCTGGCTCGGCGTGATCATGCTCGCGGGGATCGTCGTCAACAACGCCATCGTGCTCATCGAGTTCATCGAGAATTTGCGCGAGCGCGGGGTAGCCCGCCTGGACGCGATTATCGAGGCGGGCCGCGTCCGGCTGCGGCCGATCCTCATGACGACACTGACCACGGTCTGCGGCTTGCTGCCGCTGGCGATCGGGGTCGGCGAAGGCGCGGAGATGCTCCAGCCGCTGGCGATCACCATCGTCTTCGGGCTGACCTTTTCGATGGTCGTCACCCTGCTGTTCATTCCGATCATTTTCAGTCTGATCGGCGCCCGCGAACCGGCGGCGAAGGCGGAAGCGGCAGCACCGGTTCCGGCGGAATAGCGCTTACGAATTTCCACCGGCGTTCGGGAAAAACAGCTGCTTGCCGCCGCGCCGGTACGCCGCAATAGCGCGCTGGCCTTCGCCGGAGATCAACCAGTCGACAAATATCCGCCCTGCCGCCGCTTTCACATGCGGGTGCTTCGCCGGGTTCACCGCCATGACGCCGTACTGATTGAACAGCCGGGCGTCCCCTTCGACGACGATCCCATGGCCGCGCTTGTTCTGAAAGGCGATCCAGGTCGCCCGGTCGCTCAACGCATAGGCGTCCATCGCCACCGCCGTGTTGAGCGTGGCGCCCATGCCGCTGCCGGTCGCCCGATACCAGCCGCCGGCGCTTTTCGCCGGATCGATGGCGGCGGCGCGCCACAGACCCAGCTCCTTCTTATGGGTGCCGCTATCGTCGCCGCGCGACGCGAACGCAGCCTTCACCCCGGCGATGCGTGCAAGCGCCGCCCCGGCATCCGTCATGCCGGCAATCCCCGCGGGATCGCCGGCGGGGCCGAGCAACACGAAATCGTTGTACATCACGTCGTGCCGCGTCACCCCGAAGCCGTCCGCGATGAATTTCTCTTCCGACGGCGTGTGATGCACGAACAGCACGTCCGCGTCGCCGTTTCGCGCCAGCCGGATCGCCTGGCCGGTCCCGACCGCGACCACGCGCACCTGGATGCCGGTCTTCTCCGTGAAGATCGGCAGCAAATGCGCGAACAGGCCGGAATTTTCGGTCGAGGTGGTCGACGCGACGGTGATGTAGGGATCCGCCGCCAGGCTCACGCCGGGCAGCAGCAGCATCGCCGAGGCAATGACCGCAAGCGCAATCCGGCGCGTGAGATGCCGTGGCGGGCGCTTCATTATTCGGCGCGGCGCCCTATCGGGAAACATCGTTCGAACGTCTCCGGTTCAGATATCGCAGTGCCAGCATCAAAGCCGGAAACAGACACAGAATCCAATACATATCCCGCGGGTTCTGAAAACGCCGGTCGAGCGCGCCGAGGACCCCGAGATAGTCGGCCCCCAACAGCGCCGCCGCCGTCGCGACGAGCAGGACCAGCAACAGCAGTTGATACGCGACATAGGGATCGACCCGGTCGCGCTTGAACCACAAGACCGTGCCGAAGATGTTGGGAATGAGGAAACATCCGATCATCAAGGCGGACAGTTGCGGATACCGCGCCGCGGCCCCAACGCCGGCAATCAGCAGCCAACAGCTCGATCCGACCTGCGCACCGAACCAACCCACACTCCACTGGAGCCGGCCAGTGCCCTGTTTAGGGATCATCGCGCGTTTCCTATCCGCTGTTGAGTGCGCCGCCGCAATGCGTGCGGTGCGCTGAATACGTGTTACGCCCGAACATGCGCCGCCGCCATCGGATTTTCAAATGCCGATTGGGGTTGAGCGCCGGGTCGGCCGCGCCGTAGCATGGGGAAAGGACGCAGGCCGCAAACAAGGACAACGAGAAATGACCCAGAGCCCGGTCGCCATCGTTCTCGGCGCAGGCGACGGCATCGGCGCGGCGGTCGGCCGGCGGTTCGCCCGTGAAGGCTATACAGCCCTGCTGGTCCGGCGCGACCCCGCAAAATCGGCGCAAACCGTCGCGGAAATCGCCGCCGGCGGCAGCAATGCCGTGGCGTTGGGTGTCGATGTCCGAAGCGAAGATGCGGTGCGGGACTTGTTCGCCGGCGCCGAGCGCGATCATGGGCCGGTCGAGGTCTGCGTCTACAACGCCGCATCCAACGTGAAGCTGCCGTTGCGGGAAACCGACGCCAAGCTGTTCCGCAAGGTCTGGGAGCTCGCCTGCTTCGGCGGCTTCCTCGCGGCGCGCGAAGCGGCGCGCACGATGGTGCCGCGCGGCAAGGGCACCATCCTGTTGACCGGCGCGACGGCGAGCATCCGCGGCGGAGACGGCTTTGCCGCCTTCGCCAGCGCCAAGGCGGCGCTGCGCACAGTCGCCCAATCGGCGGCGCGCGAACTCGGCAAGGACGGCGTGCATGTCGCCCATGTGGTGATCGACGCCGGTGTCGATTCGGCGCTCACCCACGAACGCTACCGCAGGCTGTGCGGCATCGATCCGGACACGCTGCCGCCGGATTCCCTGACCAAGCCCGACAGCATCGCCGACACCTATTGGGCGCTGCACGCGCAACCGCGCGACGCCTGGACCCACGAGTTGGATCTGCGGCCCTATGTGGAACCCTGGTAGGCCGGCAACGATGGCGAGGAAATTGACCAATGCGCGATAGCGATATCACGGTCTGGGGCATTGGCACGTCCAGGACGCTCCGCGTCCATTGGGCGCTGCACGAACTCGGGCTTGCCTATCGGACCGAGCCCATCCAGTCCCGCAGCGGACAGACCCAGACCGACGCGTATGCCGGCGTTAATCCAAAGCAGAAAGTACCGTACTTACACGATGGCGCGCTCGGCCTGTCGGAAAGCGCGGCGATCACCAACTACCTGTTCGACCGCTATGGCGGTACAGCCGACATCTATTGTCCCGAGACGCCGGAGGCGCGGGCGAAATCGGACGAATGGTGTTATTTCATCATGGCCGAACTCGACGCCCATTCGCTCTACATTATTCGGCGGCATGGCGATCTGCATGCCATCTACGGCGCCGCGCCGGAGGCGGTCGCATCGGCCCGCGACTATTTCCTGAAGCAGATCGGCGCCGTTCAACCGGAACTGGCCGCGATCAAATCGTACCTGCTGGGCGACCGCCTCGCCGCCGCCGATATCCTGCTGTCCACCGTGCTCATCTGGGCCAACCGTTACGGCCTGCCGTTGAGCGACGAGGCGATGGCCTATTGCCGCCGCACGATCGGACGCGATGCCTTTCAATCGGCATTCAAGCGGAACTACGCGCATCTCCCGGTCGCAGAACAGCCGGTTTTGCCGTCCGGCATGTGATCCCGCCCCCTACCAGCCGGCGACACCCGTCGCACGGCGCGGGTCCGATCCGCCTTCCATCATGCCGGTCTCCCGGTCGGCGACGATGGTGCAGACCGCGCCGGCCGGATATTCCCAATCCTTCCACGACTTCATGACATGGCCGCGCGCCGCCAGATCGTCGGCCACCGACGCGTCGATCCGGCTTTCGACGCGCAGCTCGCCGGGGCTGTAGGAATGCGGCGAGCTCGACCTTGGATAGCTGTAGGTGGCGAAGCGCGGCGCCTCGACCGCGTCCTGCGGCGTCATGCCGAACACCAGCATGTTCATCAGCACCTGCGTCATCGCCTGGATCTGCACGTCGTTGCCGGGCGAGCCGAAGGGCATCATCCAGCGTCCGCCGCGGATCGCCATCGCCGGGTTGGGGGTCAGGCGCGGCCGCTTGCCGGGGGCCAGGCATGCCGGGTGGTTCGGGTCCGTATTGTTCTGCGAGCCCCGGGTCGAGGGCACGATGCCGAGGCCGGGGATGACCGGCGCGGAGGACGAACCGTCGCTCGGCGTACCGGAAAACGCGTTGCCCGCCTTGTCGACGACACAGATATAGGATGTGTCGAGCTCCTCCCGCCCGGCCGCGCGCGGCGCCGGCGCGGCGCCCACTGCACGTCCCTGCCCCGTCTCGATCTCTCCCGCCGGCGGCATTTCCGGCCAGGCCGTCTCCGCCCGCACCAGCGCGCGGCGTTCGGCGGCATACGCCTTGTCGAGCAGCCGGTCGAGCGGCACGTCGATGAAGTTCGGGTCGCCGTAATAGGCGTGCCTATCGGCGAAGGCGAGCTTCAAACACTCGGTCACCGTATGAATGTAGTCGGCCGAGTTGTGGCCGAGCCCGCCCAGGTCGATGCCGTCCAGCAGGTTCAGGGTCTGCGCCAGCATCGGTCCCTGGCACCAGGGACCGCAGGCGAAGACCCGCGTGTCGCCGAAATCGGTGGAAAGCGGCGGCAATACCGGCGAGCGGTATTCCGCGAGGTCGTCCAGCGTCATCCAGCCGCCGTTCTCCGCATGGTAGCGCGCGATCGTCTGGCCGATGTCGCCCCGGTAGAACGCATCGCGCGCGGCGGCCAACCCGGCCTCGCGGCCGGCACCCATGGCGGCGGATTCCTGATCGGCCATGTACTGGATCGTCCGGCCGAGATCCGCCTGGACGAAAAGCTCGCCGGGGCGCGGCACGCGGCCGCCCGGCATGTAGATCGCCGCGCTCGACGGCCAGCGGCGGAACTGGTCTTCGTACCCGGCGAGGATATCGCACATCAGCCGGGGCGCCGGGAACCCGTCGCGGGCGAACCGGATCGCGAATTGCGCGACTTCGCCGAACGACATCGTGCCGAAGCGCTCCAGTGCGGTGATCCACGCATCCGGTCCCGCCGGCACGACGGTCCGCATGATGCCCGGCGGTATCGCACCGTCATGCTCGCGATGAAAATACCCGAGCGACGCCGCCTTCGGCCACGGCCCGAGCCCGGCGATGGTCACCACCTCGTCCCGCTCGGCGAGATAGATCATCATCGGCGCGACCCCGGCGAAGCCGACATATTCCGACTGCAGCACGGTCAGCGCCATGCCGCCCGCGCACCCCGCATCGATCGCATTGCCACCCGCTTCCAGCACCTGCAGCGCCGACTGCGCCGCCAGGTAATGCCCGGCCGCCGCCATGTGGCGCGTCCCCATGATGCGCGCGCGGTAGGGTGAAGATGCTGTCGTCATGTTCCGCTCCTGGCTTCGTCTCGCCCAGCTGTCAGAACCGCAGAACGCTTGACCGATGGCTCGCGGTGTGAAGACTTTCAAGGATAATTTCGAAGGAGACAACCGCCATGTTCGATGTCGACGCCTTTGCCGCAGATTGCCGGGCCGCTTTGAAGGAAGATTCCAGCCACAAGGCGGTGCGCGAGGTGGTTGCCCGCGCGGTTGCCGATCCGGCGGCGCTGCTCAAGGGGCTCGGCGAGCCGGCGCATGCGGAAGTCCAGAAGCTGTACCATGCGGACAATCTAACGATCATCAACGTGATCTGGGGTCCGCATATGACGATCATGCCGCATAACCACGAAATGTGGGCGGTAATCGGTGTCTATACCGGCCGCGAGGACAACATCTTCTGGCGCCGCATCGAGGATGCCGAGGACGGCCGCATAGAGGCGGCGGGCGCCCGCGATCTCGGTGTGCGGGACGCCGAACCGCTCGGGCGCGATATCATTCACTCGGTCACCAATCCGGTGCCGCGGCTGACTGGGGCGATTCACGTCTATGGCGGGGATTTCTTCGAGACGCCGCGCAGCGAATGGGATCCCGAGACGTTAGGCGAAGCGCCCTATGACGTCGCCAAGACGATGCGGCTCTTCGAAGAGTCGAACGCACGACCAATAGTAGGATAAGCCGCCATGTGCGTGCCCGAACACTACTATGTCGATTGCATTCGCCCATCGGCGCCGGCGCGCGTTCGGGCGTCCGGCGGCGCGCGCCCAAGAACTATGGCGCGGATCCTTCGGTGGCTTTCCCGACGGTTTCGCCGTCCGGTCGCTGTGCCGCCGCCCCGTGCTTCCTTTCCGGCGGCGCAAATTTTTCCGGTTCGTTAACCCTTTCTTTGGGAACGCCTGCGACGCTGACGCGGCATCTACAACATGGTGTCGTCAACACAGCTGTCGGAGGTCCCGCCGTGATTCGATCCATCACCGGAAAGATCGCCATCCTGATCGCGACGGTGCTGCTCAGCGCTTGCGCGACAGCGGAGAGCGATCTGGTCATTGCGCCGCAACCCCTGCATCTGTCGCGCCCGCCCGCCTATCAACTCCAGGGCCATCTGGGACTGGATCTCCGCGCGCTGCATGACGGCGTCGTCGTGCGCCAGAAAACCGGTTTGACCGGCGGGGAGTACCAGGTGGCCGAGGCCAGCCGACGAATGATGGCCGACGCGGCGAAACACCTCTTCACCCAAATCACCGAAATCCCGCCGGCATCGACACGGAAGTTTCCGCGCGGCTATTTCGACATCGTCATCCAGCCCAAAGCCAAGAACATCGCGGTCACCAGGACCGACGGCAGCACCGTCAATGTATCCATGGCCTTCGAACTCACCTATCACACGGGGCGCGGCAAGCTTCTCGGGTCGGAGACGCTGCACGGCGAAGGCAGCACGCAAGGATCCTTGATCCCGCAACCGGCCGACACCAAACGCGCCATCGCCGCCGCCCTCGAAGACATGGGCCGCCGTTTCGTGGAAGAAGTGCCGAATTCTAAATTCATCGGCGGCTAGTCCAACCTGCCTTTAATTGGAATCAAGTACAGGCAGAAAAGTCGATCGATTCTACAAAGATAGAGCGGCTTATGTGCGCCCGAATGGGCGCACGCCGCTCTCGCCGGGCGTCCTGCCAAGACCATTCATATCGACCGGACGCAGACCTGTGCTATGCCTTGGCGCGTCATGAATGCGGGCCACACGCATAGCCACCCCCATCCCCCCGGCGCGGGGCACGTCCATAGCGGCGTGAACGAACGGCGCATC
>JBFFGE010000185.1:0-8847 GCA_041557595.1 Alphaproteobacteria bacterium
GTGCGCCCATTTGGGCGCACGCTGCTCTATCCTTATAGAATCGATCAACTTTTCTGCCTTTAATTGATTCCAATTAAAGGCAGGTTGATCTAGCTGACGATTTTCCATGAACCATCCGGCTGGCGGCAAGCGGTCCCGTAGGCGCGCTCCGTTTTGCCACCGATCGAGACCGTTTGCTGAAATTCGCGACAATAATTACCGGCGGATGTCGTTCCCTCGCGCACCGGCGTCACCGTGCCCGCATGTCCATTTTCCGGGTTCTTCCAACTGATGGTTTCCCCTATCGGCGCGGTCTGCGCCTGCTTCATGGCATGACCTGCCTTGATCTTGTCCGCGTGATCCAGGCTCCTGCCGATTTCGCTTCCGAGCACGCCGCCCAGGAACACGCCAACCGCGGTTGCGGCCAGTTTGCCGCCGCCCTTGCCGAACCGTGAACCGACCAGGCCGCCAACCGCGGCGCCGCCGACGGTGCCGAGCACTTGCTTGTTACCCGGGCCGTCTTGCCCAGGCTGCGCGCAGCCAGCCATCGCAAGCGCGACTACGACCACCGACGCCTTGATCGCCTTAATTTGCATCAAAATTCCTCCAAATGGATAAACCGTGACAAACGGGTTTACGCCAATCCGCGGCAGCGAGGCGTTAATTCCCAACCTACCGACACAATTGGGTTATTTTATGGCTCAATTAGCGGCAAATTACCATCCCTAGAACATCCTGTTAACATACTATATTCATTCGATATTTATTCGACCACGGCCGGGCCTGTTCAAACAGGGCCGCCGCCCGCAACACCATTGCATCCCCGAGCCAGGGCCCGACAATTTGCAGCCCGACGGGAAGACCGTCCGCCGTCCAGCCGCATGGCACCGAAATGGCCGGATGGCCCGTCAGATTGAACGGATGGGTGTAGGGATACCAGGCGTCGCGCGGCCCGCCGGCCGGTCGGCCGTCGACTTCGATCGGCTCGAACAGATCCTGATCCGCCGAGATTGCCGGCCGGGCCAGCGTCGGCATGACCACGAGGTCGACATCCTCGAACCAGGCCTGAACGCTCCGGAACACCGACGTGCGCACGGCCATCGCATCCTGAACGTCGATTGCGCCCGCCTGGCGCCCTTCCGCCATCCAGCGCCGGAGGGTGTCACTCATCCGGTCCCCCAACTGTTCTTCCAAATTGCCGAACCGGCTGGCCCAAATCGAGAAGGTAAGCGGGCCCCAGATCGGCAAGGTATTTTCAAAGGGCTCTTCCCGCGCTTCCAGATCCGCCCCCATGGATTCGAACGCTTCCAACGACTGCCGGAATATTTCGGCGGTCTCGGCGTCGATATGCCGATTGCCCAACAGCATCCGCCAACCGATCCGCGTCCCCCGGAGATCGCCCGCGGCCTGGCCGGCAGCGGCAAGCCCGTCCAACGAACGCCCGATCGAGTGCACATCGCTGGCGTCCGGTCCCGCCATCACCGATAGCATCAAGGCGGCGTCGCCGACCGTTCGGGCCATCGGACCGATATAGGACATCAAGCCGAAACTGTCCGGCGATTGATCGTGCGGGACGATCCCGAGGGTCTGCTTCATGCCCACGATTCCACAACACGCCGCCGGAATTCGAACCGATCCGCCGCCATCGGTGCCGACCGCCAGGGGGCCGAGACCGGCGGCGACCGCGGCGGCGGCGCCGCCGCTGGACCCGCCCGACGTCCGTTCCAGGTTCCAGGGATTGCGCGTCTTTCCGAATAGCGGCGCCTCGGTCAATGGCTTATGCCCGAATTCCGGCGTGGTCGTCTTGCCGATCAGGATCGCGCCCGCCTGCCTCATCCGCGCTACCGCGACGCAATCATCCGACGGAATATTGTCCGCCAAGGCGTGACTGCCGAAAGTCGTCCGCACGCCCGCCGTGTTGAGCAAATCCTTTACCGAAAAAGGCACGCCATGCAGCGGTCCCAGCGGATCGCCCGCCATGACAGCCGCCTCCGCGACGCGGGCCGCGCTGCGCGCCTCCTCGGCGGCGACGGTAATGAAGGCATTTATCCGCGGCTCCCAATGCTCGATGGCGGACAACACGGCCTCGACCGCATCGACTGGCGAAATCTCCCGGTCCGCGATACGCTTCGCCAACGCGACAGCCGGCAGAAAACATAATTCAGTGTTCGTCATGTGCGCTCCTCGCTCCAAGCGGGAGCCTAAACCGTTCGAACAAGCCGGACCATATTGCAGATTGGCGAAGGAGCATCGACGATGACCAATGAAATTGAACTGCGGATTTCCCAACAAACCAGCTTCGCCGACGGTCATGCGTTTGGCGGCACGGGCGCGTACGAGAAACTCGTCGGGCGCGCCCATTTTGCGGTCGATCCCGATGCTCCGGCGCAGGCGGGAATCGTCGATATCGACAAGGCGCCGCGCAACGAAAAGGGCCTTGTCGAATTCATCTCCGACATTTGCATCCTGCGCCCCGCTGATCCGGATCGCGGCAACAAGCGCGTGTTTTTCGACTATGGCAACCGCGGCAATATGCGCGCGCTGCAGTTTTTCAACGACGCACCCGCCTCGAACAATCCGCAAAGCCTTGCCGACGCCGGCAATGGCTTCCTATTCCGGCGCGGCTACACGGTGGTGATGGGGGCTTGGCAAGGCGATTTGCTGCCGGGCAATGGCCGCATGCTGCTCGACCTGCCCGTCGCGCGCGAGCAGGACGGACCGATCACCGGGCCGGTGCGCATCGAAATCGTCGCCGACAGCCCGGGATTGACCACCTTCCCCTTGAGCGGCGGCCGCGCGTCGACACGCAGCCACCCGACAATTTCACTCGACCCGCGCGAGGCCCGGCTGACCCGGCGGCGCTACGCGACCGACGAACGCATCGAAGTGCCCGCCGAGGAATGGTGCTTCGCCCGGCTCGAGAGCGGCGCCGGCCTCGACATGCAGGGCGCAGAAACGTCGCTGGTCCCATCGGACAGCAATATTCATATTCCCGGCGGCTTCAAGACCGGCTGGATCTACGAGCTCGTCTATACCGGCCGCGACCCGCTGGTGCTGGGGCTCGGCCATGTGGCGGTGCGGGATCTGGTGAGTTTCCTGAAATATGGCGAAACGGACCGCGCCGGCAACCCGAATCCAACGGGCGGACCGGACATGATCGAAAAGGCGTATTCCTGGGGCCGCTCGCAAACCGGCCGGTGCATCCGGGATTCGCTCTATCTCGGCTTCAACGCCGATGCCAAGGGCCGCAAGGTGTTCGACGGCGTAATGCCGCATGTGTCGGGCGCGGGCCGCATGTGGATGAACCACCGCTTCGCCAATGTCATCACGCCGGCCGGCCAGCAATACGAGGACCATGACAACCGCGCCGACAAATTCCCCTTCTCCTACGCCGAGAGTACGGATCATCTGACCGGCAAGACCGACGCCATTCTCAAGCGCCCCGACACCGATCCGCTGGTGATCCATTCGCAGACCGGCACGGAATATTGGCAGCGCCGGGGCTCGCTGGTGCATACGGACAGCCAAGGCAATGACCTGGAACAGCCCGAAACCGTGCGGGCGTATTTCTGGTCGAGCTCGCAGCACTTCGCGAACCCCAACCTGAAAGCGCCGACCCGGGGCGTTTGCCAGAACGACTGCAACGTCGTCACGACCTCGATGCTGTTCCGGGCGACCCTGGATGCGCTCGACCGATGGGCGACGGACGGCATCGCGCCGCCACCGAGCCGCATTCCGCGGCGATCGGACGGCACCCTGGTCCCCTGGAAGGAGTGGAAGACGCAATTCCCGTCGATTCCGGGCGTCGCCATACCGCAGGACGTCAACGGACTGCCGCTGCTCGATTTCGGACCCGACGAAGACAAGGGTATCCTGTCGCAGGAGCCGCCCAATGTGGTGGATGCGGCAGGCTACACCGTCCTGGTCCCGGCGGTCGACGCGGACGGCAACGACGTCGCCGGCATCCGCGTCCCGATGGTCAGCGCGCCGCTCGCGACCTATACGGGATGGAACCTGCGGGCGCGCGACTACGGCGAGGGCGCGATGCACGAATTTACCGGCAGCACGATGCCCTTCCCGGAAACCCCGGAACACCGCCGGGCGACGGGCGATCCACGACCGTCGATCCAGGAACGGTATCAAAATCTGGACGGGTATGTGCAGGCGATCCGCGATGCGGCGATGACGCTGGTCGAGGACGGGCTGATACTCGAAGAAGACGTCGAGCGCGCAATCGATCTCGCCCGCGGCTGGAGCGCACCCCGCCATAGCGTCTCGCTGGACTAATAACGGACCGCGTTCTTTCATTGGTAATTCGACACTATGAAAATGTTTATTATTCCCGCAGCGTCAATGCCGGCGCCGCGCAAGCTTCGAGCACGATCGCGGCAGTGAGTATCGCGGCGCGTTCGAGTTCTTGCGCCGTCACCAGGTCGTGCCGGTCCGCCGGCGTCAGCACGTAGCGCAACTTGCTCGCCGGATCGTCGAAGCCCGCCACCAGGCGAAACGCGGGAATGCCATGCCGCGCGAAATTGTAGTGATCCGAATTGCGCATTAGCGGCCGGTAGAACCGCAGATCCTCCGTGCCGCAGCCCGGAACGGTGCGCAGGAATTTCTCGACGCCGGGAAAGTCGCTAGTCAGCGCGGTTAGCCGGCCGTCGCCGCCGACCGAATCCAGGTTGACGTTGAGCGCAATCGCATCGCGCGCCGGCTGCGACAGGCCGTCCACATAGCGGGCGGACCCCGCGAGGCCCCATTCCTCGAGATTGAACAGGCATAGCCGCAAACCGCGCCGCAGCCCCGCGACATGCGGTTGGAGCACCCGGGCGACATCCAGCGCGACGGCGAGGCCGGTGGCATTGTCGATTGCGCTCTCGCCCAGGGGATGACCGTCGATATGCGCACTGAGGACAACCCGTTCATCGGTCTCGCCCGGCAAATCGAGGATAAGACTTTCCGCAAATGCATCGCTGATCGCCGTTTCGATGGTCAGCCGTACCCGTGGCAATGCGCCTCCGCCAGCTCCGAGACGCGCCGCGCCTTCATGGGTAATCGCCGCCGCGGGAATGTCCTCGGCGCGGTTGCGCCCCGACGATCCGGTCACCAGCAGATCGCCGGGCAGATGGCCCGCGATCAGGAAGCCCGCCGCGTCGCATTCCCGTGCGGCATCGTATTTCCATCGCCGGTGCATGGTCTCCGACGCAAACATGTATTCGTGCCGCACCAGAACGAAACGGCCCCGCACCGCGTCGGAATTGGCGCGAATGTCATCCGGCAGACCGCGGCCTAGATCGAGCACCTCGGCTTCGAGCCCCTTCGCCGGCGTCGCCGGAGACCAGACCAGCGCGTGGCAGTCGAGATCCGCGCCACCCCGCGGCCCCAAGAGCGCAAGCGATTGCGCGCGGCGCGCCCAACCGTCGAAGGCGCAGGTGAATACCTCCGCCGGCCGGCCGAAATCCACTTCGATACAATTCTTGAGATAGGCGACGGCCGCCTTTTCGCTCTCGCTGCCGGCGAAGCGGCCGCCGCACCCGCAAATATCCTCGAAATATTCCAGGCGCCGACGCGACCCGCGAAGCCCGGAGGCAATTTTGGACCGCATGTCGGCGCTGACAAATGACATTAGATTTCCTTATCAAAATACCGGAAAATTTAATTTCCCTAATCTATCGAACTTTGCCACTTTAGCCGCAATCGACCGCACAACCCCATTCGGATTGACACCATGGTTGCAAACAACAGTCCCGACACCGTCCATTTTCTCGGCCTCGCGCCGCGGTTCCTGAACGGCACGCTCGAGATTCCCGTCTATCACATGCGCGGCGGGACTTCGACCGGGATCGTCCTGTTCGACGGCCATTTGCCCGAGCCCACCGCCTTGCGCGAAGAAGTAATCCGCCAGATCATGGGCGTGCCGCTGCAGGGCGACGTGGCCAGCAACCGGCAAATCACCGGGCTCGGCCGCGGCATTCCGCAAAGCAACAAGGTGTTCATCGTCGGACCGTCGGCGCGGGACGATGCGGACATCGACAGCACGCTGGCGCAGCTCGCCGCCGAAAAGAGCGCCATCGACTGGAGCGTGAATTGCGGCAACATGTCCGCGGCGCTGCCCATCTTCGCCTTCGAGATCGGCCTGCTGACGCCGACTGCCGGCAGTAACCGCGTGCGGATCCACAACACCAATACCGGGGTCGTCGCCCATGCGTTGATCGACATGCCGGCACCCGATGCCGGGCTTGCCGCCGACACCGAAATCCCCGGTGTCATGGGACAGTGGCCGGGCCTGCAACTCGCCCTGCTCGAGCCCGCGGGCGCAAAGACCGGCGCCCTGTTGCCGACCGGCAACCCGGTCGACCGGATCGACGGCATCGATGTTTCCTGCGTCGACCTCGCGGTGCCGATGGTGATCATCCGGGCGGAAGACCTGGGCCATGATGCGAGCGAAACGCCGGACAGTCTCGATAGCGATGCGACGCTGCGCGACCGTTTACGCCGTATTTGGGTTGCCGCGGGTCTGAAGATGGGGCTGAAGGGCAAGGGCGGCGCTCCCATGACCGAGGCGGAGCTCGCCGCCAGCGAGACCATCCCGAAAGTCTGCATCATCGCCCCGGCCAACGCGGAAGAATCGGATCGAGGGGCAAATATCCGGGTGCGGTATTTCACGCCGCAGGCCTGCCATAAGTCACTCGCGGTTACCGGCGGCGCCTGCCTCGCCGCCGCCTGCCTGATTCCCGGCACGGTCGCCCATGGAATGGCCGACGGGGTGGGCGTCCTGAGCGCCGAGGAACAAGATCACATCGTGCGGATGGCCAACCCGGCGGGTATTTTGAAGGCGACCATTCGGGGCCGGGCCGATGGCGCCGAAATTTCGATGCCGAGCGCGGCCTACGAACGCAGCACGCAGATTCTATTGCGCGGCCACACGCCGATTTACAACGCCTCGGCCGATCTGCTGGACTACTACCGCGCCTTACCCGCCGCCGCGTGATCTCTTGGCGGTGTGCGTCCGCCCCTAACCGGGATACCGCTGACCGCCTGGTTGTTGGCGCGAAAAGCGCTGATTTCCACTAAATTTTATCGTTAACGATTGCCAAACGAAGTTGGCGTAAGGTGCCAATGTGCCGGGGCGATCGCACGAATTCGTTGCCCTGGTGTGGGGTTGGCAGGCTTCGGCCTGCTTTGAAAACGGGCAAACTTATGAAAACGCAATCATGACGGCGCAATCAATTTTGATCGTCGACGACGACGTTCAATTCGGGCGATTGGTAAAACGGATCGTCTCCCGAATGGGCCATACCGCCGAGCAAATCTCGCGACCGCGCGACATCATCGACCGCTACGATACCATCGCGCCGGATACGATCTTCGTCGACATCTTCATGCTGGATTTCGACGGCATCGACGTTGCGAATTGGCTCTCGAAGCGCAAATTCAACGGCAAGATCGTGTTCATGACCGGCCGAGACTCCTCCTATCTGGAGCGTGCGCGCAAGGTCATGGAAGACGGCGGCGATGCCAATGTCGCCACGCTTGAAAAGCCGTTCCGGGTTAACGAGGTCCGCGACCTTCTGACCTAGAGCTGCGTGCGCCAATTTGGGCGCACGCAATCTGCTCTATCTATTTGTAATAAATCAACTTTTCTGCCTTTAATTGATACCAATTAAAGGCAGGTTGAGCTGGAGGGACGGTCCGGCCGGCGCGTCACGCGCCAAGCGTGTGCAGCGGTTTCGTGACGGTGTCGGTCCCGCCCGCCCAAAGCGGCAGGTAGGTCATCTTGATACCCGCGCCACCGGTGACAATCGGGTGGATATCCCCGGGCGTGCGCCCGAGCGGCCGGCCGTCCGGCACGCCATCGCCATCGAATGCATACGGGCGCCGGGTCTCGAACAAATACTCCTGCACCCGCGCCAAATCCCAACCGCCGCGCGACAGGATGTCGGCCATTTCCGGCGGCAGGAGAAAAACCTGTTCGCCGCGCTCCGGCTTTTCGGTCGCGCTGGAAACATCGATCGCCGCGTTCATCGCCGCCGCGATGGGCTGCAGCACCAGTTCGGGCGTATCCCCCGGGCTGGCGGGAAGAACTTCCGCCGTACCGGAAACGCCCAGTACCGTGACGCAGCTTTCGTCCGGGCGGAAACCGCGGCGCGCGGGGAGCGACGGAAACCCGTCATGGGGCCGCTCCGCGAAACAGAAAGTATACTTTCCCGGCTGGCCCATCGTCGCCATGTCGGCAATCCCGGCCCGCGCGCCGCCGACGTTTCGCATGATCAGGCTGACCGCCCGACCGATGCAGGCATTGGCGCGATTGCCGGGCCCCAGGATATTGCCGCCGGCATTGAGCCCCAATTCGTCCACGATCGGGCCATGCACGCAGACCGCCACGGCCGGGGATCCGGTCGTGCTCAACACGCCGAGCAGATTGAATCGGTCCTCGATGGCCGCTTCGGCCGCCGTCAGAACGACCGGCAACTCGCTCGGGCGGCATCCCGCGAGGATGCAATTAAAGGCCACGGCCTCCAAGGTGAGCTCGCCCATCAAGGGCATGACATGTCCGAAGGATTGGCCGATCGCGCCGCGTCCCGAAATCATCGCGTCGAAGCGGCCCAATGTCGGCGGTACCAGCGGCAAACCGTCGCCGAGGTCCAGCGCTTCGAGCGCCGCCTGCGCCTCCTCCCAGGGTAGGGAGTCGGAAAACAGCGGCATGTCGTCCCGGTCGGTCATCCTCGCCCGCCTAGATGTGGTCTTTCGATAGGTTGTCCATTCGGCCCTGACCGGGGAGACTGGAGTTACCAAGCTTCAGCACTCTTTGGGAGAGCCGAATGAACATTCACAAGAATGCCCGTTTGACGCCGCTCGGTCGAGAACGAA
>JBFFGE010000186.1:0-8819 GCA_041557595.1 Alphaproteobacteria bacterium
ACCATTCGTTCTCGACCGAGCGGCGTCAAACGGGCATTCTTGTGAATGTTCATTCGGCTCTCCCAAAGAGTGCTGAAGCTTGGTAACTCCAGTCTCCCCGGTCAGGGCCGAATGGACAACCTATCGAAAGACCACAGCTACGACGTGCGGCGCGGCAGCCGCACCCGGGCCCAACCCTTCGCGGTTACCTGGCCCCGCTGGTCCATCGCCGCGACGTCGAGCTTGACCCGGCCCGTCCCGGCATCGATCGGTTCCTTGTCCGATATTGTGCCCTCGCATCGGGTCACGTCGCCGACCAGATTGAACCGGCGCACCTCGCAATAGAGTTCCTCCAGGAATCCCGTGTCGCCGATCCAGTTGGTCAGCATGCTGGCCAGCCAGGAGATCCGCTCCGGTCCGTAGTCATAGGCTTCGGGCACGCCGACGCTCTGCGCCAACGCGGTGTCCCAATGCACCGCCTCGGGCGGTTCCGGCACGCCATGGGCGTTCGGAATGCCCGCCGCCGGATGACGCCGCAGGAAATCGTACCAATAGCCGTGCGCCTTGATGAACAACCCGCCCCAGGCCTGTTCGAACGCAACCGCCGTGGTCGCCGAATAGGGTCCGCGAATGATCTCGGGAATTGTCGCGCCCGGCTCGACGTCTTCCCAGTAGAGCGGGTCGCCGCCCCGAACATGTTCGGCCGCATAGGTGTCGGAAATCTCGGAAAGCTGGTCCGCGCTCAGCGGATCGGAGGTGAGCTTCTTGTATTTGCCCTTCTTGCGCGCAGTCGTGCGTTCGGTCCGCATGCCCCAGGACTCGGCATTGGCGAGCTCCTGCCCATCCGCGGTGACGAAGCGGATATGCGATACCTGTTTGAACATGCGCTCGGCGAAACGGCTCGGCAACTCGACCAATTCCTTGAAAGTCACCTCGGTATCGATGCGTTGCCCCAGCCGGATCGGTTCCCGCCACCGCCAATGCGAACCGCCGAACATCGAGTGGACACCCGGCAGGCCGCCGCGATAGCCGATCGATATGCGGCTGAAGGCATAGAGCATGCAGGGCGGCGCGGTAAGCCCGCCGAGCACCGATTGCCCGGCATAGTCGGGGTCCAGATAAATCGGGTTCCGGTCGCCGGTGGCCCAGGCCCAATGGCGGATCGCATCGCGCGTCACCTCGGTCAGGTGCGGCGGTTCGTTGATCTCGACCCGTTGACCCAATTTGGCGCGCAGCCGTTGCAGTTCCTCGTCGGTGGCCCGGCCGTGATGATCAGTCATCCCGTCTCTCGCTGTCTCGTTGCGTTGGTTCGGCCGATGTGTGTTCGATGACGCCCTCGGCGCAGAGGCTATCGATGGTATCGTCGGCATATCCGAGGACATTCTTCAGAAGATCCCGCGAATGTTCGCCGAGCAAGGGGGACGGTGTCAGCGGCGCATCGTCGAATTCGGACATGAATTTGATTGGCGTGCGCACCAGGTCGACGGGGCCGGCGCGCGGATGCTCGACCGTGTCGATCAGGTTGCGCACGGTTACGGCCGGCTGGCGCAGCGCTTGGCCGACATCGTAGACCGGCGCATGCGGTACGTCGCCCGCGTCGAAGATGTCGTGCCATTCGGCCATGGTTTTGTGGCTCAGGATTTCGATCACCAGCGGTTCGAGCGCGGTGCGGTTTTCGTGGCGGTCGGCGGTGGTGCGAAATCGGGGATCGGCGGCCATTTCGGCGTGTCCCGCGGCAACGCAGAAATTGCGCCAGAACCGGCCGACATGCAGCGCCAGCACGATATGACCGTCCTTCACCGGATATCGGCCATAGGGGACGATGTTGTGATGGCTGCTGCCGACGCGTCCGGGGCTTTCGCCGGTAACCAGCTGGATTTCCGCGAGGTAGCCGAGCAGCCCGATCAACCCGTCGAGCAGGCTCAGGTCGATGTGCAGCCCCTCGCCGGTCGCGTTGCGATGCTGCAGAGCGGCGAGCACGGCGATCGCGCCCCACATGCCGCCGCCCACGTCGCCGAGGGGAATGCCGAGCTTGGTCGGCGGCCCGTCCGGTTCGCCGTTGATGCTCATGACGCCGCTCAGCGCCTGGGTCACCAGGTCGAAGGACGGTTTATCCGACATCGGCCCGGCCTGTCCGAAGCCGGTAATCGAACAGATGATGATATCGTCCTTCGCCGCCTTGAGCATGTCGTAGCCGAGCCCGAGCCGGTCCATCACGCCGGGCCGGAAATTTTCCAGCACGATATCCGCGTGGCGGGCGAGGTCGAGCACGATCTTCCGCCCCGACGGCGTCTTCAGATCGACTGCCAGGCTCTTCTTGTTCCGATTGATGGCCAGATAGTAGTGGCTCTCTCCGTTGACGTAAGGCGGGATCGAACGCGTCTGATCGCCATGACGCAGTTCCTCGATCTTCCACACCTCGGCGCCGAGATCGGCCAGGACCATGGAGCAAAAGGGCCCGGTCAACACCCGGCTCAGATCGAGCACGCGAACGCCGTTGAGCGGTCCGCGTTTCGGGGCGGTCGGTCGGCCGGCGTCTGGTTCGGGCATCGTCTGGTTCCGGGCAAGCATGCGGGACGTTCAGGAGGGTTCGGCCAGTATAATGCGTCGATGCGTCCGGCGCGATCCGTTGCAACTTCGCCAACCGTGGGCGACGATATCGGACATCGCGGCGTCGGAAGAGAATCATGGCTCTGCCTTATCACGGCCGATACGACTACGTGCCTATCGTCGAGCGCGCCAACTACGATTGGCCCGGCGGAAAGCGGCTGGCCTTTTACATCGCCTTGAACGTCGAGCATTTCGCCTTCGGCGAAGGATTGGGCCACACGCCGACGGAACCGGGGCCGGCGCCCGATGCCCGCAACTATGCCTGGCGCGACTATGGTCTTCGGGTCGGCATTTGGCGGATTTTCGATCTGCTGGACCAGTTGGGCTTGCCGGCCTGCCATCTGTTCAATACGGCGGTGTATGATTATGCGCCGCAGATTGCGAGCCGCATCCGGGACCGCGGCGATGAATTCGTTGGGCATGGCCGCACCAATTCGGAGCGGCAGGGCGACTTGCCGGAACCGGATGAGGCAGCGCTGATCCGCGACGTAACCGACGCGATCGTCCGGCATGAAGGCGCGCCGCCGGGCGGCTGGATGGGACCCTGGATTTCCGAAAGCCTCGTGACGCCCGATCTCTTGAAGGAGGCCGGGTACAAATTCCTGATGGATTGGCCCTGCGACGACCAGCCGTTCTGGATGCGGACCCGGTCGGGGCCGATCCTCTCGGTGCCCTATCCGGTGGAGATCAATGATTCGCCGGCACTGTTGAACCGGCGGCATACGGCGGTGGAATTCCATGAAATGCTGACCGACCAATTCGATGAGATGGTTCGGCAATCGGAGGATCATCCGCTGCTCATGGGGCTGGCCCTGCATACCTTCGTCGTCGGCCAGCCATTCCGGCTGAAGCAGCTTCGGCGCGCGCTGGAATACATCTTGGGGCACGGTCACGCGGATAAGGTCTGGTTCACCCGGCCCGGCGCGATCGCCGGCCATGTCATGGCGCTGCCGCCCGGCACGGTGCCCGGCGGTGCAGCGGAATAGCGGAGACGTTTGTGACCATGCGGATGCTCGACAGAACCGTTCGCGGCCGTAAGGCCTGGACCCGGGAGACGCTCGGGACCGAAGATTATCTCGTCCCCGTCCCGAAAGAGTGTCTCCGGGAAACGATTGCAATGATCGACGCGTTACGCGCGAGCCCCTTGCAAACGGAAGTCCTGACGGCCGCCGATTTTTCGATTCCGCGGTGCCGAAAATTGATGGCACGGGTCAAGCGTATTCTCGACAAGGGCGCGGGCTTCGCCGTGCTCGACCGGCTGCCCGTCGAGCGGCTCGACAAGGCCGCGCTCAGGACCGTCTATTGGGTGTTGAGTTCCCTGATCGCACGGCCGGTCGCGCAGTCGTTCTCGGGCACGTTGTTGTATGACGTGACCGATACGGGCAAGCGCAAGAATCCGAAGGTGCGCGCCGATGTGACCGCCGATCCGCTCGATTTCCATACCGACTTCGGCTACAACCTGCCGCCGACCTATTTCGGGTTGCAGGTGCTGCGCACGGCCAGGAAGGGCGGCAGGAGCAGCGTCGTCAGCCTGTATTCCGCCCACAACGCGATGCGCCGGCGCCATCCGGATTTGCTGCCGCGGCTGTACAGGCCATTTCATCTCAACCGCTATGGCGAGCATCCGCCGGGCGATCCGGCGACCAGTTTTCATCCGGTTTTCCATTACGACGGCACGGCATTGTGGGGCCGCTTCAATCTGCGCAATATTACGGCCGGATATGAAATGGCGGGGGAAACCTTGGACGCGGCGGGTAAGGATGCGATTGTCGCATTGTCCGAAATCCTGGAAGACACGGCGCTGCGTTTCGATTTCGATCTGGCGCCGGGGCAAGCGGAATACCTCATGAACTGGCGCTGCGCGCACAGCCGGACCGCCTATGAAGACTATGAGGAGCCGGACCGGCGGCGGCATCTGATCCGCATCTTCCTGCGTGACGAAGGCGGCCGCGGCTATCACGGGTAATCCGTCTTCTGTGCATGGCCACGCGGCGGTCGCTGCACCGGTAGCGGAACACGGCGCGGCCCGGTAAGAAATCTGCTCGGCCCCGTGATCGAGCTGCAATTTCGTGGCATGGTTTATCGGCGACCCTTTCCAATGAACGAAACCGCGAGGGAGACATGAACCGATGACCGTTATTCTCACTGAAAACTTCCGCGCGGTTTTTTATACGCCATTCTATCTGCCGCATGTGCTCGGCGCCTACGAGGCGGAAGGTGTGGACGTCGAACTTCGCACCAGCGAAGATCTCGAAAGTGTTGCGGCTCAATTGCGCCAGGGATCGACGGACGTTCATTGGGGCGGGCCGATGCGGATCATGATGAACCATGACCGCGATCCCGATTGCGGTTTGGTTGGATTTTGCGAAACCGTCACGCGCGATCCGTTCTTCCTGATCGGTCGCGTCGAAAAACCCGATTTTCAAATGTCGGACCTGGCCGATGTGACGCTCGCCTCGGTTTCGGAAGTGCCGACTCCCTGGATGTGCCTGCAGGACGATATGCGCCGCGCCGGGATGGACCCGGATGCGTTGCGCCGCGTGACCGATGGCACGATGCCGGAAAACACGGCGGCGCTGCGCCGGGGCGATGTCGATGTCATCCAGGTGTTTCAGCCGTTTGCCGAGGAGTTGGTGGCGGAGGGTGCCGGCCACATTTGGTATGCGGCGGCGACGCGCGGACCGTGCAGCTACACGACGCTTTATACGGTTCGCAAGACATTGGATGAGCAGCGGGACGCCCTGTACCGCATGACACGGGCGATGTCCCGCGCGCAGAAATGGCTGCACGGACACAGCGCTGCGGAAATAGCGGAGGCGATTGCGGGCTTCTTCGAAGATGTGCCGCGCGAACGGATCGAGGGGGCGGTGGCGCGTTATCTCGATCTTGGCATTTGGGGTCGCAACCCCATCTTGCCGCGCGCCGGTTTCGAACGGCTGCGCACAGCCTTGTTATCGGGCGGACTGATCGCGCGGGAAATTCCGTTCGAGGATTGCGTCGATAACTCGCTCGCAGACATTGTCGCGGCCGAGGATCTGCCGTCGATTTGAGCGGACGGTTTCGTCCTAGATCAACCTGCCTATAATTGATTCCAATTAAAGGCAGGTTGATCTAGCGGTCGGCGGCGTTCGATTGTGCCGGGGCAACGATGCATTCGGGCGGCAAGGTGATGGTGACGCATGTCCCTTTGCCGAGCGTGCTGTCGAGATCGAGCATGCCGCCATGGAGTTCGGTGAGCGATTGGGCAAGCGAGAGGCCGAGACCGAGGCCGGCCCCCGCGCCGCGGCGGCCGACATTGCGATCGACCTGACCGAAGGGTGTCAGCACCTTATCGATATCCTGTTTGGCAATGCCAATTCCCGTGTCGCGAACGTGAATTTTCAGGCCGCCCTGTCCGGTCGGCTCGGCGGAAACCGCAATTTCGCCGTTCACCGGCGTAAACTTGGCGGCATTGCCGAGGAGATTGAGCAGGATTTGCTTAAACCGGCGCACGTCGACCCGAAGGATTGGCGCGGGCGCATCGATCCTGGCATGGAGTGCGGCGGTTGGCCGTTCCGCCGCGCTTTTCTGCATCCCGATGCATTCGTCGGCAATGTCCTGCAGCGATATTTCCGTGATTTCCAGGTCCGTTTTGCCGAATTCGACGCGCGACATATCGAGTATATCTTCAACCAAGGCAAGGAGATGCTTGCTGCTGGACGCAATGTAGTCGAGATATTCCGCTCGTTTGGAAGGATCCGTATCGCCGAGCTTTTTCATCCGCAAGGCGTCGGTAAAACCGATTATGGCGTTGAGTGGCGTCCGCAGTTCATGGCTCATTTTTGCCAGGAAATCGGATTTTGCGCGGCTGGCTTCTTCCACCTTGACGTTCTGATGAAACAGCGCGAGCCGGTCGGAGTGATGATTCTCGATCAAGCGGTCGCGATGACGCACCAGAACAAGGATCATCAAGTACAGCAGCGCCAGCGTAAGCGCGACGACGGTAATCTGCAGTTGCTGCGAGAATTTGATGCGCTCCAGCAAGCCGCTCACGTCATAGTAGATCTCGAAAACCGCGCGAATTTCGTCATTCTTCGTTCGGATCGGAATATAGCTGGAGAGGACATCTCGGTCCTCCACCGTGTGCTCGAAGGCGCTGAAGCTGTTTCGATGGATGAGTTCGCTCGCCACCGTACCGTTGCGCGCGGCGAGAAATCCCGCGTTCTTCCCCTTGCCTTCGCCTATTTGCGCAGGGTCGCTGGAAAATACCGTCAGGCCGGTCAGATCGTAGATCTTGATCTTCAGGACCGGCGTATCGCGGACCAAATCGAGAGCAAGTGCGCGAATTTCACCGAGTTTCGGATGCTCCCTCAGGTGATCGATGCTCATCGTGGGAGCGTCGGCGACGAATGAATCGATTCGCGGCCAAACGTAATTCGCGAATGCGTGCGCCATCGACACGTTATTGCGTTCGGCGATCTGGCTCATGCCGGCGCGCAGGGATTGGGTATAGAGAACCGCCAGAATGACGCCCGCCACGACGATGACGGTCCCGCTAATCAGCGGGAAATATCTAAAACCTAAAGAATTTTTCATTTCAAATTTCTTCGGCAGGCAACCATGGCGGACCATCTTCCGGTCCACGCTAGCACCGAAGAATTAACTGCGGCTTAACCAAACCCACTCGGTTATTTGGGTCTCCGGTCAGGCGGGAACGACCGGCAGGAGAATATGCGACGGATGGGTGGCGGATAGATGGATCGTATTCGTTGCGATCCGGCTGCGCCGGGCGGCGCCCTCCGGCTCGCCGGTATTGGTGTTGACGTCGAAATGCGGGAAATTACTGCTGGCGATATCGAGCCGAATCCGATGCCCGGCCTTGAACAGGTTTCCGGTGGGGAAGGTTTCGATGGTGATCGGATAAATATCGCCCGGGATCATCATGGATGGCTTTTCCCAGGAGTCGCGATATCGCGCACGCAGGATGCCATTGGTCAGGTTCATCGCGAACCCATGCGGATAGTCTTTGTTGCCGGGATAGACGTCGATGAGCTTGGCGGTGAAATCCGTGTCGGGGCAGTCCGACGAGATCCAGAGCCGAACCTCGATCGGGCCGACCACGGTGACGTCTTCCGTCAGGGGCGGGGTCTCGAATACCAGCACGTCCGGCCGTGCCGAAAGCGGCAGATAGGGCGGGGTCGACCCGAAAAAGCGCTTTTCTTCGCGCTGATCGTAGGCGCCGCCCTCCATCACGGGAGAGCCGGACGAAATCGGACCGCCAATGGTCGGGACCGGATGCAGAGGATCATGATTATAGGAGAGGGTGGCGTTGCCCGGTTGCGCAGCCGTCGCGTTCAAGGATCCATCCGCATACAAGAAATATTTCGTGAACTGCGTTTCGGGCAGCGGCCAATCCGTGCCGGTCCGCCAGGCGCCGCCATGATCCATGCGGCCGGTTTTGTTGCGGCGACCGCTGCCGCCGCCCATCACGAAGACCTGGACGCGCGGCATGTCTTCGGTTTCGTCCGGCGCGTCCTTCAACCACCGGTCCAGCCATTGCCGGCGCAGTGTCAGGAAATCGTCCGCGAGCGAGCCGTCGAGGATGGCGTCCGGGCCGAAATCCACATCGCCTGCATAGTCCAGAATTCGGTCGCCATGGGTCCAGGGGCCGAGAATCAAATTGATCGGTCCCCGTTTCTTTTCTGACAGGCCGAGGTAATTTTCGGATGCCGTCTTGGTGTAGGGGTCGTACCAGCTCGACATATGGATCATCGGCACGTCCGGCATGACATCGTAAAAACCCTTCGCATAGATGCCGGCCTTCTTCCAATAGTCGTCGAAGATTCCGGCCGTCCATTGCTCGATCAGGTAATCCTCGTATTCCGGCGCGACGGCGATCGGCGAATGTCCCTTGCGCCATGGCATGCGGGTGAACCAATCGCGAATGTCGACGGCCTTCAGGGCCGCCCCGACAACCGGATCTGCCTTCGCCGCCGTGCTTTGCAGTGCCTGCCGGTAGGCCCATGTGGCCTGCTTCAATTCGAAGGCCCCGCCTTGGCGGATACCGCTCGAATAGGCGTTCGAGAAACCGCCCGAATCCACGAACATGCAGGCGAGGCCCGGCGGGTCGAGCGACGCCAGCGCCATTTGCGTATGCGCCGCATAGGACAACCCCAAGGTGCCGATCCGGCCGTTGCACCAGGGCTGTTCGACGAGCCATTGCATCGCGTCGAAGCCGTCTTCGGCATCGT
>JBFFGE010000187.1:0-8800 GCA_041557595.1 Alphaproteobacteria bacterium
GGTCCGGCGCCGCGCGAGTTTGCCAGTGGGAGGTCGTCTTTAGGCGTTGCCCGCCACGTCCGTTTCCGGCGTGCCGAGGCCTTCCGCATCGTCACTATCATCGCCGTCATCGCTACCGACCGGCCCTTCGAGCATGACTTCCGACAGGATGCCCGCGTTCTCGCGGATGCGCCGCTCGATGCTCGCCGCCATATCGGGGTTTTCCTTGAGGAAGGTCTTGGCGTTTTCGCGCCCCTGGCCGATCCGCTGATCGTCGCAGGAGAACCAGGAACCCGATTTTTCGACGATTCCCGCATTGACCCCGAGATCCAGCAGCTCGCCGGTCTTGGAAATGCCTTCGCCGTAAATGATGTCGAACTCGACCACCTTGAAGGGCGGCGCCACCTTGTTCTTCACCACCTTGACCCGGGTCTGGTTGCCGATCACGTCGTCGCGGTCCTTGATCTGACCGATGCGGCGGATATCGAGGCGCACGCTGGCATAGAATTTCAACGCATTGCCGCCGCTCGTGGTTTCCGGGCTGCCGAACATCACGCCGATCTTCATGCGGATCTGGTTGATGAAGATCACCATGGTCTTGGACCGGTTGATCGAGCCGGTCAGCTTGCGCATCGCCTGGCTCATCAGCCGGGCGTGCAGGCCGACATGGTTGTCGCCCATTTCGCCTTCCAACTCGGCCCGCGGCACCAGGGCCGCCACCGAGTCGACGACCAGCACGTCGATGGCGCCGGACCGGACCAGCGTATCGGCGATTTCCAGCGCCTGCTCGCCGGCATCCGGCTGGGAAATCAGGAGTTCGTCGAGATTGACGCCGAGTTTCTTGGCGTAAGACGGGTCGAGCGCGTGTTCCGCGTCGATAAAGGCGCACGTGCCGCCGAGTTTTTGCGCCTCGGCCAGCACATGCAGCGACAGCGTCGTCTTGCCCGAACTTTCCGGCCCGTAGATTTCGACCACCCGGCCGCGCGGCAATCCGCCAATGCCAAGGGCGATGTCCAGGCTGAGCGATCCGGTCGGCACCGATTCGATCTCGACCACCTGATCCTGCTGGCCGAGTTTCATGATCGAGCCCTTGCCGAAATTGCGCTCGATCTGTCCCAGCGCGGCGTCCAACGCTTTCTGCTTGTCCATGGTGTCCTTTTCGACGAGGCGCAAGGCCGGGTTCGTTGCGGCCGACATTTTCGACATGAGATGCGTACTCCTTATTCCACAGGCGCCGGGGCTATGCAACACGGCGCGGTGCAACCGAATGTGTTTCTGCAACCACTATGTACCGGTTTTGTTCCAGCGCGCAAGTTCTTTTTTTGTTCTTTTTATTTGCTGGAAAACCGGGAAGAACGGCAGGTCTTCGGCGCCGGGGCGATTGACGCGCCGGCTGTCCTCGGGCGCTTCGCGCCGGAAATCGGAATGCTTTCGCCGGAAAGCGGGCCTACGGCGCCTTCTTGCAGTTCGCCGCGTATTCCTGCTTCAACTCTTCGTCGAGAATTGCGTTATGCGCGATCAACAGGTCGACCAGCGCATGGTCGCATACGGTCGCCGCCCGGGCGATCGGGCGGGCCCAATAATCGGGAGAGCCGGGATCGACATTCGGATCGGCGCCGGCCAGGAGCAGGAGCCGGTGCACCTCAGTGCCCTTCGCCACCAGAATCGGCGACGGATCGTTGCACCGCTCGGGCGTCGCCGGATTGACCACCGCCCCTTTCGACAGCAGGTATTGCACGACCCGCACGGATCCTCGCTTCGCCGCATAATACAGGGCGGTTTCACCACAGGGACGGGCAAGATTGATTTTCGCGCCATGCGCGCCCAGGAATTGCACGATGTCGGAAAAATCCCGCGTGGCCGCGATCATCAGGGCGGACTTGCCGTCTTCCGACCGCATCAGCGTTTCCTTGAAATCGAGATTGGCCTTGCCGCCGGCGACGACCTTCTTCACCAAATCCAGTTTGCCGGTCATCACCGCCGCGGTCAGCGTCGATCCGCGATGTTCGCCACCGACCCGTAAATCCGCACCGACGCTCAGCAGATAGTCGACCGTCTCGTATTGCCTGTTCTTGGCCGCGATGCGGATCGCAGAGCCTCTATTTCCGTAGATCGAGTCGAGATTGACGTCGGCGCCCGCTTGCACCAGGTACTTGACGATTTCCAAATGGCCCGCGCTCGCCGCGCGGTACAGGGCGCCGGCATCCTGGTCGTTCACATTGACGCCCTGCGCGATCTGGTGTTTGACCCCCGACAGGTCGCCCTCCCGGATCGCGCTAATAAACGCCTCCGTCGATTGCGCCATTGCGCCGATGGAAGCGCCCGCAACCATACAAAACGCGATGGCGGCAAGGATCGACCGATTGAAAAAGCGCGCCATGTTTCCCCGTTCCGCGCGACTGGCGGATAAGTGATAGTGCAATGTCCTTGAACGCGAAACGGTACCGCCGATTCGTAAACAAACTCCTAATGAAGTGAATAATATCAATATATTATAATAAGTTAAAGGTATTGTTGTAAAACCGCGCAAATAATAGAATTGCATGATTGCATATCCTGGTAATGCCACACCAACACCGCGAGCGGACGTTTGAGCGGCGCGGAACGGTTCCTCGGTAAAGGCGGCGGCGCCCGGTTGACAATGGCGCCGGGGGACAAGGCGGACCGGCCAGGAGCCGCGCACGAAGATTTTCAATTTCGACGGATCCACCGAAAAGACCGTGCCCGACGGCTTCGAGACCGGTATGACGGGGACCGGGAAAGCCACCGAATGGAGCCTCCGGACAGTCGACAGGAACCGGGTCCTTGCCCATGTCGGGTTCTGGGACGAAAACCCGGATGGCGTCTTACCGGTGTGCTGGGTGCACGGGTCGGCGGCGCGGGACCTGACGCTGAAGGTGCGGCTGTTTCCGGTTGTCCCGCCCGCCGGCATCCCCGATGCCCATCACGACGGCGCCGGGATCGTGGTCCGGTTCAGGGATCCCGACAATTACTACCTGCTGCGCGCCGTCCCTCGCGAATCGCCGGTGCGCCTCTACACGGTCGTGAAGGGAAAACGCACCGCGCTCGCCGGCAAGACCCTCGATGTCGCCATCGGCGCCTGGCATGACCTCGCGTTGAAGGCGCGCGCGAATGTGTTCACCGCGTCATTCGACGGCAAGGAACTGTTTCGCCACACCGACGATACATTCGGTAAAGCGGGTGCGTTCGGCCTGTGGTCGAAACCGAGCAACGTGACCTATGTCGACGATCCGAAGGCCAACATAGCGGATTGACCCGTTCCGGGCTGCCGCTCAACGCCCCCCGTCCGTCACGCCTTATGCATTTCGAGTCCGCGCATATTCCGCCGCCTCGCGGCCGGCGATGCGGCCGAAGGTGGCGCCGGCCATCAGGCCCGTGCCGCTGGCGTAGTTGTGGAAATACAGCCCGCCGACCATTTCGCCCGCCGCGTAGAGGCCGGCGATCGGCCTTCCCGCCGCGCGCTCGACCGCCGTCTTGGTGCTCACCTTGACGCCGCCGAAGGTGAAGGTCACGCCGGCGGTCACCGCATAGGCATCGTAGGGCGGCGTGTCCAGCGGGTTGGCCCAGTTCGACTTGTTGAGCGCCAGCCCCTCGGTGCAGCGACCGTCATGCACGTTCGGGTCGAACGGAATGTCGGTGCGGCAGGCGGCGTTGAACTCCTCCACCGTCTTGATGAAGCGCTCGGCGTTCACGCCTTCGAGCTTTTCGGCCAGTTCCGGAATGGTGTCCGCCGAGACCTTGGTGATGCGGCGGATGTGGTATTCGCTGCGCAGCAGGTGCTGCACCTTCTGATCGAAGATCTGCCAGGCGAACATGCCCGGCTGCTGCAGGATCTCGCCGCCATAGCGCGCGTAGCAGTAGCTGTGGAAATCCTCGCCCTCGTCGCGGAAGCGTTCGCCGTTGGCATTCACGACGATGCTGAACGGCACATTGTGCTTCTGGAACTGGTCGCCGATGTCAAGATCGCCATAGGGCGGCGCGTTGAGGTCCCAGGCCACCGCGTGGCAGCCCGACCAGTGGCCGTAGGGCTTGGCGCCGATGGCGAGCGCCATCTCCAGCCCCTCGCCGTTGTTGTATTCGGTGCCCCGCACCTTGGCGAGATCCCACCCCGGTCCGAGATAGCGGGCGCGCATTTCCTGGTTCGATTCGAAACCGCCGCAGGCGAGCACCACCGCCTTGGCTTCCAGATCGTGCGTCGCACCCTGGTGGCGGCAGCGCACGCCATAGACGCCGCGCTCGCCGTCATGCAGCAAATCGGTCGCGGTCGCCTCGTAGAGCACCCGGATGCCGACTTCCTCGGCCTTGTCGTGCAGCGACTGCACCAGTTGTTCGCCGCCGCCGTTGATGCGCAGCGCCAGCCCGCCCCAGAACTTGAACTTGCCGTCGACCTTGAAGGCCTGGCGCCCGGTCGCGGGGATCAGGTCGATGCCATGCGTGGTCATCCACTTCGCGGTCTCGAAGCTGTTGGTCACCAGCACCTCGATCAGGTCGGCGTCCGAGCGGTACTGCGTCATGCGGAAGATGTCGTCGTAGTACTGGTCGTGCGTGTAGGTGCCGAAATCGATGTTGTCGAGATCCTCGTCGGCGAGGCTCGGGCAGAGCTGCATCAAATCGTCGACGCCGTTATAGGAAAAGCGGAAGGCGCCGCCGGTAAAGGCGGAGTTGCCGCCGCGCGAGTCCTTCGGCGCGGTTTCCAGCATCAGCACGCGCGCGCCATGCTCGACCGCCGATAATGCGGTGCAGGTCGCGGCGTTGCCCGCGCCGACGACAATGACGTCCACGTCCGATGTATCGATCTTGCTCATGCCCCGCGATCTCCCTGTTGGCCGGTTTGCGGACTGTTATAGCAAAGAATGCACGGGTGCCGTCTAGGGGCGGATAAAAGTTTGGCCTAATACGATCGTCGCCGCGCCCGCCCAAAAGGTGCGGGCGTTACCCTCGATGCGCAAATCATCCCGCTATCCACCGAAATTCGCCGTGTGCTACGCTTCGCAGGAGATCGTCCGACGCGCCGGCACACCGCCCCGCGACGCACGGTGAAAAACGGGATCGGGCGGAAACATGGCCATCGCGCTGTCCTTCGCGAGCATTGCCATCGGACGATGGGTCACGGCTTTCGGCGCGGCGTGGCGCGGCGCGGTGCTGCTGAACCTGGTGTCGATCGTCGGCGGGTGCCAGACGACCGATCCCGATTGGGGCACCGGGCCGGTTACCCTGTCGCCCGGCGTCCAGCAAGGGTTCAACCGATACATGAAGAGTCCCCTGGCGATGGCCTTCGCGGTAACCGTCGACGGCCGGCAAGGCGGTTTCGTCTATTGTTCCGCCGGTCACGCGCTGGATTGCGGCGACGGCTACGAGGCGGCGCTGGATCAGTGCCGGCGGCTCGCCAAGGGGCGCATCGCGTGCAAGATCCTGGCGGAATTGCACGAGATCGTCTGGCAGGGCCCGGTGACGATGGCGACGGCGGAGCAAATGTTGCTGCTGGCGCGATCGGACGAAGCGACGTTTTGCTACGACGACATTTCCAAGAGCCACTACGCGGTTTCCGGCAATTGCATGGCGGACGACCGGCCCTCGAGCCGGGACGACTTCACCGCCGGCCTGAGGAAGGAATTGCCGGTCTTCTGCCGCAAGCGCGATACGCTCCTGTATTACCAGAGCAAGGGCGGCTGCCAGCCCGGCGACGCGGCGGCGAGCAAGACCGAATTCGAGCGGAACCGTCGATTTTGCAAGAGCCGCCGCGACGGGCGGTTTTATGAGACGGTCGGCGCCTGCCGCGCCGGCGATGTCACCGTCCCGCATGCGGAATTCCTGCATGCGACCGCGGACTCGATCCGGTAGGGCCGGCGCCGATGGTCCCTCATACTCTTGCACCCGCGCCCCGAAGGGCGGCCACCCGGACCGTCGGGACTATTCTTGCCGCGCTCCTTCTCGGAATGCTTGTCGCGGGCTGCGCCGCCACGCGCACCCCGCTGGCGGTGCTCGGCAATGCCGCTACGACGTATTCGCTGGACGACCGCCAGGTGCCGCTGCCCGCCGGCGACTGGCACGTGGCGGCGCGGCGCGACTTCGCATCGCGCCTCGGCGTCCCGATGGCCGACACGGTCTTGATCCGCGGCGACCGCCATCGCATCGACGGCATCGTGCTGATCACCGCCAATCGGCGAACGGGCGGCGAACGCGGCTGGCGCCGCGCGCAATTCTGCGACCACGCCGCGCCCGGCGATCGGGCGATCCACAGCAATCGAACCGGCGGCAAGCAGGATTGCTGGGTTCTGCAGCACGGGGCCATCGGACTGAACGATCCCGCGGAACCCGCGCTCGCGAAACTCGCCGACTACGCGGCGCAAGACGGCCTCGCCCTGTTCGATACCGGCGCGACGATCCGCTATCGCCTGGCGGGGAACCGGGATCTTCTGCAAGTCACCTATATCTTCGATTCGCCGGCCGCCGAACGGTCGACCATGCGGCACTGGGCGGAGGCCTGGCACGTGAAGGTGCGGCTCGGCTACCACGGCATCCTCGACCAGCCGCCGGCCGCGTCGATCGCCCCGATCGCAAGCCTTGCCGCGCCCGGCGACACGGCGCCGCTCGCCGAGCGCACGACCCGCATCGGCCTTGCCCTGCCGTCGCCGGGGTCGCCGCTGGCGGCGGTGCGCGGCATCATCGGCGACGTGCCGCGGGACGATGCCACGACGCTCGACCTGATCCACAAGAATTTCGAGCGCGTGGTTTTCCAAACCGAATATGGCGGTCCGATCGGCTGGATCCGGAAATGGAATACCCACCCGGTCATCCGCTATTCGAAGGATTTCGACCCGGCCGCGGTCGCCGCGCTGCGCGAAACCGTCGGCACGCTCGCGGCGGTCACCGGGCTGCGCCTGACGCTGCAGCCGGTGGCGCCGGATTATTTCGACCGGCGCGGCGACCATTTCATCCGCGACAACATCACCCTGCTGCGTCCGACCGCCGGCACCGTCGGCAATGCCTGCTACGGCGAGGCGAAATTCGCGAGCGACGGATCGATCGTCGTCGGGGCGGTCTATATCAGCCCGGGCTTCGACTACGTGCCGGTCCGCGAATGCGTGATGGAGGAATTCGCGCAAGTGCTCGGCCCGATGAACGACACCGCGCTGATCCACCAATCGATGTTCAACGATCAGACCAACGGCATCGTCTCGTGGCTGACCTGGTATGACGCCATCCTGCTGCGCACGCTGTACGACGAACGTCTGCAACCGGGCATGCCGAAGCACGAGGCGCTGCCGATCGCGCGGCAAATCATCCAGTCGCTGTTGGCGGAATTGAATCGCCGTCCGCCGCGCCACCTGAGTTTCGGCGCCGCCACTGTTCCGCGCTGACCTCTTCCCTATAATGTAGTGACAGACAGACCGGCGGACGCGGCACCACCGCCAATCACTGGGCCGCCATTACGGGGATATCGCCATGACCGCCAGCACGCCGAAACGCATCGCCATCCTGGGTTTCCATCTCGAGGCCAACCGCTTTGCCGCCCCCTGCGGCGAAGCGGAATTCGCCAAGCGCGGCGTCTGGTACGGCGACGCCATCAGCGACGGCGCGCGCCAGCCGACGCCCTCGATCGACAGCGCGATCTGCGGCTTCTACAAGGTGATGGACGACCACGATGATTGGGAGCCGGTGCCGGTCGCGTTCGCCGCCGCTTTCCCCGACGGACCGGCCGAGCAGAAGTTCTTCGAGAAATTGCTGGCGGACATGCGCGAAGGGCTGAGGGCGGCCGGTCCGCTCGACGGCGTCTATTGCTGCGAACACGGCGCGGGGCTGGCGGTCGGCCACGACGACCCGGACGGCGATGTGTTCGCGCTGGCGCGCGAGATCGTCGGCCCGGGCGTACCGGTGGTCGCGACGCTCGACCTGCACGCCAATATCAGCCAGCGCATGGTCGACAGCGCCGATACGATGATCTCCTACCGCACCAACCCCCATGTCGACGCCTATGAACGCGGCCAGGAAGCGGCGCGCACCATGCTGGACATCCTGCATGCGGGACTGAAGCCGGCGATGGCGTCGATCCGCCTGCCGCTGGTCGGGCCGTCCGTGACCCTGCTGACCGCCGCCGGGCACCCCTATGGCGACCTGATCCGGCTCGGCCATACCAAGCTCGATGGCGACATCCTGAACGTCTCGATCACCGGCGGCTTCGCCTTTTCCGACACCGACCGCAACGGCATGACGATCACGGTCACCGCGCGCGGCGACAAGGAAAAAGCGCAAGCGGTGGCGCGCGAACTGGCGATCGCCGGCTGGGCCGACCGGGAACGCTACCAGCCGCACATGACCAGCCTGGACGACGCGGTGAAACTGGCGCTGGAGACCGCAGCCGATCCGTCCCGCCCCAACCTGCTGTTCTGCGATCCCGCCGACAATCCCGGCGGCGGCGGACGCGGCAACACGACCTACATCCTCAAGGCCTTCGCCGAGGCGGGCGTGACGGATGCGCTGTTCGGCGTGTTCAACGACGCGCCCGCCGTCGACGCGGCCTTCGCCGCCGGCGAGGGCGGTACTTTCCGCGCCAAGTTCAACACCGCCGAGACCCAGGAATTCTCGCAGCCCTGGGAGGCGGAGGCGGAAGTGCTGAAACTGTCCGACGGTGCGTTCGGCGGCGATTACGGCATGGTCAAGGGCCGTCAGGTCAACCTGGGCCGGTCGTGCCTGCTGCGCATCGGCGGCATCCGCATGGTGGTGATCTCGATCCGCCAGCAATGCCTGTCGAACGACTTCTTCACCCATTTCGGCGCGGACGCGGCGGCCGCGCGCTGCA
>JBFFGE010000188.1:0-8634 GCA_041557595.1 Alphaproteobacteria bacterium
ATGTCCGGCTCGGGACACGCTTCGAGGACCGCCGCCCGGCCCGCGTCGCCAGTGATGTCGGCGGCGACGGCGATTACCGCCACGCCTGTCGCCTCGCGAATTTCCGCGGCCACCGCGTCCAGCGTTTCCGCCGTGCGCGCATTGAGGACGAGGTCCACCCCTTCCCGCGCGAGCGAAACGGCGCACGCCTTGCCCAACCCCTTGGAGGATGCGCAAACGATCGCTTTCTTGCCCTGCAAACCCAAATCCATGGTCTCGCTCCCTGTCAGCCCAAGTTTTCGTCGTGCAGCACATCGCGTGCGAGGGGAACGGTCACGCGCCGGCCCCCCGCCAGCGCCGCCGCATCGAGCGCCGCGGCGACCCGCCGCGCCGCCTCGAACGAGCGCTCCATATGCATGACGAGATAGGTAATGACTTCCTGTTCGACGCGAAGCTGCCGATCGGCGAACAGCTTGACCAGCACGGCGCCAATCAACCCTTCATCCGGCGCACCGACCGCCAGCGCCGGAATGGCCACAAGGCGCGACCGGAGATCGTCGAGCGTCAGCGTCCAGCGGGCCGGTGGCGCGCCCGCCGTCAGCAGCAGATGGCCGCCCCGCTCCGCGATCATGTTGTAAAAGTGAAATAGCTTGGTCTCGTCGATACCGCGGTCGGCGTCCTCGACCGCCCAGGTCACGCCTTTCGCCAATAGCGCATCGAGCTCCATCGTATTGAATACCGACGCGTCGAGGAGGAAGCCGCCGCTATGGGCGCAGAAAACCTGGGTCAGATGGGTCTTGCCGCATCCGGGCGGCCCATACAGGCAAATTCCGGGGGACGGCCAGTCGGGCCAGCGATCGATCATATCCACCGCCGCCTCGTTGCAGTTGGCGACGAGAAAATCCTCCCACCCCATCGCGGGACGGTGGTCGAACTCGAAAGTAATCTGGGAGCTCGTCGTCATGATGCGTCGTCGGATGGCGGTGGCGGCTGAGGGACGCCGCCATGATACATCACGCTCTGCAGATAGTGCGACAGGCCGAAGCGAATCAGCACGCCGATCACCGCCGTAATCGGAATCGCCAACAGGATGCCGACAAACCCGAACAGAGCACCGCCGGCCATGAGGGCGAAGATGATCCAGACCGCATGCAGGTTGACCCGGTCGCCGACCAGCTTGGGCGTCAGGAAATTACCTTCGATAAGCTGCCCCACCAAGAAGACCGCCGCGACAAGGGCCACCTGACCGATAGAGTCGAACTGCGCAATCGCCAACCCCATGCCGATGACGAAACCGATCAGCATGCCGAAATACGGAACGAAAGAGACGATCCCGGTGCCCAGACCGATAATCAGCCCGAAATCGAGTCCGACGAGCGACAGGCCGATGCCATAGAACAGGCCAAGCAACAGGCACACCGTGGATTGCCCGCGGACGAAGCCGGCCAGGGTTTCATCGACCAAAGCGGCCTGCGCCCGGATCGTGTGGACGTGATGCCGGGGCAACCAGGAATCGACGCGCGCGACAATTCGATCCCAATCGCGCAACAGATAAAACGCGACGATCGGCGTGATCACGAAAAGCGACAGCAGGTTGAGGGTGATTTCCACGCCGCCGGCGATATTGCCGAATAACCTCAGCATGAATTTCGCGACGCCGCCGAGATTCTCGCCAAGAAACTGTGTGACCTTTTGCGTGCCCTCGCCGCTCTCAAAGTAAATTCTGACGAATTCGACCAGCGGCGCTGCCTTCTGTTCGATCGCATCGATGTAACCGGGAACCCGCTGAATGAACCGGACCAATTGCGAATACAACAGCGGCGCGAGCAGTCCCAGCGCCAGCATGAACAAGATAAAGAAGACCGCGGTGACGACGACCGTGGACCACGTCCGGGACAAACCCGCTTTTTCCAGCCGATCGCAAACCGGGTCGAGAAAATAGGCAACCGCAAACCCGGCGACGAACGGAAACAGGACGTCCCGCAACAGGATCAGCGCAAGAACGAAGACAACGAAGAATCCAATCCAAACCGATGCACGCTGCTGCGTCGTCATCACGGCCTCTCCTCTTCCGATGGCCGCCGCCGCGGCAGGCCCTCGAGATTATCCGCCTCGCGGTCGATAAATTCGCCGCTGCCGGTCAGCCATTGCACGAGATAGAGCGCGCCGGAAGCCAATGTCGTCGCGGCCACCGTGTATTCCAATGCCATCACCTGCCCGACATCGGACCAGCCCAATCCGAGATTCGCCAGCGCGACCGCGGCCAAAACGATCTGCGCCACCGTATTGATCTTGCTGACGAACAACGGCTTCATTTTGATCGGGCGTTCGACGATTTGCGACAAAACCGTACCGCCGACGATCAAGATGTCGCGCGACACGATGATAATCACCAGCCAGATGCCGATCTCGTCGACGATGCCCAGGGTCACAAACACGCATACGAGCATGACCTTGTCCGCGATCGGGTCGAGATAGCTGCCGAGCACACTTTCGGCATCGAATCGTTTCGCGATATATCCGTCGATGCCGTCGGATACCCCGGCCGCGACAAACAGCCAAAATGCGGCGGTCCACTGACCCGAGACGATCATCCATACCATCACGGGCACGGCGAGCAATCGAGCCAGGGTGATCAGGTTGGGTAGGCTGGCGACCAGGAAACGGCCGTTCACGAGGTTTCCCTCATAGCGGAGCCCATGCCGCTTCTCCCGTTATCGCGCCCGCGGACGCACGAACCAGCTGTCGGTCTCGGCCGAATAGACCATGTCCAGATCCTTCAGCGACAGCGCGCGCCGCAACTGCTCCGGACTTCCCATGAAGACGACGTTCACCTCGGCCTCGCGCACCGACAGCCGCGCCACATCGAGTTTCTTGACGGACGGCACGGAAGCCATCTTGCGGCGGACGGACAGCCAATCGCCGAGCCGCAGCAACGGTACGACCACCCGAATCCTCTGCTCGGCATCAATTTCCTGAAGATTTTCCCGTTTCCAGGCCTCTTCGATGTCGCTGATCGTTTCGCGAACCGCCTGATTCAAAAGCGTGGCGCGGTCGACGCCTTCGGGAACGGCGAACTGGCGAAGCGCGCGGCTCGGCGGCGCGCCCGGCTGGTGGTAGGTCAGGTTGACCGAAGCGCCGGATTGACCGCTCGCCCGATCGACCCGGACCTGCGCCACCGCGACGAACACGCTGAACGCCTTGTATCTTTCGGCGATGGCCCTCAACCGGGCGTCATCCCCCGCGAGCGCCTGTTGCGGGCTGATGGTCGAGACGTCCGCCAATTCCCGCAGCGGAAGGATAATCGGCAAAAGACCCGATGGCGACGGATGCCGGGCCCAGGCGTCGAACCAGGGGTTCGGCTCGTCCCACAGCAGAATCGCTCCGCCGCGGCGATACACCGGAAGCACCAATGTCGGCCGACTCGCCACCTCCGCATAGGGAATGCCCGCGCTCCGCAGCATGGCGCGAACGCCCTCCGGCCGGAACCGCACGCTCAGCGTCGCGAGATAGCGTCCGCCGCCGAATCGTTCCTTGGACACGGAAATATCGCGCAAGGCCCGGGAAACCATTTCTTCGGTCACCGGCGGCAACCGTTCGTGGTCGATCCGTTGGGTCAGGCGCTCGAACAGCGTCCGCAACGCCGCGGCCTGCGCTTTGGCGAGGCCGTTGGTCTTCGCCGAAACCTCGTCGGCCGCCCGCTCGTCGACCGGAACATCGGCGACTGTATAAATATCCGCCGCGCGCGCCACGCCTGTTTCAAACAAGAGCAGGACGATCGCGGTTATGGTTAAGAGACGTCCGATTCCACGCATATGGTGCATTGCATTCAGTGACGGATGGGGTATCTTCGGCGCCCCGATATATACAGATTTAGCGGCGAGGACGCTATAGCCCGCAATCGGACCCCCGGCGGTATCACCTACAAGGACGCCGGCGTCGATATCGACGCCGGAAACCGGTTGGTGGACTTGATCAAGCCGCACGCCCGTTCCACAACCAGACCCGGCGCGGACACGGTTTTGGGCGGATTTGGGGGACTGTTCGACCTCAAAGCCGCGGGATTCACCGATCCGATCCTGGTCGCCGCAACCGACGGCGTGGGCACGAAACTCAAGATCGCGATCCTGGCCGGCCGGCACGATACAATCGGCGTCGATCTGGTCGCCATGTGCGTCAACGACCTGGTCGTTCAAGGCGCCGAGCCTTTGTTTTTTCTCGATTATTTTGCCACCGCGGCGCTCGATCCAGCGATGGCGAGCGGCGTGGTCGCCGGCATTGCCGAGGGCTGCCGGCAAGCCAATTGCGCCCTGATCGGCGGAGAAACCGCGGAAATGCCCGGTTTGTATAAATCGGGCGATTACGATCTGGCCGGATTTTCGGTCGGCGCAGTCGAACGCGACGGCGTGCTGACCGGCGATTCGGTTCAGGACGGCGATATCATCCTTGGCCTCGGCTCCAGCGGCGTCCATTCGAACGGCTTTTCGCTGGTCCGCAAGGTGGTCGAGATAAGCGGACTTTCCTATGGTGATCCCGCCCCCTTCGCAACCGGCATGACGCTCGGCGACGCGCTGTTAACGCCGACCCGCATCTATGTCCGAAGCGTCCTTGCGGCAATCCGCGCCGCGGGAACCGGCGAAATCCATGCCCTTGCCCATATCACCGGCGGCGGCCTGGTGGAAAACCTGCCGCGCGTACTGCCGGACGGACTTTGCGCCCATATCGACCAGACGGCCTGGCCGCGCCCGGCGGTTTTCGAGTGGATTGCCGAGACCGGCGGGATCGAACCGGCCGAGATGCTGCGGACTTTCAATTGCGGGGTCGGCATGGCGATCGTCGTCCCGCCGAAGGCCCTGGAAGCGGCGACGAACGCCCTTCGGGGCGCAGGGGAAGAAGTGTTCCGCATCGGCCGCATCGCGCCGCGCGCGGGTGACGACGCGATCCGCATCGAAAACGGTCCCCTGTCGTGACCGCGCCGCTGCAGGTCGGCGTCTTGATTTCCGGCCGGGGCTCCAATCTGCAGGCGCTGATCGACGCGTGCGCCGCACCGGATTTCCCCGCGCAGATCGTCCTCGTGATCGCCAACAACCCTGATGCCGCCGGCCTCCGGCGCGCCGACGCGGCCGGCATCGCCACAACCGTTATCGACCATCGCGACTATCCGGATCGCCGCAGCTTCGACGCCGCACTCGACGTTTCGCTACGCGACGCCGGCGCGGAAATCGTCTGTCTCGCCGGCTTCATGCGACTGCTGACCGCAGAATTCGTCGACGGATGGAGCGATCGGGTGCTGAATGTCCACCCCTCTCTATTGCCCGCGTTCAAGGGGATGCATGCGCAGCGGGACGCCATCGAAGCGGGCGTCAAAATCGCCGGCTGCACCGTTCACGTGGTGCGCCCCGAGATGGACAGCGGTCCGATCATCGCACAGGCGGCGGTGCCGGTGCTGCCCGGCGACGACGAAGACACGCTCGCCGCCCGGATCCTCGAAATGGAACATGTCATCTATCCGCTGGCGCTGCGCCTGATTGCCGAGGGACGGGTGCGCATTGCCGGCATGGTGGCCGAAACGGCGGGGGCGCCCCCGAATCCCGCGACGCTGGCCAACCCAAGCGGCGACTAAGCGACCCTCTTGCGATTTTTAACGCGGCGATATACCTAAGGATCGAATAACGGATCGTTCCGGCAACACGGAACCGCCCCGCAACAATATCCATGATATCGCTTTAACCGGCGGGATTCAGCAGTCGAGGGACTTCAATATGGAACCGGAAATGCAACATCTGCGCGCGCCGCGGGAAAACCTGGAAACCTGGAACCTGGTGGTCAAGTTGTTTTTCTATAGCTCGATCGCAATTGGCGTCTTGCTGTCGGTGATGGCGATAACGCTGACCTGACTTCAGCGATCGCCGCTCTCGGGCGTCGGCCCCGTGCAGCGGCAAGAGCCTGTTAGACCATTTCTTGTTTAAATTAACTCATTTGAAATGGTCTATCTCTTGGTTTTTACGCAAATACGCCGCCGCGAACCCTTTCGATTCGCTCGGGATTTGCTCTAGCCGACGACTTCCAGATGACTAAAGAAGTATGCGATCTCCGTCGCGGCGTTTTCCGGGCTGTCGGAGCCATGCACCGAATTGGCCTCGATCGACTCGCCGAAATCCTTGCGGATTGTGCCGTCATCGGCATTCGCCGGATTGGTCGCCCCCATGATCTCGCGATTGCGGACTATCGCATTGTCGCCTTCCAGGACCTGAACCACCACGGGTCCGGACGACATGAATTCGCATAAGTCATTGAAAAAAGCGCGATCCTTGTGAACCGCATAAAAGCCCTCAGCCTGCTCCTGCGACATCCGGATGCGCCGCTGGGCGACAATCCGAAGGTTTGCTTCCTCGAACCGGGCATTGATCTGGCCGGTCAGGTTTCTGCGGGTGGCATCGGGTTTGATGATGGATAACGTTCGTTCGACAGCCATTTCGAACCGTTTCCTCGATTGTTTCGGTCTTTTTTGAGCCGCCGGGTTATAGACGGCGGCAACACCTTGAGCAAGCGTATGTTAGCAACAATTTGGCGGGACGCCAGATGCTTCCGCTGGACTACCCGGGCGTGCTATTGACCCCTCCATGTTATCCATTAAAGACCTGACCTATCGCATCGGCGGCCGCCTGCTGTTTGATGACGCCTCGGCGCAAATCGGCGGACGCCGGCGGATCGGCCTCGTTGGACGCAACGGCGCCGGCAAATCGACCCTGCTGCGGCTCATCGCCGGCGATATCAGCCCGGATTCCGGCGAGGTCGCGCTGGCCGCCAAATCCCGGCTTGGCCAGGTCGAACAGCACGCGCCGCGCGGCTCGCGGACGCCGCTGGCGATCGTGCTCGCCGCCGATATCGAACGCCATCGCCTGTTGGCGGAAGCCGAGACCGCCACGGATCCGACGCGCATTTCCGACATCCACATCCGGCTTGCCGACATCGGCTCCCATTCCGCGCCGGCCCGGGCCGCGACAATCCTCGCCGGGCTCGGTTTCGACGAAGCGGCGCAGGCGCGCCCGGTCGATTCCTTTTCCGGCGGCTGGCGCATGCGCGTCAATCTGGCGGCCGCGCTCTTTACCGAGCCCGACCTGCTGCTGCTCGACGAACCGACCAACCATCTGGATATCGAAGCGGCGATGTGGCTCGAAGCCTATCTCGCCGCCTATCGGTACGGATTCGTGCTGGTCAGCCACGACCGGGCGCTGCTCAATCGATCCGTCGACGGTATCCTGCATCTGGAGAATGGCAGCCTGACGCTCTATCCGGGCGGCTACGACCGGTTCGAAAGAACCCGAAGCGAGCGCCTGGCCCATCAAGCGCATCTGCAGAAAAAGCAGGACGCGGAGCGTGCGCACATCCAGTCCTTCGTCGACCGGTTTCGCTACAAGGCGACCAAGGCGCGACAGGCGCAAAGCCGGCTCAAGATGCTCGAGCGGATGCAACCGATCGCGCTGGCGGTGCGCGAAGAGACCGTCAATTTCGAATTCCCGGTACCGCAGGAACTACCGCCGCCGCTCATCACGACCTATGACATCGCCGTCGGCTACCAGCCCGGCGAGCCGATCCTGAAAAATCTTTCGCTGCGAATCGACACCGATGACCGGATTGGCCTGATCGGCGAAAACGGAAACGGCAAAAGCACGTTGATGAAGTTTCTTTGCAAACAGCTTCAACATGAAGCAGGCGACATCACGCGCAGCGGCAAGCTTCGCACCGGCTATTTCGCGCAAGACCAGCTGGATCAGCTCAATCCCGGCGAAACCGCCTATCAGCACATCACTGCGCTGATGCCGCGAAAGTCCGAACCGGAACGGCGCGCGCATCTCGGCCGCTTCGGCTTCGCCCAGGAAAAAGCCGACCTCGCGGTCGACCAACTCTCCGGCGGCGAGCGGGCGCGACTCGTGCTGGCGACGATCTGCTGCGACGCGCCGCAGCTGCTCCTGCTGGACGAACCGACCAACCATCTCGATGTCGACGCCCGGGAGTCCCTGCTCCGCGCGCTCAACGACTTTGCCGGCGCCATCGTGCTGGTAACCCATGATCCGCATCTGCTCTCGCTGACCGTGGACCAGCTGTGGCTGGTCGCGAACGGGACCTGCACGCCCTATGACGGCGACGTCGAGAGCTACCGGACGACGCTGTTGCGCGCCAAGCAAACAAGGTCGCGGCCGGCCGACGGGAAGCCCGCGAAAGCGTCGTCGAAGCTGACCAACCGGCGCGAGCGCGCACAACAACGGGCCATGCTGGTGCCATTGCGCCAGGCGGTGCGCGAGGCGGAAAAACGTCTTGAAGCGCTCGGCGCCGAAATGAAGCAAATTGAAAAACGCCTGGGCGATCCGGAATTTTACAATGGCGCGTCGCCGGAACTGGCGGCGCTCAACAAGCGTAAGGCGACCGTCCAACGCGAACTCGAAACGGTCGAAGAGCGCTGGCTTGCGGCGCAAGATGCCCTCGAGGCGGCGCAGTCGGCAGAAGGGTAAGACGACGATGATGCAACGACGAATCACTGTCGTACGCACTATCTGAGACTGTCATTCCGGCCGGAACGACGTGGAGAGCCGGGATCCAGGGGACGCCAAATTAGCGCTCCGTCCGCTCTGGACCCCGGATCGGCGCGGCTTC
>JBFFGE010000189.1:0-8470 GCA_041557595.1 Alphaproteobacteria bacterium
CCTCCTTACGTGTTCACCGAAGTGAACGCGATGAAGGCCGAGGCCAGGGCCGCGGGCAAGGACATCATCGATTTCGGCATGGGAAATCCGGATTCGCCGACGCCGCCGCATATTGTCGAAAAGCTCGTGGAATCGGTACGCAATCCCAAAACCCACAGGTATTCGAACAGCCGGGGCATTCCGGGGCTGCGCCGGGCGCTGTCGGCCTATTACCAGCGTCGGTTCAACGTCGATCTGGACCCGGAAGGCGAGATCGTTGCGACCCTGGGATCGAAGGAGGGGTTGGCCAATCTGGCCCAGGCGATCACCAGCCCCGGCGATATCGTTCTCGCGCCCAATCCCAGCTATCCCATTCACGCGTTCGGCTTCATCATCGCCGGCGGGGCGGTCCGTCATCTGCCGGTCTATGCCGCGACGCCGGAAGCGCGCCGGGAATTCATGGCGTCGCTCGAACGCGCGGTGATCCATTCGATCCCCAAACCGCTCGCCGTGGTGATCAACTACCCGTCGAATCCCACCGCCGAGGTGGTGGACCTGGATTTCTATGGCGAGGTCGTCGAATTCTGCCGACGCCACGAAATCTGGATCCTGTCGGATCTCGCCTATGCGGAAATCTATTTCGACGATGCGCCGCCGCCGTCGATCCTGCAGGTGCCGGGGGCGAAGGATATCGCGGTCGAATTCACGTCGCTCAGCAAGACCTATTCCATGCCCGGATGGCGGATCGGGTTCGCCGCCGGGAACCGCCATCTCATCGCGGCCTTGGCCCGAGTAAAATCCTATGTCGACTACGGCGCGTTTACGCCGATCCAGGTTGCGGCGACGGCCGCGCTGAACGGCCCCCAGCAATGCGTCGATGAAATCCGCGACGTCTATCGGCAGCGCCGCGACGTCCTGATCGAAGGATTGGCGTCCGCCGGATGGGAGGTGCCGAGCCCGCGCGCCACGATGTTTGCCTGGGCGCCGATCCCGCCGGCTTTCGAAGCGATGGGGTCGCTCGAATTTTCGAAGCTGCTGCTTGAAGAAGCCAGCGTCGCGGTGTCGCCCGGCGTCGGATTCGGGGAACACGGCGACAGCCATTGCCGGCTGGCGCTGGTCGAGAACCCGCAGCGGATCCGGCAGGCGGTTCGCAACATCAAACTGTTTCTCGCACGCTCGGACGAACATATCGCCAAGGCGGCCGCCAGGGCAGTGGCGGAATGACCGAGCCTTTACGCATTGCGATCGCGGGGCTCGGCACGGTTGGCGTCGGCACCCTGGACGTATTGTCCCGACAGGCGGAACTCCTGGCCCTGCGGTCGGGCCGACAATTGCAGGTGACCGCAGTCTCCGCGCGCGAACAGGGCCGGGATCGAGGCATCGACCTCACGCCATACCGCTGGTACGAGGATGCGGCCGAAATGGCCGCCACCGCCGAGGCCGATGTGCTGGTCGAATTGATCGGCGGCAGCGACGGCATCGCCCAGACGGCGACCGAGGCGGCGATCGCCGCCGGGCGCCACGTGGTGACCGCCAACAAGGCGCTGATCGCGCTGCACGGCACGGCGCTGGCGGCGGCGGCGGAGCGGGCGGGCGTCACCTTGGCGTATGAGGCGGCCGTCGCCGGGGCAATTCCGGTGATCCGCGGCCTGCGCGAAGGATTGTCCGCCAATCGGATCGAGCGCCTGCACGGCATTCTGAACGGCACCTGCAACTATATCCTCACCGTGATGCGCGATACGGGACGGGACTTCGACGGCGTCCTGGCCGAGGCGCAGGCGCTCGGCTATGCGGAAGCGGATCCCAGTTTCGATATCGACGGGATCGATACGGCGCACAAGCTGGCGATACTGGCGAGCCTCGCCTATGGCTGCGAGGTCAACTTCGATGGCGTGTTCGTCGAGGGTATTCGGCGGATAGCGGCGCAAGATATCGCCTTTGCGGATGAGCTCGGTTACCGGATCAAGCTGCTTGGGACGGCGGAAATGTGCGCCGACGGCCTGCGCCAGCGCGTCCATCCCGCGATGGTGCCGCGCGACGCGCCGATCGCCTCTGTGGAAGGCGTCCTGAATGCGATCGAGACGACCAGCGATTTTGCCGGCTCGACGATGCTCGAAGGGCGCGGCGCCGGCGCCGGGCCGACCGCCTCCGCCGTGGTCGCCGACTTGGTCGACATCGCGTGCGGCCGTCGGACGCCCGCCTTCGGCGTGCCGGTCGACCGGCTGTTGAAGGCGGAGGTAGCTCCGATGGAGAGTCACATTGGGCCTTATTACGTGCGATTGATGGTATACGATAAGCCCGGCGTATTTGCGGATGTCGCGGCGGTTCTGCGGGATCACGAGATTTCCATGGAAGCGGTAATTCAGCGGGCACGGTCGGAAACCGAGGCCGTTCCGGTGGTCTTGACCACGCACGAGACTCCGGAAGTGGCGATGCGGCGCGCGCTGGAAGCGATATCGAAATTCGAAGCCGTCCGCGAAGCGCCGCACGTCATTCGGATCGAACGGTTCTAGAGGGGCCGGCCGGACGGCGAAACGAAAAAGGCAAGACGTGGCAGGACGAAGGACAGGGAACAGTCAATGGTAGAAAATGCGATCTTGGAGCGCAATTTGGCGCTTGAAGCGGTGCGCGTCACCGAGGCGGCGGCGCTGGCGGCCTCCAAATGGATGGGCCGCGGCGACGAGAAGGCGGCGGACCAGGCCGCTGTCGACGCGATGCGCGAAGCGCTGAACGGCCTTGAGATTCAGGGCACGGTCGTCATCGGCGAAGGCGAACGGGACGAAGCGCCGATGCTGTATATCGGTGAGACCGTCGGCACAGGAACCGGGCCGAAGCTGGACATTGCGCTCGATCCGCTTGAAGGAACCACGATCACCGCCAAGGGCGGCACCAACGCGATGGCGGTAATCGCCATGGCGGAGCATGGCGGATTCCTCAACGCGCCCGATGTCTACATGGACAAGGTCGGCGTCGGCGGCGGGCTGCCCAAGGGTATCGTCGATCTCGACCGGACGCCGGGCGAAAATCTCGCGGCCGTTGCCGAAGCCAAGGGCAGGAGCATCAACGACATCGTCGCCTGTATCCTCGACCGGCCGCGCCATTCGGCGCTGATCAAGGAAGTCCGCGATGCGGGCGCGCGTATCCAACTTATTTCCGATGGCGATGTGTCGGGCGTGATCGCGACGGCGCAGCCAATGAGCGGTATCGATATCTATCTCGGCAGCGGCGGCGCGCCGGAAGGCGTGCTCGCAGCGGCGGCGCTACGCTGTATCGGCGGTCAGTTCCAGGGACGGCTGATCTTCCGCAACGACGACGAGAAGGCGCGCGCCGCCAAATGGGGCATCGAGAATCTCGATCGCAAATACGATTTGCTCGATCTCGCCAAGGGCGACGTCATGTTCGCCGCGACCGGGGTGACCGACGGCACCATGCTGCGCGGCGTCCGCACCTATTCCGGCGGCGCGGAAACCCATTCCATGGTCATGCGGTCCAAGACCGGTACGGTTCGAAAGGTAGCGGCGACGCATAATTTCGATCGGAAAACCTGGACGGCGCCGCAACGGTGATGTCGGAGACGCCGGCCTTTCTCGGCGTCGACCGATCCGCCGGCGGCAACCGGTGGGAAATGTCGGCGGCTGACGACCGGGCCGGTCTGGCCATCGCGCAGCGCCATTCCCTGCCCGAGATGATCGGCCGCCTCCTCGCCGCGCGTGGCGTGGAGATCGACGACGTCGAGTTGTTCCTCAACCCGTCGCTGCGCGATCAGCTGCCCGATCCCCGCCGTTTGCAGGACATGGACGAAGCGGCGGCGCGTCTGGTGCGCGCGATCCGGGACGGCGAAACCATCGGCATTTTCGGGGATTACGACGTCGACGGGGCGACATCGACGGCGCTGTTGAAGCGTTTCTTCCAGGCAGTCGGCGGCACGGTGGAGACCTATATCCCCGACCGGCAGCGCGAAGGATATGGGCCGAATTTGCCGGCACTGATGGCGCTGCGCGACAAGGGCGCCCGCGTCGTGTGCACCGTCGATTGCGGCATCACCGCGTTCGAGCCGCTGGACGGCGCGGCGGCGGCAGGGCTCGACATGATCGTCGTGGACCATCATGTGGCCGAACCTCGGCTGCCGACCGCCTGTGCGGTGGTCAACCCGAACCGCCTCGACGATGACAGCGCCCAGGGACAGCTCGCGGCGGTCGGGGTGGCCTTTCTGCTGGTCGTAGCGGTGAACCGGGCGCTGCGCGAGGCCGGCTGGTATGACACGCGGCCCGAACCGGATCTGTTGGCCTGGCTCGATCTCGTCGCGCTGGGGACGGTCTGCGACGTGGTGCCGTTGACCGGCGTCAATCGCGCCCTGGTCGCGCAGGGGCTCAAGGTCATGACGCGCCGGGGAAACACCGGGATCGCCGCGCTGGCCGATGTCGCCGGCGTCAAGGAGGCGCCGGAGGCCTACCATGCCGGCTTCCTGCTCGGGCCCAGGGTGAATGCCGGCGGCCGTGTCGGCGAATCGTGGCTCGGCGCCGATCTGCTGAGCACGGAGGATGCGGCGTTGGCGCAGGACTACGCGGCGCGCCTGGACAGCTACAACACCGAACGGCGCGCGATCGAGGCCACCTGTCTCGACGCCGCCATGGCCGAGGTCGAGGCGCGCATCGCCGGCGGAGCCGATGACGCATCGCTGGTCTATGTTTCCGCCCGGGATTGGCATCCCGGCGTGATCGGCATCGTCGCCGGTCGGCTCAAGGACCGGTACAACCGCCCGGCCTGCGTCGTCGCCATGGAGGACGGCGTCGGCAAGGGGTCGGGGCGATCGGTGCGGGGCGTCGATCTGGGGGCGGCCATAGTCGCCGCCCGGCAAAGCGGGCTGCTGGTCAATGGCGGCGGCCACAAGATGGCGGCAGGGTTCACGGTCGCCGCGGATCAGGAGGAGGCGTTCCGGGACTTCCTGTCCGCGCGCATCGCCGAACAATCGGGGCCGGGAGGGCTCACGCCGCGATTGATGCTGGATGGGGCGCTATTGCCATCGGCGGCAACGCTCGACCTGGTGCAGACGATCGAGCGGCTCGCGCCCTTCGGCGCCGGCAATCCTAGGCCGCGCTTTGCCTTACCCGCCGCCCGCGTGGCCAGGGCCGATGTCGTCGGCGAGAACCATGTCCGCTGCTTCCTGACGGGCGAGGGCGGCGGCCATTTGAAAGCGATCGCCTTCCGGGTTCTGGGCGAGCCATTGGGCGATGCCCTGTTGAAGTCCGGTGGCATGCCGTTGCATGTCGCGGGCACCCTGCGGATCGACCGATGGCAGGGCCGCGAGGACGTGCAGTTCATGATCGACGACGCCGCGCCGGTGGCCTAGATGTGATCAAGTCCACGGTCTGACGCGTTCAGCCCTTCGCCGCCACCGCCTCGAGCTCGAACAGGAATTCCGGCCGCGCCAGCGCCGCGACGACCAGCAGGGTCGACGCCGGTTTCAGGTCGCCCAGATACTTCGTCCGCACCGCGCGCGTTGCCGCGACATCGTCCGGCGATACCACGAAGGTCGTCGTGCGCACGATGTCCGCGACGCTCATATCCGCATCCGCGAGGATCGCGACCAGGTTTTGCCACGCCTGCTCGATCTGCGCTTCGATGCCGTCGGCGATGCTGCCGTCGGGCTTGACGCCGATCTGGCCGGAGATATGCAAAGTGCGCGCGCCGGCCGGAATTTCCACCGCGTGGCTATAGGCGCTGACCGGTGGCGCAATGCCGCCGGGCGTGTATTGCTTGTTCATGGGATATCTCCTCCGTGGATATGTGGGGGCATTTGGCAGTGGGCCGACAGGCCGGCTCCCTTGCCACGCGCCCTCATGTTCGTTTACCGTTGAACACATAGCAATAAGACCAAGAAACGCGGTTTGCCCAACCGGTAGGGTTAAGCCTGCTCGGGCGTGCGGTCCGATTACTGTCCTTTTGTCCGTACATGGGCGGATCATAATTCAGAATTTGGATAGGGAGGACGTTCTATGTTCAAAAGATTGAGTTTGGCGGCATTGTTTGCAGTGTCCGCCGCCGCAGTGGCGCTTGTCGGAACCGCGGTAAAAGAGGTTGCGGCCGCGGATCTCAGCGGCAAACGCGTGTCCATCATCGTGCCGTTTAACGAAGGTGGCGGGACCGACAGTTACACCCGCTTCATGCTGCCGTACTTCCAGAAATATCTGCCCGGCAATCCGAAGATCCTTGTGGTCAACAAGCCGGGCGCCGGCGGTATCCTCGGCGCGAACTACTTCGAGCAGCGTGCGAAGAAAGACGGCACCTGGGTTTTCGCCCTGTCGACGTCGACCATCGCGAATTTCACGCTCGGCGATCCGCGGGTGAAATTCAAGCTGAACGAATATATCCCGATCATCCTGTCGCCCCGCAGCACCATGGTCTATTCGCACAAATCGCTTGGGCTGCAGAACGAGAAGACCTTGAAGGCCAAGATCCAGAAATTGCGGTCGTTCACGCCGGAACAGATCGTGTTTGGCGGAAAGACGCCCACATCGGCCGGGCTGCAGCACCGCGTCGCCTTGAGCCTGCTGGGCGTCGAGGTCAAGAGCGTCTGGGGCATGAAGGGCAACGGACCGATGGCGCTCGCCTTCGAGCGTGGCGAATTCACGATCAATTACGACAATTCTCTGTCCTTCATGAACAACCGCAAGAAACTGTACGAAGACGGTGTCGCGGTCCCGTTGTATACGCTGGGGATCGTCGATGAGAATGGCAACGTCGTGCGCGACCCCACCTGGCCGAACACGCCGAGCTATTTCGAGGCCTACAAGGCGATTCACGGAAAGAACCCGTCGGGTCCCGCCGTCGAGGCCTGGTTCGCGCTGTATCAGATGAGCGTGACCATGTCGAAATCGTGGAACCTGCCGCCGGGCACGCCGAAGGATATCGTCGAGGCCTATCGCACGGCCGCGCGGAAGATGCTCAAAGACCCGGACTTCCTGAAGAAGCGGGACAAGATCTTCGGCAAGTATCCGCAAACCATCGGCGATGCGGCGCTGGCCGCGCGGAATGCGGCGACGACCCTGTCTCCGGGCGCCCGCGCCTGGCTGGCGAAATATGTCAAAGCCCGTTACGGCATCGTCCTCGGCACGACCGGCTGAGGCCGACGCTCTAATTTCGAAAGAACGCCCGGCGGTTTCCGCCGGGTGTTTTTTCGTGCCTGATGGCAGCGCTAAACCAATTTTTGAAAAAAGACCGGCGGCTCCGAGGAGCCACCGGCGAGGGTACGGGCGGGGCGCGGCAGGGAGGGATGCCGGCCCGCCCTTCGGTTACTGCTTCAGATCGGTCGCGGTTTGCAGCATCTCCTCGACCACGGTGTAGGCCTGCACCGCGGTGGTGTAGCCCTGCTGCACCAGGATCAGCTTGGTGAATTCGAGGCCGAGATCGGTGGTCGACTGCTCCAGCGACGTGGGCGCGAAACTGCCGATGCCGGTCTGGTCCGCCTCGCGCAGTTCGAGCGCGCCGGAGGCGTCGCTGACCGCAAAATGGGTGTTGCTGCGCAGGCTGAGCCCGTTCGGGTTGGTCACCGTGGCCAGCGGCACCTTGTACAGCGCGCGCGTTCGGCCGTTCGAGAAATTGCCCGACAACACCCCATCCGCATCGAAGAAGACATCCTGCAGCGTGCCGGAGGGAATGCCGTCATCGGTGAACCCGAGCACGTTGAAGGGCGTGCCGAACTGGCGCATCGGCGTGAAGTCGAGCGCGACCGTGCTCGCGCCAGCGGCGCCGAAATTCAGGCCGACCGATTGCGAGAGCGGCGATACGATGTTTCCGGCGGCGTCGAAGGTCATCGTCGCCGTGCCGCCCGAGGTCACGCTGCCGCCGGACACGTTGACGGCCAGGTTCCAGATATTGGGGGCGGCGGCCTTGGTGAACTGAATGGTCAGCGTATGCTCCGCGCCGGACCCGTCGATGGTGCGGATCGGCGCGGTGAACACCTCGCCCGCGGCGGCGCCGGACGGCAGGATCGCGTTCAGGGACGCATTCGCCGTGGCGACCGGCGAGAAGATCACCGCCCCGGGATCGACGCGCAGCGGATCCAGCGAGGCGACCGTGTTGGTCGCGATAAAGGTGCCGGCGCTGTCGGCCGGCCAGCCGAGCGCGAAATTCCCGGCGAGGTCGGTCAGGTATGCCTCGTCCACGCCGTTATTGGCGATATTGGTGATGGAGAACTGGCCCGCGCGGGTGAGCTGGTATTCGCCGCCTTCGTCGAGCTGGGTGTTGGAGAGCAGGAACCCCTGTCCGTTGATGGCCAGGTCGAGCGGGTTCTGCGTATTCGTGAGCAGCCCCTGCTTGTCGATGAAGTGCTGTACCACCGGGCGGATGCCGCCGAGGCTTTCGAAGTTGGATTCCGCAGTCGACGCCAGAACTTCCTGGAAGCGCGTCTCGGCGGCCTTGAAGCCGGGGGTCACCGAATTCGAAATATTCTCGCCGATCACCTGAAAGGACAGGCTGTTGCCGCGCAAGG
>JBFFGE010000190.1:0-8460 GCA_041557595.1 Alphaproteobacteria bacterium
CCGACTTATCGGTCCACAGCCAGGATAAACTCAACGCCGTCGCACGGGAACTCAACGAGAGACCGAGAAAGACCTTGAACTACTTTTCACCCGCTGAGAAGTTCGACGAGTGTGTTGCGGCGATCGGTTGAATCGGCAACGATATCCGGACGTTGACCGCTCAGCTCGCCATATCCGAGTAAATTATTCCGAATCTACGCGCGACGATGGCCGCGATGCCAATTTGTCGCAGATGGCATTGTCCGCTAACATGAACTTCGGAATTCAAGAACAGGAACAAACTATTTCTGAAATAAGAAGCTGGAGTCGGCGAAATAGCCGGGTCTCAGCAAGGGAGAAACATCATGATTAAAAAAGTTCTAGGCATCGCCCTTAAATCCGGCGTCCTGCTGGGGCTTGCCACATCCCCGGCCTGGGCCGGCGGCGATCTGGCGATGGCGAAGAAAGAAGGCAAGGTCGTCTGGTATTCGTCGATTGCGCTGCCGATCGCCCAACAGATGTGCAATACGTTCAACGAAAAGAAAATGGGCTTCGAATGCGTTCTCCATCGCAGCGGCTCGGGCAAGCTGTACAAACGCTGGGTGCAGGAAGCCAAGTCGAAAATTTTCGAAGCGGATATTCTCCACACCTCGAACAGCGGCCATTTTCTGACGCTGCAGAAGCAAGGCGTCTTCATCAAATACGCGCCCGAGGGAACCGAGAAGTTCCCGGCGGCGTTCAAGGGCGATGGCGGGTATTGGACGGTCCTTCGCTCCTTCGCCTACGTTCCCGCCTATAACACGACGAAGGTAAAAGCGGCCGACGTGCCCACGAGCTGGCTCGATTTGCTCGACCCGAAATGGGGCGGGAAGATCGTCAACGCCCATCCGAGCTACAGCGGCTCCGTCAGCGTCGGCATGTCCATGCTGGTCAAAGAGTTCGGCTGGGAATTCATGGACAAGCTGTCCGACCTGAAGCCCCGTGTCGTGCAATCCGCCGTCGATACAACGACCTATCTGGTGCGCGGTGAGGCGGACATCACGTCGGGGACCGCAAGCTACAACTTGTTCAACGCGATCAAGAAGGGCGAAAAGGTCAAGATGTTGCTGCCGAAGGAAGGCGTGCCTTTCGTCGTTTCGCCGCAGGCTATCTTCAAATCGGCACCGCATCCGAACGCCGCGAAGATCTTCTCCGACTGGTTGTTCAGCAAGGAGGCGCAGCAAATCCTTGTCGAGCGCGGCCTATACGTGGGCCATCCAGGGGTGAAATATCCCGAAGGACAAGTGCCGCTGAGCGAGCTGAAGCTGATGACCATGTCGCCGGAGGAAGCGACAAAAATGCGGAATCCGATCCGCGATGCCTTCCGCAAGAAGTTCGGCGTTTAGTGAACCGTCGTCCGGTACGGCAACAAGACGCGTTGTCGTACCGGATCTTTTCCTAGGGTATTAGGTCTTACAGTGGAACTCATTCTGACCCGCACGCTGGCCCGGGCCAGGGCTTTCGACGCGACTGCCATCGTCTGGACGATCACGGCGGTGCTCCTCGTCATTCTGATCGTCGGGCCGACTTATTTCCTGGTCAAGGAAAGCATTTTCATTCCCGACGAAGTCGGCCTGATCGAAGTCAGCGGCCATTACGGACTCGGGAATTTTATCGAGGTTTTCACTAACGACCTTTACTTGAGTCCGATCTTCTGGACCGTCATTGTCTCGATCTCGGTGGGGCTCTTGAGCGTCGCTGTCGGCGCCTTGATGGCCTGGGCCGTGGCCAGAACGGACATTCCCTTTCCCGGAATGATCCGGACCGGCGCCCTGCTGTCCTTCGTCACGCCGCCATTCCTCGGCGCCGCCGCCTGGGTCATTCTGGCGGGACCGCGCGAAGGCTGGCTGAACCACGTGTACAGATGGGTAACCGGCGCCGGGCCGGATTCCTATATATTCGATATCTTCACGATGCCCGGCCTGATTTTCGTAATGGCGCTGTATGTCATCCCGCTGGTCTTCATCGTCGCGCTGTCGGGTCTCAACAACATTTCCTCGGACCTTGAAGATGCCTCCAACATCGCCGGCGCGGGTACGCTCGCGACGATGGTCGGCGTGACCCTGCCGCTCGTGCTGCCCGCCTTGTTCGCCGGTCTGATCCTGGCATCGCTGGAATCGATGATTATCTTCAGCACGCCGGCGATGCTCGCGATCCCCGCCGGCCAGCACGTCATGACCACACAGATTCGCGCCTTCATGCAATCGGACGACTATCAGGTCGGGCTCGCTGCCGCCTTCGCGCTACCGATGCTGATCGCAGCGATTTGCTTGATCTGGTCGCGACGGAAGGCGCTCGGCCGCCGAGGCTACGCCACGATCGGCGGCAAGGGCGCGCGTCGGCGGCCGCAAAAACTCGGCGGCTACCGTTGGCTCGCATTCGCGCTCTGCGTTGCGCCGCTGGGCTGCTCGCTCCTGTTGCCCGCTGCCGCGCTCGGCGTCACGTCGATAATGAAAACCTACGGCGGCGGCCTTCAACTCTCGAACCTGACGCTCGAACACTATGATTTCATCTTCACCAATGACGCGGTGTCGGGATCGATTTGGAACACGTTGCTCCTTGGCGCCATGGCGGCGACCGCCGGCACGCTGCTCGCCGGCATGATCGCCTATATCTCGCAACGCCGGCTGGTGCGCGGGCATCAGTTCATGGCGTTTCTCGCCACCGTGCCGATTGCTATTCCGGGCATCGTCCTCGCCATCGGATTGTTCGCGGCGTATACGCGCGAGCCAATCGTGCTCTACGGCACGCTCTGGATCCTGTTCATCGCCTATCTGACGAAATATCTGCCAATTGCATTCCAGACCAGCAACGCGGCCCTGATGAGCATCCACCCCGAGCTTGAGGAATGCGCGCGCATTCTCGGCGCCAACCGTCTCGCGGTTTTCGCCCAGATCACCGTGCCCTTGTTCAAGGCCGGTCTGATCGCCTCCTGGATCCTGATCTTCATGCCGTCGATCCGCGAACTCAGTTCGTCGGTCCTGTTATTTACGACCAAATCCAAGGTGGTATCGGTGGTCATTCTCGACTTCTACGAGGAGGGCCGGCTCGACATCGTTTCCGCGCTCGGCGTGATGCTGATGGTCATCACCCTGTTCGTCGTCATCATCGCCTATCGAATCCTGGGCCGCGACTTCATGAGAACATAACAATAATGGCTACTTTAGAACTCCAGAACCTTTCGAAATCCTACGACGGCGTAACGCGCGCGCTCGATGCGGTAAACCTGAACATCGCGCATGGCGAACTGGTCGCCTTGCTCGGGCCATCGGGTTGCGGAAAGACGACGACACTCCGGCTGGTCGCCGGGTTCATGGAACCCGATGAAGGTGAAATCCGGGTCGGCGGCAACGTCATTGCGTCGCCCAGCCATTCATTGCCTCCGGAACGCCGCCGGATGTCGATGATTTTCCAGAGTTACGCGATCTGGCCACACAAAACGATTTATCAGAATGTCGCCTATGGCTTGAAATACCGCGGGATCAGCGGTGCCGATGCGGCGGATAAAATCCGGAAAATCCTGGGCGTGGTGCAGCTCGATCAATTGGCCGAACGATATCCCGGCGAACTTTCCGGCGGCCAGCAGCAGCGTGTCGCCCTGGCGCGCGCCCTGGTGGTGGAGCCGGAAATTCTGCTGCTCGACGAGCCGCTCAGTAATCTCGACGCCAACCTGCGGGAAGAAATGCGGTTCGAGATTCGCCGCCTGCATGACGAATTCCATTTCACCTCCGTCTACGTGACGCATGACCAGTCGGAAGCCATGGTGATCGCGGACCGTATCTGCGTCATGAACCAAGGCCGGATCGAGCAGGTCGGCACGCCGGATGAGATCTACGAACGCCCGCGCACGCGGTTCGTCGCGGAATTCGTGGGGAAGACCAATCTCCTGACGGGCGCATTGGTCGGCCCCGACCGCTTCGACTTGGGTGGCGGCATCGTCCTGTCGATAACGCCGCAACCGGATATTCGCACGGACGAGCAAATCTCGGTGTCGCTCCGCCCCCATGATATCCGCCTCGTCAGGCAAGCGGACAAGGCGGACGCAAAGTCGGGAAATGGCTATTTAAGCTTTCAAGGCACCGTCGAGGAATGTTTCTATTTCGGCGAGGTGCTGGATTACCAGGTCCGCATCGGCGACTCTTGCGCATTGCGCGTGATCGAACCGCCCGGCAACCGCTGCGCGCCGGGAGAGACAGTCGACGTCCTGATCCATCCCGATCATTGCGTAGCGGTGCGCGCGAACTGACCGGAACCCGCGCGCCCATAGGGTAAAGCAATCGCAAGATCCGTGGTCCCCCGGCCCGAATGGCCGCGTCGACGCGGCGCAAATAGGATTTGCGCGAACTGCCGGCACTTGTTAGCGAAAGAGGGCGAACGCCGGGAGGGACCGAATGGCAAAACCGAATACGCCCAACATCCTGCTGATCATGGCCGACCAATTGGCGCCGCAGGCGCTGCCGTTGCATGGCCACGCCCTGGTCAAGACGCCCAATTTGCAGCGCCTGGCCGAGGACGGCGTGGTTTTCGACAATGCGTATTGCAATTTTCCACTTTGCGTGCCGTCGCGCATGTCGATGCTGGCCGGCCGTCTGGCGCACAATATCGGCTCCTGGGACAACGCGACCGAATTGCCGGCGGCGACGCCGACCATGGCGCACTACCTGCGAAACGCCGGCTATTCGGCGACATTGGCCGGCAAGATGCACTTCATCGGACCCGATCAGCTGCACGGCTATGGCGAGCGCGTTTCGACCGACGTCTATCCGTCGAACTTTGCCTGGACGCCCGACTGGATCAAGGGCGAGCGCTACCGTCCCACCGGCATCAATATGCGGGCCGTGGTCGACGCCGGCATTTGCGTGCGCAGTTTGCAGATCGACTATGACGACGAGGTCGAGCACGCGGGTATCCAGAAAATTTACGACCTGGCGCGGTTCTCCAACGACCAGCCCTTCTTTCTCACGGCGTCCTTCACCCATCCCCATTCGCCGTTCGTAACGACCCAAAAATACTGGGACCTTTACGATCACGACGAAATCGACATGCCGGCGGTGCCGGAAATCCCGGTCGACGATCTGGATGAATTCAGCCGTTGGCTTCACTATGCCCATGCCGCCGACCTGCACAAGGTGACCGACGAACACATCCGTACCGCGCGGCACGCCTATTACGGTATGTGCAGCTATATCGACGACAAGGTCGGGCGCATTCTCGACACGATGGAGGAGACCGGGCTGCTCGACGACACCGTTGTCATCTTCACCGCCGATCATGGCGAAATGCTCGGCGAGCGGGGCATGTGGTACAAGCAGTGCTTTTTCGAATGGTCGGTCCGGGTGCCGATGATCGTCCGCTACCCGCGCGCGTTTTCGCCCCGGCGCGTGTCCGAGCTGGTCTCGCTGATCGACCTGATCCCGACCTTGCGCGACATTGCCGCCGACGGCAGCGCACCGGAACCGGCATCGCCATTGGATGGACAATCGATGGTCGGCCTGCTGTCGGGAAAGGCCGGGGGTTGGAACAACGCCGTGATTTCCGAATACACCGGCGAAGGCGTCATCGCACCGTGCCGCATGGTCCGCCGCGACGATCACAAATACATCTATACGCACGGCCATCCTGCCATGCTGTTCAATACGGCGAAGGATCCGCTCGAACTGGAAAACCTGGCCGGTACGTCGGCGGCGGCAAAAATCGAAGCCGAACTACGGTCAGAACTGCTCGACGGCTGGGATCCGGATCATATCGCAGCCCAGTGCATCCAAAGCCAGAAGGAGCGGTTGTTCATACAAGAGACGACGGGCGGCAATCCGAATTGGGCGTTCAAGTTCAGGCCCGATGACGGCGAACGGTTCGTCCGCAACGACAGCGCCGTCGGCACCAAGATTAAGGCGCGCTACCCCTTCGTCGAGCCGACGCCGTTCGAACGTTAGGATCGCGGCGGCACCGATACGGCACCGATACGGAGCAAAGCATGGCAGTCCAATACCTGAAGAAGGCGGCGAAGACCGCGGCAAGCGGCGAAGACGAGACTCGCCGGATCGTTGCCGAAATGCTTGCGGAAATCGAGTCCGGCGGCGAGAACGCGGCCCGCGCCCATAGCGAACGGTTGGACAGCTATACCGGCGAGATTCTGGTCGGCGAAGAAACCATCGCCGCGGCCGCGGGAAAGGTGCCGGATCGGCTCAAGGACGATCTCAAATTCGCCTATGACCGGGTGCGCGGCTTCGCCGAGAAACAGAAGGAAAGCATGGGAGAGTTCGAGACCGAGCTCTCGCCGGGACTCTGGGCCGGCCAAAAGCTGATCCCGGTGGAGACGGCGGGATGCTATGTGCCGGGCGGCCGCTATGCGCATGTCGCCTCCGCCATCATGAGCATCACCACCGCGAAAGTCGCGGGCGTACCGAATGTCATCGCGTGTTCCGCGCCCAGCCCGGCGCATAACGGGATGCACCCGGCGATCCTCTATACGATGGACCTGTGCGGCGCCGATCATTGTCTCGCGCTCGGGGGGGTGCAGGGCGTGGCGGCGCTCGCCTTCGGCCTGTTTACCGGACACAAGGCGGATTTGCTGGTCGGTCCGGGCAACCGTTTCGTCGCCGAGGCCAAGCGCTTGCTGTTCGGCCGCGTCGGCATCGATTTGTTCGCCGGTCCGACGGAAATCCTGATCATCGCCGATGCCGATGCCGATCCGGAAATCGTCGCCTATGATCTGGTGGGCCAGGCCGAACACGGGCCGGATTCGCCGGCCTGGCTGATCACCACGAGCGCGGACCTGGCCGAGCGTACGATGGCCCGCATGCAGGATTTGATCGACGCGCTGCCGGAAGTCCAGCGCGCGGCGGCGGACGCAGCATGGCGCGATTACGGTGAGGTTGTGCTGTGCGACACGGACGAGGAAGCGGCGCAGGTGTCCGACGACTATGCGCCGGAGCATCTGGAAATTCAGACCCGGAACCAGGATTGGTACGTGGATCGCCTGCGCAACTACGGATCGCTGTTCGTCGGCGAGGAAACCACGGTGGCGTTCGGCGACAAGTGCTCGGGCACCAACCACATCCTGCCGACCAAAGGCGCCGGCCGTTATACCGGCGGGTTGTCGGTGCATAAATTCATCAAGGTCGTCACCACCCAGCGCGCGACCCGCGACGCCAACCGCGACGTCGCCGCGGTCACCGCGCGCATTTCCCGCCTCGAAGGGATGGAAGGACACGCACGGACCGGCGATGTCCGCCTCGCCAAATATTTTCCGGGAGTGAATTTCGATTTGGAAGGCCGCGAATGAGCGACCGCCTGTTCGACATCGCCGGCAAGACCGCCTGCGTCACCGGCGCAAGTTCCGGTATCGGCCGGGCGCTGGCGTCTGCGCTGGCCGATGCGGACGCGTCGGTGGTCGGCGTGGCGCGGCGCGCCGACCGGCTCGACGCCTGGGTCCGGGATGTCGAACACAAGGGCGGCAAGGCGGCGGGCATCGCCGCCGACCTCGGCGATCCCGCTGGCACGGCAGCGGTCGCGAAGAACATCGCGGCGCCATTCGGCGCGCCGGACATCCTGATCAACGCCGCCGGCGTGAACCTGCGCGAACCGGCGGAGGCGGTTACCGCCGAGAGTTGGCGGCAGACGATCGACATCAATCTCTCCGTTCCCTTTTTCCTGGCGCAGGCGCTCGTCCCCGCCATGCGGAAGCGCGGCTGGGGACGCATCATCAATATCGCCTCGCTGCAATCCGAACGCGCCTTCGCCAACAGCATCGCCTATGGCGCATCCAAGGGCGGCGTCGCGCAATTGACCCGTGCGATGGCCGAAGCCTGGTCGAAGGACGGCATCTGCTGCAACGCGTTGACGCCCGGCTTCTTTCCGACCGAACTGACCGCGCAGGTTTTCAACGACGCGTCAATCGCGGAACGGAACGCGCGACAAACCTGCATCGGCCGCAACGGCCGTCTCGACGATTTGATCGGGCCGCTGCTGTTTTGCGCTTCCCCCGCCTCCGACTACGTGACCGGCCAGATCCTGGCGATCGATGGCGGCTTTTCCGCAAAGTGAGAAATCAATGAAAGCGCTTGTCTACACCGACACCGAGGAAACCACCTACCGCGACGAAGCCGACCCGGAACCGGGACCGGGTGACGCCTTGGTGCAGGTGGAGGCGGTCGGCATTTGCGGATCGGATATGCACGCATGGCACGGCCACGATCCGCGGCGCGTTCCGCCGCTGATTCTGGGACATGAGGCGTGCGGCACCGTCCTGGGAGGCACCACGCCCGGCGCGCGGGTCATTTTGAATCCCCTTATTACCTGTGGAACATGCGATTATTGCACCACCGGCCGGTCCAATCTTTGTCCAGACCGCGAGCTGATCGGCATGCGGATCCCCGGCGCCTTCGCCGACCGGATCGCCCTTCCGGCCCGCAATCTCATTCCGATACCGGCCGATATGGA
>JBFFGE010000191.1:0-8422 GCA_041557595.1 Alphaproteobacteria bacterium
CGGCGATCAGCCGGGCGAGCGCCCCGGCGAATCCGCAAACGTCGCCGGGCGTCGCCAGCAATCCGGTTTTGCCGTCGGCGATCAGTTCGGGAATCCCGGCGAGTCGGGTGGCCGCGACCGGCAGCCCCTGGCTGTGCGCTTCCATCAGCACATTGGGCAACCCGTCCTGGTCCCCGTCGCGGTCCGGCCGGCAGGCGAGCGCGAAAACATCCGCCCTGCGGAGCGCCCGCAGCACGGTTTCCTGCGGCTGCGGCCCGTGCCAGCGGATGCGGTCGACGATCCCGAGGCGCATCGCTTGGCGTTGCAGCGCGGGCAGGCCGGGGCCGCCGCCGATGTGGTCGAGCGTCCAGTGATGGCGGCCGGAAATTTGCGCCAGCGCGTCGAGCAGGACATCGATGCCTTTCTTCTCGACGGCCCGGGCGACGCAGAGCAGCCGCACCGGGTCGCCCGGATCCGTGCCGTCACGCGCCGGCCGCCGGCCCGGCATCGGCGGGAATCGGGCGAGGTCGAGACCGTGATAGATCAGCGCGGCGGGATGGCCGGGTTCGAGCGCCCGCAGCCGCGCGGCGCCGGCGGCGCTGCAGGTGACGGTCCATGCCGCGTCACGGAGCTTGGCGGCAAGGTCCCAGCCGGGCGTGGTCCAGATGTCGCGCGCATGGGCCGAGATGCTGAAGGGCAGGCGGAGCATGCGCGCCGCATAGCGCGTCACGGAAGCGGGGGTGTGCATGAAATGGGCATGCAGATGCGTGGTATCGGCGGGAAGCTCCGCCGCCAGGACGCAGGCCTGGCCGAAACGCCGGATCCGGTTGCGCGTCGGGTCGCGGCGGGCGTCGGCGAGAAATTCCGCGCGCGCCGCCGCGTAACCGGGCAGCGCCGTGGCGCGCCGCCAGCCGGCAAGGCTGCGGCGCGGTTCGTGGTGCAGATACTCCGGCAAATAGCGTATGGGCGCGGTGATTTCATCGTGGATCGGGTGACGCGCCGGGTCGGTGGGATGGCGCAGCGACGCGATGGCGATGGGCACGCCGCGGCGTTGCAGCCCGAGGATTTCCTGCGCGATGAAGGTTTCCGAGAGCCGGGGATAACCCTTGAGCACGAACACCGTGGTCATCGAGCCGCCCTGCCGCCGGTGACATGCAAGGATTGGGGCGGCGCCACGAGCGCGTGGCGGGCGAGCCGCAGCAGGTTCCGCGCGCCGTCCAGCAGGCCCGGGACGACGCGGCTCGACGGCTTGGGCTGCTGGCTCAGCTGCCGCAACGCGGTGACCATGGTCGCCGCCGGCCGGGACCCGCGGCCGTCGAGCATGGCGGCCAGGCCGAGGTCGCGCGCGCGCTCGGCGCGGATGAGCTGTTCGCGGCGCGGCGCGGTGCGCGGCACCAGCAGCGCCGGCTTGTCGAAGGAGAGGATCTCGCAAAAAGTGTTGTAGCCGCCCATGGCGACGACGCCTTCGGCGCGCGCCATCGACAACTCGATTTGAGCGTCGAAGGTGATGACGTCGATGCCGGTCATCTGTGCCGCCCGTTCCCGGAAACCCCGTTGCGCGGCGGCCGCCATGAAGGGGCCGAGCACGATGACCGCCCGGTGCGGCAAGGAGTCGCCAGTCTCGTACGCCCGCATCACCCAATCGACCAATCGTTCCCCGTCGCCGCCGCCGCCGGGCGTCACGAGGATGAAGCCGTCGCGGCGTTCCGGCGAATGGTGCGCCGACCGGCTGTTTTCGGTCGACTCTTCCGGCAGGCCGCGCCTCAGATAGCCGGTGAAGCTGGTCTTCCGCGCCACCGACGGCGGCAGCGCCTGTCCCGCCAGCGGATCGTAGATTTGCGGCAGCCCGTAAATCCAGATCTGGTCGTACAGATCCCGCACCGCGTGCGTTGCGCCCTTGCGGGTCCATTCCCGTGCGAGCGCCGCGGGATCGTCGAGCACGTCGCGCAGCCCGAGAATCAGCGGACATCCGACGGCCCGCAGATCGAGCAGCGTATCATGCACTTCGCCGCGTATTCCGAGCGGTTCCTTGTCGACGATGAACAGGTCGGGGGCGAACGCGGCCGCGGTGTGGCGGATGATCGACGACCGCAGGGCGACCGTCTCGCCGATCTCGAGATCCAGGCCGGACGCGGTATAGTCGCCATTGCCGAGTTTTACGATGCCCGGCACCTGGACGAAGTCGATCCGTTCGCCGAAGTCGAACCGCCCGATCATCGGCGATCCGGAGAGGATCAGCACGGATACCGACGGCGCGCCGGCGACCAGCGCCTGGGCGATCGTCCGGCACCGGCGCAAGTGACCCAGCCCGAAGCTGTCATGGCTGTAAATCAGAATGCGCTTGCGGTCGCGCGCGTCGTTCATGGTTCGGGCCGTCCCGTCAATTCCGGATGCGACTATGGCATGCAAATCCGCGCGCTTGAAGGGCGGAGACGCCCGCAGCGGCACCGACCGCCGGGGCGACCGGAATCGTTTACCCGCCCGGCGCGCTCGGTTAAGTTAATTTTAAGCGCTTTGGCGGATCGTGCCCTATGCCGGACGACGGCGCCGGCCGGTGGACGGCTTATGGAAAAGTCTATTTTCAGGTACTTACTCCGATACACTGCCCCGCAGCAGGCGTATCTCTTGGCGGTGACGGTCGCCTATTACCCGTTTCTGTACCTGTCGCTGGAACTTCCGAAAATCATCGTGAACGAGGCGATCGGCGGCGGTGTCGATCCGCCCTATCCGATGACCGTTTTCGGCCATACCTTCATCGTGGAAACACCGCAGATCCGGTTCCTGCTGGCGCTGAGCTTCACCTATCTGTTCCTGGTGCTGGTCAACGGCTGCTTCAAGTTTCACATTAACGTGTACAAGGGCCGGCTCGGCGAGCGGCTGCTGCGGCGGCTGCGCTACCAGCTGTATTCGCGCATGCTGCGATTTCCCCTGTCGCGGTTCCGCCGCCTCGGCCAGGGCGAAATCATTCCCATCGTGACCGCCGAGGTGGAGCCGCTCGGCGGTTTTATCGGCACCGCGTTTGCGGACCCGATGTTCTATGGCGGCCAGCTGGTGGTCATCCTGAGCTTCATCATGATCCAGGATCCGGCGCTGGGAATCGCGGCGATCGCCTTCTATCCGCTGCAAATGTACATTATTCCCAAATTGCAGCGCCGGGTGAACGAACTGGCCAAGCGCCGGGTGCAGAATGTCCGGCGCCTGTCCGACCACATCGGCGAAACGGTGTCCGGGATCGTCGATGTCCGGGCGAACGATACCGCGAACCTCGAACTCGCCCGGCTGTCCGCGCGTCTTGGCCGGATTTACGACATCCGCTTCGAACTCTACCAGCGCAAGTTTTTCATCAAGTTTCTCAACAACTTCATCGACAAGCTGACGCCGTTCTTTTTCTTCTCGATCGGCGGCTATCTGGTCATCAAGGGCGAATTGACGCTCGGCGCGTTGATCGCGGTGCTCGCGGCCTACAAGGATCTCGCCGCGCCATGGCGGGAAATGCTGGTCTGGTATCAGCAAAAAGAAGACGTCCGCATCAAATACGATCAGGTCGTCGAGCAATTCGGCCCGCCGGGCATGCGCGATGAAGAGCCCGAGGCGCTGGCCCCGGAACAGGCGCTGGCAGGCGATATCGTCGCCAATGTCAGCCTGGTCGACGACGATGGCGGGCGGCTGCTGGATAGCGCGGTGATATCGTTGCCGGTCGCCGGGCGCGCCGCAATCGTCGGCGACGCGGCGAGCGGCAAGTCGGAATTGGCGATGATGCTCGGCGGGCTGATCGCGCCCAGCTCGGGTAAGGTTACGATCGGCGGCCTGGACCTGGCCGAATTGCCCCTTGCGGTGACCGGACGGCGGATCGGCTATGTCGGCGCCAATGCCCATCTGCAGAATGCGTCGATCAGCGACAATCTGGTGTACGGATTGAAACGGCAGCCGCCGCCGGCGGCGGTGTCGCCGGAACGTGCGTCGAAGCTTGCCGAATCGGTGATGGCGGGGAATTCGGCGTACGACTTCAACGCCGATTGGATCGATTATCAAGCCGCCGGCGTGGATGGCCCGGCTGCGCTGTGCGGCCGCATGATCGAAACGCTGCATCTCGTCGGCCTGGATCACAGCGTTTACCAAATGGGCCTGCGCGGCAATGTCGATCCGGGCGATCAGCCGGAAACGGTCGAAAAGATCCTCGCGGCCCGGCATGCGCTCCGCGACCGGCTCGGTGACCCGGCCTATGCCCGCCTTGTCGAGCCGTTCGACGTGAACCGCTACAACACCAATGCCACGGTCGGCGAAAACCTATTGTTCGGCGTGCCCGTCGACAATCGGTTCGACATGGAGCACCTTGCGGATCATCCCTACGTCATGGACGTGCTCGACCGTGCGGGCCTCATGGAAACCTTTGTCGAGATCGGCTGGCGGGTCGCGGAAACCATGGTCGAGTTGTTCGCCGACTTGCCGGCGGATCATGAATTCCTGCAGCAATTCAGCTTTATTTCCGCGGAGGATCTGCCGGTATTCCGGACCATTCTCGGCCAGTCGCCGGATTCGGCGGGCATCGGCCCGGAGGCGCGCCGGCGTTTGTTGTCCTTGCCGTTCCTGTTGATCGTTTCGCGCCATCGGCTTGGCCTGATCGACGCGCCGATGCAGGAACGCATCCTGGCGGCGCGCCAGTTGTTTGCCGCCGGTCTGCCGGCGTCGCTGGACGGGGCGGTCGCCTTTTTCGAAGAAGGGCAGCTCAACCCGGCCGCCACCATTCAAGACAATATGCTGTTCGGCAAACTGGCTTACGGCCAAGCGCACAGCGCGCAGAAAGTAGGCGCCCTGATCGACGAGGTGGTCGATCGGGTCGGCTTGAGGACGGCGGTGATCGCGGTTGGGTTGCGGGCGCCCGTGGGCGTCGGCGGAGCGCGCCTGTCATTGGCGCAGCGCCAGCGGTTGGCGATCGGGCGCGCGTTGCTGAAACGGCCGGACATCCTGATCGTCAATGAGGCGGCCGAGGCGCTGGATCGCCAAAGCCAGGCCGAATTGATCGAACGGTTGCAGGCCGACCGGACCGGACGAGGATTGATCTGGGTGATGAACCAGGTCGTGAGCCCGCAGCTGTTCGATCAGATCGTGGTGATGAAGGACGGCAAGGTGGTCGAGCAGGGAAGCTACGACGTATTGACCGGCCTCGACGGCTCGCTCAGCGAGCTGCTCGATGTCGCCTGACCGCTCGACAGAAATGGATGTGCAATGAGCCTGAGCGATGAATTCGAATGCCTGCGCAAGGTGCCGATGTTCGCCAATGTCGATGCGGCGCGGTTGAAACTGCTGGCGTTTACCAGCGACCGGCTCGTGTTCGCGCCGGGCGACGTGGTCTTCCGGCAGGGCGACCCCGGCGATGCCGCGTACTTCATCATCAGCGGATCGGCGGAGGTGCTGATGCATAATATCGACGGCGAAATGAGCGTCGCGTCGGTCGGCGAAAACGAAATGGTCGGCGAGATCGCCATCCTGTGCGACGTGCCGCGCACCGCCACCGTGCGGGCGGTCAGCGAGCTGGTGACGTTGCGCATATCCAAGGAACGGTTCTTCAGCGTGCTCGAGGAATTTCCCGAAATGGCGGTCGGGATCATGCGGGAACTGGCCCGCCGGCTCGAATTGACGACCGTCCGGTTGCGCGAAGCGTTGGCGCAGGCACCGGCTTCCTGAGAGACGTCGCAGGGTGCGCGCTCCGGTCGTTCAGGCCTTGAAGTCGACAATGACGGGCACGTGATCGGAGGCTTTTTCCCAACCGCGTGCATCGCGCAAGACCGACGCGCCGTCGAGGCGCGGCGTCACCGGCGGCGTCACCCAGACATGATCGAGCCGCCGCCCGCGGTCCGAGTCCGACCAGTCGCGCGCGCGGTAGCTCCACCAGCTGTAGAGATTTTCCGTCGGCGGAATGAACCTGCGCACCGCGTCGACCCACCCCAGCGTCTGCTGCAGCTTCGCCAGCCGGTCGACCTCGACCGGCGTATGGCTGACCACCTTCAGCAACTGCTTGTGCGACCAGACGTCGGTTTCCAGCGGCGCGATGTTGAGGTCGCCGACCAGCACCATCGGCCGCGCCGCATCGCGCGATTCCGGAAACCACGCTGTCATTTCGTCGAGAAATTGCAGCTTGTGGGCAAACTTGTCGTTGGTGTCGGGGTCCGGAACATCGCCGCCGGCCGGAACATAAAAATTGTGCAGCTCGGTGCCGTCGGGCAGCTCCGCCGCCACGTGCCGTGCGTCGCCGCGTCCGCACCAGTCGCGGCAATCCTGCCGGATCAGGGGCACGCGGGAGAGAATGGCGACACCGTTGTAGCCCTTCATGCCACTGAAACAGACATGCGGATAGCCTGCCGCCTTCACGTCGTCGAGCGGGAATTTGTCGTCGTCGACCTTGGTTTCCTGCAGGCAGATGACGTCGGGCGATTCGGTCGCCGCCAGGTGGTGCAGCAAGGGCATTCGCAGGCGAACCGAGTTGATGTTCCAGGTGGCGAGGCGCATGGCGCGGCCCTTTCGTTCGAGAGGCGGCTAGATCAACCTGCCTTTAATTGGAATCAATTAAAGGCGGAAAAGTTGATCCATTCTATAAAGATAGAGCAGCTCTTGTTTAAATTGACGCATATGAAATGGTCTATCTCTTGGTTTTTTCCGCAAATACGTCGTCGCGAACCGTTTCGGTTCGCCCGGGATTTTATCCAAGTGCAACGGTCCGGCAACACTTAGCCTGAGCGGCCGTGGGAAATCAAATCCGGCGCAATCGCAATGGCGGCTCGAAGGGCACGCGCGATCGAGAAGAAAACCCCGCCTCGAAGAGACGGGGTTCTCAATACCTCCATGATGGCGCGCGTCGCGGGCGGGGACAGTGTCGCCGCGGCGGACGGTCCGCGGTCGATTACCGGACGGTGCGCCCGTTCAACGCCTGCACCGGGCGGTTGGTGACGCCGTCGAAGATCGCGCCGAATTGCTTCACCTGTTTCGGCGAAACCTGAATCGCCTGCTTCAGGACGTGCCATTTGACCCCTTCGCTGCAGGGCGGCGTCGTCAGGGAACCGTCATAGGCAAAATAGCTGCGATTTTTCGGCAGCAACTTGGCGGCGTTGATCTTCTTGCCTTTGACCGTCACGGAGCCCTTTTTCTTCGGCATGTGTTTCCAGATTGCCTGAAGCGCGGGATTGTTCTTGCCGGCGACCATCAGGAATCCGACCACGGCGAGCTTCATGTCGGCGCCGCTGCCCTTGGCGTGGACCAGATGGCCCTCCATGGGAAAGGACTTGCCGTCGACCGTATGCTCGCTCGGACGGTGGAAATGGAACTGCAGCAGGTTGTAGGTTTTACCATCGACCGTGGCGGTGCTGCCTTTGGCATAGTCGACCTGAATGGTGTGGCCGTTGTTTTTGATTTTCAGCGGCACCGCCTTGTAGTTGAACCGGATCAGCTTTGGCTTCGGGCCCTTCTTGCCCTTGGCCGCAATATCGATCGGCGATTGAGCCTTGCCTTCACCGCAGAGCGGATAGGCGATCTGGCCATGGCTGTCCGTCAGCTTGCCCCATGCGTCCGGGCCCAGATCGCCGTGATAGCCCCATGCCACGCCGCCGGCGGACAGTGTCGGCGACGCCGCCAGGGCGACCGCGGCGAACGCCGCCGCCGAGAGACCGTTCCGAATTGAGTCTCGCATACCTTGATTCCGATGTTGTTGTTCAACAATTTCGTGCGGACGCGGTGCATTGACCGCTTCCATATGAGGGATGGTAGCGATTTCCGCCCGCCCATATAGACTCAATATGTAGTCTGGAAGGGTTAGATCAAGGTGGATAAGTCACTAATAAAACGCAATAAAACTGTATTAAATGCCGATCAATTCGCGCCGGTTCCCGGGCCGGGAGGTCATGCGGGTCCGATCTTCAGGGTGAGGTCGCTGAGCCCGTCCACATGACCGACCAGATCGTCGCCGGGCACGACGGCGGAGACGCCGGCCGGCGTGCCGGTCATGATGACGTCGCCGGGATACAACGTGATTAGCCCCGACAGGTAGGAGATGGTTTCCGGCACCGACCAGATCATCTTGTCGAGATCGGATTCCTGCCGCACCTCGCCGTTCACCGTGAAGCGCAACATACCCGACGCCACATGTCCGACATCCGCCGCGCTGTGCAACGGACCGCAGGGCGCGGCATTGTCGAATCCCTTGGAGAGCGCCCAGGGCCGGCGCAATCTTTTGGCTTCCGACTGCATGTCGCGCCGGGTCAGGTCGAATCCCACGCCATAGCCGAAGGCGCAGTCGAGGGCCTTCTCGACCGCAATATTCTTGCCGCCCTTGCCGAGCGCCACGATCATTTCGCATTCCGGGTGCATGTCTTCGGTCGCCGTCGGATAGGGCAGCGTGTCGTCGAGGAAAATTGCGTCGGCGGCTTTGGTAAAGAAAAACGGCGGTTCGCGA
>JBFFGE010000192.1:0-8364 GCA_041557595.1 Alphaproteobacteria bacterium
CACGCCATCATCCAAAACTTCTCAGGCTCGCATAAAAAACGAAGCTGAAAAGAGATACATAAACAGCTGTATTCACGCCAAAACGCAAACACGCCGCCCACGCATCCCTTCCTAAGTATCAACAATGTCAAAAAACAGGGGCCGAAATGCCGCCTAAAACAGGCCACACCCGTCCTTACTTCATTTCTGGGGATCGCCCCCCGACCCAAAAGTCAGTCTCGGGTGGGCGGTCACAGCTTGTGAATATAGCGATCCCTCAAGAGGGGTGCAACGACTCAAATGAAGTCGGAGGGAAAAAAATGCCGATCCCGGCCTCCCGGGATCAAATAAGTCCCAACTCGCGCAGCTCGGCGATCATCTCCGCCGGCATATCCGCCTCGACCTTGCCGCGGGGCCAATCCGGCGGTGCGTCCTTGGCCTCCAGATACCGCCACCCCTGGAAGGCCCGGTGAGGCCAGGGTTCGGTCGCCACCAGCTCCGGATCGAGCACGAACCGGCAGTATTTCCGGCCCTCTTCATCCACCTCCCCCTCGAATCCGAGCAATCGCTGGCGCACGCGAATGCGGCCGCGAATGACCCAGTAAATCGACCCTTCTTCCAGCAATTCGGCGGCCCGCCGCGGCGTATTCCGGGTCCGGTGCGACAGCGTAATCGGGTCCCCGGCCGCCTCCGACCGGCGCCGGCGCAGCGCCTGGACCTCGGCCAGATGGTCGATATCATGAATCCCGACCGATAATTTCATCAGATGGAGCGCCATGGCCGACCCGCCTACTCGGTCTCGAAGGCGATCAATTCCGCGCCCTCGAGTACCTGTTCGCCCGCGGCATAGTGGATGGCGGCCACCACCCCATCCCCCGGCGCGATCACGACATGCTCCATTTTCATCGCTTCCAGCACCATCAGCGCCTGGCCATGCGCGACCTTCTGCCCCAATTCCACATGTACCTTGACCACCGTCGAGGGCAACGGCGCCGTCAGCTTCCCGCCGCCCGCTTCCGCCGCCGCATCGCTGGCATCCGAAGCGCCGAGAACGAGCCGGCGAACGAGCCCGCCGATAATGACGTGCCGGTCCTGCGCCAGCCGGACGACCCGACCCGCGATGCGACGCCCGCGAATCTCGGCACTGACAACGCCGTCCTGGACGGTGACGCCCGTCGCCCGCACGCCCACGCCAAGCCAATCGACCTGGTATGCCGTCCCTTCGACCGTTGCCCGCACCAGAATTTCCTCGTCCTGATCGGTAAATCGGAGGCCGCAGGAACTGTGCCCGAACAGGCGCCATCCATCGCGGCGTCGCCAGGGTGAGTACGGATCGTCCCGGGCGGCACCGGAGGTCTGGACGTCCGCCGAAAGCTGGTCGAGCTCCGCGATCGCCGCAAGAACCAGCGACTCGACCACCGGGGCCTTGGCCTCGGTCGCCAATTCGTCGCGATGCTCGTCGAGGAAGGTGGTATCGAACGCGCCGGAGGCATAATCGAAATGCACCATTATGGCGGCGAGCAGATCCCGATTGGTGGTGACCCCGACCACTTCGATCCGGTCGAGCGCCCGGCGCAACCGGCGCAGCGCATCCTCGCGCTGCTGCCCCCAGGCGATGACTTTGGCGATCATCGGGTCGTAATAAGGCGAGACCGCATCCCCTTCACGAACTCCGGAATAGATCCGCAGGGAGGCCGTCTCCTCCGGCAACCGAAAATGGGACAATGTTCCCACCGACGGCAGATAATCCTGTCGCGGGTCTTCCGCATAGATCCGGGCTTCGATTGCATGTCCGCGAGGCTTGACCGCCGATTGATCGAGCGGAAGGCGCCCGCCGGCCGCGATTCGGAATTGCCATTCCACCAGATCGATCCCGGAGACCATCTCGGTCACCGGATGCTCGACCTGAAGGCGGGTATTCATCTCGAGGAAGTAGAAATTGCCGATATCTTCGGCGCGGCCAACGTCCATGATGAATTCGACCGTTCCCGCGCCGACATAATCCGCCGCCTGCGCCGCCTGGACCGCAGCCTCGGTCATCGCCTCGCGCACCTTCGGGCTCAATCCCGGCGCCGGCGATTCCTCCAGAATTTTCTGATGGCGGCGCTGAACCGAACAGTCACGCTCGAACAGGTGGATCATCTGCCCGGCCGAATCGCCGAAGACCTGCACCTCGATATGCCGCGACTGACCGATGTAATATTCCAGCAGGACCTGATCGTCGCCGAAGGCCGCCAGCGCCTCGCGCCGGGCGCCGGCCAGAGCGTCTTCGAATTCGCCCGCCTCCCGCACCAGACGCATGCCGCGTCCGCCGCCGCCGGCGGACGCCTTGATGAGCAGCGGAAAACCGATCAATTCCGCCGCCTCGCGCAATTCCTTTTCCGACGGGTCGGCGGCATGAAAGCCCGGCACCACCGGCACCCCGGCCTTTTCCACCAAACGTTTCGCTTCGAGCTTCGATCCCATGAGCCGGATCGTTTCCGGCGACGGGCCGATAAATGTGATATCCGACCGGGCGCACGCCTCGGCGAATTCCGCATTTTCCGACAGGAACCCGTAGCCCGGATGGACCGCCAGCGCACCGGTCCTCCACGCGGCGTCGATGATCGCGTCGATTGCCAGATAACTTTCGCTGGCCGGCGCGGCACCGATACAGATCGCCTCATCCGCCATCGCGACATGGGGCGCGCCGGAATCCGCCTCGGAATAGACCGCCACCGTGGCAATACCGAGCCGTTTTGCCGTGCGCATGACGCGACACGCGATCTCGCCTCGATTGGCGATCAGAATTTTATCGAACATGGCCGGTCACGACGTGCCCCCCATGGTGCGCCGCCGGGTATAGGAGATAATCTCCGAAAACCCAAATAGCAGAAGGAGCACGCCGCAGACGATTTGCATCGCCACGATAACGCGGATCGAGTCGCCACGCGGAATGACGTCGCCATATCCCACCGTGCTCAAGGTAATGATCGAAAAATACAACGCGTCGGAAAAATCGATGCGCGTCGCCACCCCGCTGATCAAGAAAAGCGGCGCCTCGGCGAACCGGTCGAGAATGCGATAGATGCACCCGAAGACGATGACGAGCAGCGAATAAAAGGTGCAGAACGCGAAGGCCGGCACCACGAGCCGAGAAGCGCTTTGAAAGAATTCCTCGAACAGCAACCCGGCGTCGAGCAGGAACGTTGCGATATCGCGGCTCGCGAACAGGACGATCAGGCCGATCAAGCCCATCGATACGAGGAACGCCGTATCGATGGATTTCGGACTGGTGAGATGGCCCGGGACGAGGAATGTCAGCGCACCGATGCTGAACACGGGCACAAGCCAAAGAAAGGTACGGCCAATACGCCGCTCGTCCCGCAACCTGTTGGACGCAACGATCGATTCGACACTGGGCCGCCGCCACAAGACGCCGCCCAGAAAGGCCAAAACCGGAAAGGTAAAACCGAACTGAATTGCCAGCGGCGAGACCGACCGGAAATTCGTCAAGATGAAGAACGTGAAGATGCAGGCATAGACGCCGAGGAAGTTGGCCAGCGAAATCGCGAAAAAATTGTTGCCGGGGAAAAACAGACAGAAAGAGCCAACCGCCGCCGAAACGACGACAAGCATGACAATAAGCGAGACCGTCCCGATCTCCGACACCGCCAGGGAAATGAGGCCCAGCAAACAGACGGTAAAGACAAACCCTGTAAGTCTCGGGCGGTGTTTCACCCTCACCCGGTCTCCTCCTCCGCCCATGACGCCGGGCGTTTCTCGACGAAGGCGCGGGTCCCCTCGATCGCCTGCGGGCTCGCGCGGCCGCGAACGAACACGTCCAATGCTCGGTCGACCATTGCCGCATCGATCGGCGGGCGGCCCATTTCTCCGATGCACGTCTTGCTTTCCGCAAGCCCGCCGGGCGAATTCATAAGCAGGCGGTCGACCACCGCAGCGACCTCATCGTCCAACGCGCCGTCCGGCGCCACCAAATCGACCAGCCCGATCCGCTGCGCTTCCGCCGCGCTCATCATTTCCGCGGTCAGGCACCAGCGCCGGCATTGCCGTTGCCCGATGCGGCCGAGCAGGTAGGGCACCATGATCGACGGGGTCAGCCCGAACCGCGACTCGGTAATCGCCATCCGGGCGGAGTCCGCCGCGACCACGATATCGCAGGCCGCCGCCAGCGAGACGCCGCCCCCATAGGCGCCGCCCTGAACCTTCGCCACCACCGGTTTCGGCGCGCCGCGGACCGCGGCGGGCATATCCGAAAAAGCACGCCCATCGGTGAGGTTGTCCTCGAACGGCAAGGCCGCCGCCCATTGCAAATAGCGAATATCGGCGCCGGCGCAAAAGACCTTGCCGGCCCCCTGCAGCACGACGACACGCACCGCGGAATCCCGGGAGGCCGCGCCCATGGCTGCGTTGAAAGCCGCCACCTGTTCCGCATCCAGGGCGTTCAGCCGGTCGGGCCGGTCGAAGGTGATTGTCGCCACGCCGCGCGCATCCACCGTCATCGTGACATTTTCAGCCATCCCTAAGCCCCCGTCCCCGGATACCATACCGGATTGCGCTTTTCGATGAAGCTGCGGAGACCTTCATCCGCTTCTTCCGTCTGGCGTTTCGCCGCGTGCTGTTGCGCCAATTGCTCGGCCAGCGGATCGGACACGCCCAAGCCGGCGATATCCGTAATCAACCGCTTGTTTTCCCGGAGCGCGGCAGGGCCGCACTGCAGGATCGCATCGATGATCGGCGCCGCCGCCTGGTCCAGCCCACCCTCGGGGCAGACCGCATGCACCAGTCCGATTTCATGGGCGCGTTTTGCGCCGAAGCGTTCGCAGGTCAACGCATAACGCCGCGCGTTCTGCTCGCCGATCCGGGCGTTCAGCTGCGGAAAGATCGGACCCGCCATCACCCCCCAGCGTGCTTCGGTGATCGAGAAAATCGCTTCCTCCGCCGCGATGACGATATCGCAGGCAGCAACGATTCCGGTGCCGCCGCCGAAACATCCGCCATGCACCAGCGCCATGGTCGGTTTGGGAAATTCGTTCAATCCGCGTACCGCGTCCGTCGTATGACGCGATACCTCTACATTGTGCTTCGGCGACTGGGTCGAGACTTCCTGAAGCCATTTGAGATCCGCGCCCGCCTGGAAATGCCGCCCGTTGCCCCGCAGCACGACCAGCCGGACCGCATCATCCGCGGCCAACGTTCCGGCCGTCGCGATCAGGCTGTCGATGACATCCGCGTTATAGGCATTGTTCACCTCCGGGCGGTTCAAGGTGACCGTCGCAACGCCGCGCGAATCGGTTGCGCACAAAACGACCGGTTCGCTCATCGGCCGGATCCTTCTTGCTGTATGGCCCAGGCCGGTTTCCGTTTTTCGAAAAACGCGGCGATACCCTCCTGTGCCTCCGCCGTCGCCCGGATACCGGCGATCCGGTCCGCGGTGTCGTTGCGCGTCGCCTCGCTGACCGGACCGGCGCATTCGCGGATCAGCGTTTTGTACGCGCGCAGCGCCGGCGGGGAATTCTTCAACATTTCGCGCAGGATTCCATCAACGGTACCATCGAGCGCGTCCGCCCGCACCGCCTCATGCAGCAGCCCGATCCGTTTCGCTTCCGCCGCGTCGAAGCACTCGGCCGTCTGGAAATACCGGCGCGCCGCGCCCGGGCCAATCGCCGCGACCAGGTAGGGGCTGATCACCGCCGCAACCAGACCCAACCGCGCCTCGGTGACGGCGAACATCGCGTCCTCCGCCGCGACCGCGATATCGCAGCAGGCGACCAATCCGAGCCCGCCGGCAAAGGCCGAGCCTTGCACCTTCGCAATGGTGGGCATCGGCAAGGTATTCAGGGCGTTGAACATGCCCGCTGTGACTTTCGCATCGGCCACATTCTCTTCGTGCGAGAACCCGGCGGCGCGGCGCATCCAGTTCAAATCAGCGCCGGCGGAAAAGCTTTTGCCGCGCCCGGTCAGGATCAGCGCCTTGAGATCGTCCCGCGCCGCGAAATCGTCGAAAATCGCGCGCAGTCCTGCAATTAGGTCGCCGCTGAGGGCGTTATGTACATCGGGTCTGTTCAACGTCACCGTGGCAATTCCCCGGGCGTCGACATCCGTCAAAATCATCGCTTCCGGCATTTCCGCTCCCCTTACCTATCGTTCGTTACATCCGGAACACGCCGAATTTGGTCGCTTCGATCGGGGCGTTGAGCGCAGCCGACAAGGCAAGCCCCAAGACATTCCGCGTTTCCGCCGGATCGATCACCCCATCGTCCCACAATCGCGCACTGGCATAATAGGGATGCCCCTGCTCTTCGTACTGTGCGAGGATCGGCGCCTTGAAATCTTCCTCTTCCGCGTCGCTCCAGGGCTTGCCCGACCGTTCCATCCCGTCGCGGCGCACCTGCGCCAATACATTGGCCGCCTGCTCGCCGCCCATCACGGAAATTCGCGCATTCGGCCACATCCACAAGAAGCGCGGACCATAGGCGCGGCCGCACATGGCGTAATTGCCGGCGCCGTAGGAGCCACCGATAATCACGGTGAATTTCGGCACCTTGGCGCAGGCGACCGCCATGACCATTTTGGCCCCATCCTTCGCGATACCGCCGGCCTCATATTTTTTGCCGACCATGAAGCCCGCGATGTTTTGGAGAAATACCAGCGGTATCCCGCGCTGGCTGCAGAGCTCGATAAAATGTGCGCCTTTCTGCGCCGACTCCGAAAACAGGATGCCGTTGTTGGCGACGATCCCCACCGGGTATCCGTGCAGCCGCGCAAAGCCGCAAACCAGCGTGGTGCCGTACAGCGCCTTGAATTCGTCGAACGCACTGCCATCGACCAGGCGTGCGATCACCTCGCGCACATCGTAGGGCTTCCGCACGTCGTCCGGCACGACGCCATAGATTTCCTCGCCGGGATATAGCGGCGGCTTCGGTTCCGCGACGTCGAGCGTGATCTGCTTTCGCCGATTGAGATTGGCGACGATTCGCCTGCAGATTGACAGCGCATGGGCATCATCGGTGGCATAGTGATCGGTAACGCCGGACACGCGCGAATGAACATCCGCCCCGCCCAGTTCCTCCGGCGTCGCGATCTCGCCGGTCGCCGCTTTCACCAGGGCGGGGCCGCCGAGAAATATCGTCCCCTGTTCGCGCACGATCACCGCCTCGTCCGACATCGCCGGGACATACGCGCCGCCGGCGGTGCACGATCCCATGACGACGGCGATTTGCGGAATACCCTGCGCCGACATGTTGGCCTGATTGTAGAAAATCCGCCCGAAATGCGTCCGGTCCGGGAAGACCTCGTCCTGGTTGGGCAGATTGGCACCGCCGGAATCGACCAGGTAGATGCACGGCAAATTGTTTTCCTGGGCAATCTCCTGCGCGCGCAGATGTTTCTTGACGGTGATCGGGAAATACGTCCCGCCTTTGACCGTCGCGTCGTTCACGACAATGACGCATTCGACCCCCGACACCGCACCGATGCCAGTAATCAGGCCGGAAGCGGCAATGGTATCGCCATACATGCCGTGGGCGGCGAGCGGCGAGAATTCGAGAAACGGCGCGCCGGGGTCGAGCAGCCGCTCGATGCGCTCCCGCGGCAGCAACTTGCCGCGCGACGCGTGCCGTTCCCGCGCCGCCGCACCGCCGCCTTTCTCGATCTCCGAAAATGTGGCGTGCAATTCATCGACCACCGTGCGCATCGCTTCGGCGTTGGCACGGAACGAATCGGAACGTGGATCGGCGATGGTCTTCAGGACGGGCATGTTACGGCAACAATCCCTGCTTCTTGTTTACGGCCGGTTCCGACCGCCGTCAGTCATGAGTGTAATCGATGCAATCTCCGGCGGCATGTTTATCCGAACGGGAATGATGCTGGTACCGAGCCCGCTGGAAACGAACATCGCCTTGCCGTTTTCCTCGATCAGCCCGTAGGCATGTCGGCGAGACGCCCGGCCAGGCACGACTAAAGCACCGATCCATGGTAGATATATCTGACCCCCATGGGTATGCCCAGCCACGGTTATCGCCATGCGGACCGCCACGACAGGTACATCAGGACGTTCCAAAGCTCGCCGCTCCAGTCATGGGCACCTTGGCGGTGCTCGTTCCACACCGACAGGATCGGCTCCGGGTCGATCAATCCGTCGGCCTTCAGCGTCTCGGGCGACAAAAGATCGCCAGCCCAGTCATGCAATGGTCCCCGCAACCACGCGGCAATCGGCGGCACGAAACCCGGTTGGGTCTTGGCGATCGTCAGATCGGGACAGTAGCGCGCCAGCAGGTTGCCCAGGATCCATTTTGGCCGACCCTCGCGGTATTTGAAGTCGTTCGGCAAGCGCCAGGCGAATTCCGCGAGCGGCCGGCTCAGCAAGGGTGCCCGCACCTCCAA
>JBFFGE010000193.1:0-8347 GCA_041557595.1 Alphaproteobacteria bacterium
CGGGGTCGACCGGTTTCAACTCGGCGGTCGCGGCGGGTACGGCTTCGTCGATCGGCGTCACGGAGAGCTCCCGGTTGGACGTGCCACGGCACTATTCCACCGAAAGATAGGCTTTGCGACGCGCCGATGGTTCGGCCGTGGCCGAACTACGGGGAGCTCAATGATATGATCGGAACTGGATTAAGGACCTAAACGTCGAGATCGCGGACGAATTGCGCGTTTTCCTGAATGTACTTGAAGCGCTTCTCCGGTTTGCGGCCCATCAGGCTTTCGACCAGTTGCGCGGTTTCGCGATATTCGGCCTTTTCCGACTGATCCGGCAATTCGACCTGCAGCAGGGTGCGCGTCTCGGGGTTCATCGTCGTTTCGCGCAATTGTGCCGGCGGCATTTCGCCGAGTCCCTTGAAGCGGCTGACGTCGATCTTGGTCTTGCCCTTGAAAACCGTTTTTTCGAGTTCATCCTTGTGGGCATCGTCGCGCGCATAAACGGTCGTGCCGCCATGGGTCAGGCGGTACAGGGGCGGCATGGCGAGGAAGAGCCGCCCATCCTGAATGAGCCCGGCCATTTCGCGGTAGAAGAACGTCATCAACAGGGACGCGATATGCGCACCGTCCACGTCGGCGTCGGTCATGATGATGATCCGCTCGTAGCGTAGCTTGTCGCCGCTGTAATCGCTGCGGGTTCCGCAGCCGAGCGCCTGGATCAAATCGGCGATTTCCTGGTTGCCGGCCATCTTGTCCGCGGAGGCGCTGGCGACGTTGAGGATCTTGCCGCGCAACGGCAGCACCGCCTGATTCGCCCGGTTACGCGCCTGCTTTGCGGAACCGCCGGCGGAATCACCCTCGACCAGAAACAGTTCGGTGCCGGCCGACGAACTTTGCGAACAGTCGGTCAGTTTGCCGGGGAGCCGGAGTTTCCGTGTCGCCGATTTACGGGCGAGATCGCGGGAGCTGCGCTTGCGCTGGCGTTCGTCCGCCCGTTCGAGCACACGCTCCAACAGGTCGCCGGCGCTCGACGGGTCGCCGGACAACCACAGCTCGAAATGGTCGCGCAGCGATCCCTCGACCAGCTTGGCCGCCGCCGGCGAGCTCAGCCGTTCTTTGGTCTGACCCTGGAATTGCGGGTCGGTGATGAAAACCGACAGCATCACACAGGCGCCGCCCAACAGGTCTTCCGCGGTGATGACCGAGGTTTTCTTGGCGCCGGTCATATCGGCGTAATTCTTGAGGCCGCGCGCCAGCGCCGACCTTAGCGCGGATTCGTGACTGCCCCCTTGCGGCGTCGGGATCGTGTTGCAGTAGGAATTGACGAAGCCTTCCTCGTCCTGCGGCCAGCAAATCGCCCATTCCACCTTGCCGACGCCGTTACTTATCCGTCCGGCGAAGGCGTTCGGCGTGACCGTCGGGCGCGCGCCGACGGTTGCAGCCAAGTAATCCTGCAAGCCGCCCGGGAAATGAAGCTTGTCGCTCTCCGGCGTTTCCGCATCGCCCTTGAGCAGCTTGGCGTTGCAACTCCAGCGGATTTCGACGCCGCGAAAGAGATACGCTTTCGAGCGGACCATGCGATAGAGGGTTGCCGGCTTGAACTGCGCCTTGTCGCCGAAGATGTCCGGGTCGGGATGGAAACGCACCGTCGTGCCGCGGCGGTTGTTCACTTCGCCGCCCTTTTTGAGCGGTCCCTTCGGCGCGCCACGGGCATAGGACTGCACGTGCAGCATCCGGTCGCGCGCGACCTCGACCGTCAGTGAATCCGACAGCGCGTTGACGACGGAAATGCCGACCCCGTGCAGACCGCCGGCGGTGTCGTAGCTCTTGCCGGAAAATTTGCCACCGGAATGCAGCGTCGTCATGATGACTTCCAGCGCCGATTTCTTCTTGAATTTCGGATGCGGGTCGATGGGAATACCACGGCCGTTGTCGCGCACGGTCACGAAGCCGTCCGCCTCCAGCGACATTTCGATTCGGCTGGCGTGACCAGCCACCGCTTCGTCCATCGCATTGTCGAGGACCTCGGCGGCCAGGTGATGCATGGCGCGCTCGTCGGTGCCGCCGATATACATACCGGGCCGGCGGCGTACGGGTTCAAGCCCTTCGAGGACCTCAATATCTTTGGCGGAGTAGCTCGAGGATTTGCCCTTGGGCACACTGTCGAAAAGATCTTCTGGCATGGCGGCGATTATATGGGCGCCGGAGCGTAACGCAAGCACGATGCAGTAGATTTAAAGATATAAATCCACAACATCTTGTGTTTTGTTGAACGATTATTTGCGCCGCAAAAAGGGGGTTTTCCTATCCTTACGGGAGTTCGGCGATCTGACCGTCGCCGTGGCCGCCGAGCCGATCCGAGAGGCGCTGCAACAGCGGCCGGATACGCGCGCCTATGTGCATTTGCGGCTCGGACGCTTTCAGCTGTTCCGTTTCCTCGCGGGCGTCGATGGTTTTTACCGCCACCTCGAACGCGTCGGAGAAGGAGTAGGTTTTGCGAAGCGCTTCGTCGAAATAGGCTTTGCCGAAATAGGTCCATTCGGCCAGGTCGCTGCACCCGAAGGAATTGGCCGTGGCGCTGGAAGCGGTCATCACCAGCGTGTTGGGATCGCGCAGCGAATCGATGAAGCTGCCGGAATAACAGGCGGACACCACCACGACCCGCTATTTGATGCCCGACTGCGCCAGCGCCGCTTTCAGGTCGTCGGCGGTCAGGTCGTTGAGCCCGAAGGGATAGAATTTCGTCGACAGCAGATAAGAGGACCCGTGCGAGGTCAGAAACAGGAACAAAATGTCCTGGTCGACATCCATGCGGGCCGCGACCTGCTGCAACGCGACGGTCAGGTTGTGGCGATTGGCCAGCGGGACGGTTTCCAAAGTGGCGGGGTTGTTGATCAACATCAGCGATCGATGCTTGGTGTCGAACCGCGTGTCGAACAGGTTCCGGACCGCTCGTACTTCCTTCATGAAGACGTCTTGATGGGCGTGCCCGGCGAAACCGACGAAGTACAGATCGGTCGTATCCTCGCGTTGCGGCGCAAGCGCCTCGGCCGACGCGGCCAACAGGGCTGGCTGCCGGTAATAGGTCGCCTCCACATCGGGGTCGAACTCGATCGCCGTTTCCGCTGTTTCCGGCTCCTCGGCGGTCGATACCCACAGCGCGTCTTTTGGCACGAAATGATAGGCAAAAATCAGCGCAAGCATCGGGACGGCCATAAAGCCGGCCTTGACCAGGGATCCGCCAAAAACCAGATGGACGGCGCGCAAGATCGCGATCAGGCAGAGGGCGCCGATTGCGGATTGCAGGATGACCAGATTGTTTCGGGTAAGCTCGGGGCCGGCGGCCCAAAGCACCTGAAAGACGACGCCCGCGGCCGCATAAATGATCGCCAATGCGCTGGCGGCAGCCACCAGAATGGTACCGAATTCATAGGAACGGCGGTGCATCCGGGCGACGGCGTAGCAGGCAAGCAGCACTGCGAGGCTGGTGACGCCGATTGCCGCGAGACCGAAACTGTTGAAAACCCGGTCCGGCTGCGTGGCCGCAAAGGACAGGAAGATTTCGGCGAGCGACAGCAATCCGACAAGAAGGACGGATTGGTCGGGGCTGGGCCTGAACCGCCAACGGTCGACCGGCATGAATCCGGCGAGCCGTGCGCCGGCGGCCAGATTGCCGTGCAGGTCACGCAGTAACGTCACGATATTCCCCTCGTCAGACGCCTGTCCCGCAAAGGACCGATGCCTTTGTCAACTCGATGCTCAAATCCATCGACGCGTGCTGAGTCGCCGGTTTTTACCCGTACCGGTCGTGCCTCGATTATATCATTTCAACTCATTTGGTCTTAACGAATCGTTATGATCGCCGGCGCGCCCATGTCGCATATTTTTCGGCGGTCTGAAAATATAATCCATAATATCATATGAGTATGAGTAAGTCCTTGATTCGACGTTTCAGCGTTGCCTGTGTGCCGGGGTGGCTGCCGTGATGTCTGTCCGCAATTTATGCTATAATAGCGTCGTTGGATCAGGGAGAGCGGCATGCGGATAACGATGGCGGGCTTGGTCATGGCGGCGGTGATCGGCCTCGCGGCGCCTGCAGGCGCCGGCGAAGCGGATGTCGTGAAGGTCGATGCCAGGAAAGACCGCGACGGAACGTACAGTTTCGACGTCACGGTCAAACACGGGGATACCGGTTGGAAACATTACGCCAATAAGTGGGAGGTGCTGTCGCCGGACGGCAAGACCGTACTCGGCACACGGACCCTGTTTCACCCGCATGAGGACGAGCAGCCCTTTACCCGTACGCTGTCCGGCGTTCGCGTTCCGGCAGGCCTCGATACGGTGCTGGTCCGCGCCCATGATCTGATCCACGGAACCGGCGGCAAGACGGCGCGCGTGAAACTGCCGCGCTAGAGCGGCAGGGGACACCAAAAAGAGCCGCCACGATTGGCGGCCCTTTCATTGGCGTAGAGTCTCGAAAACGGTGGATTACACGCTGTAATACATGGCGTATTCGACAGGATGCGGCGCGTGCTCGAACTCGAAAACCTCTTCCCACTTCAGGTCGAGATAGGCGTCGATCATGTCGTCCGACATCACGTCGCCCTTGATGAGGAACTCCCGGTCCGCATCCAGGGATTCCAACGCTTCGCGCAGCGATCCGCAGACCGTGGGCACGCCTTCCAGCTCCTCGGGCGGTAGGTCGTACAGATCCTTGTCCATCGCGTCGCCGGGATGGATCCGGTTCTCGATACCGTCGAGCCCGGCCATCAGCATGGCCGCGAAGGCGAGGTAGGGGTTGGCGGCCGGATCCGGGAAGCGCACCTCGACCCGCTTGCCGTTCGGCCCGGTCACATAGGGGATGCGGCAGGAAGCGGAGCGGTTGCGCGCCGAGTAGGCGAGCAGCACCGGCGCTTCGAAGCCCGGGATCAACCGCTTGTAGCTGTTGGTCGACGGATTTGAAAAGGCGTTGATCGCCTTGGCGTGCTTGATGATGCCGCCAATGTAGAACAGCGCGGTTTCCGAAAGGTCCGCGTAACCGGAGCCGGCGAAGGTCGGCTTACCGTCCTTCCAGATGGACTGATGTGTGTGCATGCCCGACCCGTTGTCGCCGAAGATCGGCTTCGGCATGAAGGTCGCGGTTTTGCCGTAGCGATGCGCAACCATGTGGGTCACGTATTTGTAGATCTGCATGTTGTCGGCGCTGCGCACCAGCGTGTCGAACTTGATGCCTAGTTCATGCTGCGAGGGCGCGACCTCGTGATGGTGCTTTTCCATGTCCAGCCCCATCTCGACCATCGTCGTCACCATCTCGGCCCGGAGGTCGGTGCCGTGATCGACCGGCGGAACTGGGAAGTAGCCGCCCTTCGTCCTCGGCCGGTGGCCGGGGTTGCTCGGCGGCATATCGGCGCCGGAATTATACGGCCCTTCGATCGAATCGATGGCGTAGAAGGTCGAGTTTTGCGACACTTCGAAGCGGACGTCGTCGAAAACGAAGAATTCCGCTTCCGGACCGAAATAGGCGGTATCGCCGACGCCGGTCGCCTTGAGATGCGCTTCCGCCTTCTGCGCCACCGACCGCGGATCGCGGTTGTAGGGTTGCCCGGTGGACGGCTCGTAAATCGAGCAGAACAATATCATCTGCGGCTGTTCGGCGAAGGGGTCCATCACCGCTGTCGCGGCGTCGGGCATCAGGATCATGTCGGACTCGTTGATTGCCTTCCAGCCGGCGATCGACGATCCGTCGAACATGAAGCCGTCCTTGAAGGCGTCCTCGTCGACGGTCGAGACGTGTTGCGCCATGTGCTGCCACTTTCCGCGCGGGTCGGTGAACCGGAAGTCGATGTATTGGACATCGTTGTCCTTGATCATCTTGAGTGCGTTTGCCACATCCGACATGTTTTTTTGCTCCTTGGAGTCAGCGTGTTACTGAATGTTCTTGAAATTGAATGATCGATGAGGGGCAGGCGGGTCCCTAGACGGCTTCGGCGCCCCGTTCCCCGGTCCTGATGCGAATCGCTTCGCTGATATCCGACACGAAGATCTTCCCGTCGCCGATCCGGCCGGTTCGCGCGGCATTCTGGATCGCCTCGATCGCCCGATCGACGAGCCCTTCCTCGAGAACGACCTCGAGCTTCACCTTCGGCAGGAAATCGACGACGTATTCGGCCCCGCGATACAGTTCCGTATGGCCTTTCTGGCGACCGAACCCCTTGGCCTCCGTCACCGTGATGCCCTGGATGCCGACATCCTGCAGCGCTTCCTTCACTTCGTCGAGCTTGAAGGGTTTGATGATGGCTTCGATTTTCTTCATTGCGGTGATCGCTTTCCTGCTCGTGACGACCGGTGCGCGGCGCGGCCAGCGTGTACAAACAACGTGCCTCTGATAACAGAATAAGCATGTGCCGTGCCAAAGCGGCAAGGGGCAATTGAGTCCCGGAATGTGCGGGTCTTGCGCGGTTCGCCGCCGAAGTCCGGATGCTTGTCTGCCTAATAAATAATCGTTTGCCTGTTATTTGGGCGATTACGCCAAGCACTTTTTGATGCGCGCGATCGCTTCGCGAATGTTTTCGACGCTGTTGGCGTAGGAGAAGCGGATATAGCCCTCGCCATAGTCGCCGAAGCTGGTGCCGGCCACGGTGGCCACGCCGGCTTCCGTCAGCAGCTTGTCTTGCAGGGAGCGGGCATCCATGCCGGTGCCCTCGATATTGGGGAAGGCGTAAAAGGCGCCGCCCGGATCGACGCAGTGGAATCCCGCGATCTGGTTGAGTTCCGAGACGATGACCCGGCGCCGTTCGTCGAAGGCGGCGACCATTTCGTGGACCGCGTCCTGCGGTCCCTCGAGCGCGGCGATGCCGGCGTATTGAGTCGGCGCATTGACGCAGGAATGGCAGTTGACGGCGAGCCGCGTTGCCCGTTCCGCGAGTGTTTGGGGCCAGACCGCATAGCCGAGACGCCAGCCTGTCATCGCATAGGTCTTCGACCAGCCGTCGAGCATGATCACCCGGTCGCGCAGGTCGCCATATTGCAGCAGGCTCACATGCTCGCGGCCTTCGTAGAGCATTTGGCTGTAGATCTCATCCGCCAGGATCGCGACATCCGGATGGGCCGCGAGGCCGTCGACCAGTTTGTCCCACTCCGCCTTCGCGACCGCGCCGCCGGTCGGGTTGGCCGGGCTGTTGAGGATGATCAACCGGGTCTTGGGGGTGATCTGGGACAGTACTTCCTCCGCGCTGAAGGCGAAGCCGTTTTCCTCGCGCAGGACAATCGGCACCGCCTTGGCGCCGGAATAGTCGATCACCGATTTGTAGATCGGGAAGCCCGGATCGGGATACATGATCTCGGCGCCCGGCTCGCCGAACATCAGGATCGCGAAGAACATGGTCGGTTTGCCGCCGGGCTGCACGACCACGTGGTCGGGATTTATCTCGACGCCGTGTCGCCGGTGCAGGTCGGCCGCCACCGCTTCGCGCAGCGGCAGGATGCCGTTTGCCGGCGTATAGCCGTGATGGCCGTCCCGCAGCGCCTGGATTGCCGCCTCGACGATGTGGCCCGGCGTCTTGAAGTCCGGCTGGCCGATGCCGAGGTTGATGATGCTCTTGCCCTTGGCCTCCAGCGCGGCGGCGCGCGCCAGGACTTCGAAGGCGGTTTCGGTGCCGAGCCGCGACAGGTTTTTAGCGAGCTTTACCATGATCGGCCTCTCCACAGGTTTATCGTCTTTTTTGCACGACCACGCTTCTACACCAGCGGCGAGTCGAGCGAAAGCCGGAGGCTGGAAACCCTATCCTTGACGCCCGCCGCGCGCCGGACTACATCAGGCGATCCGGGTTTTTGGGCCCGTCTATGGTGGCATTAGCTCAGGTGGTTAGAGCGCTAGATTGTGGATCTAGAGGTCGGGGGTTCAAGTCCCCTATGCCACCCCAAATTTTTCAGAAGGTTAGTCGAAGTTAGACCTTGGTTCGGACTTGATGGGTAGCATTTTGGGTAGCGAATTGGCCCTAATCTTCATGAATTTCCGCTTTTAGACTTGCAACTGAAAGGCCCTGGCGGACCTCTGCGGAGGAGCGATTTTGCGGCCATTCGGGGGAGGGGTGGAGCCCCCCTCGGCCTTCGCGCAGTTACGCTAGTTCCACTTCTCTAGCGGAGCCCAAATACTCGCCGCTCTAGCGCAGCCCAAAAACTCGGGAGTCTGCTTTTGCACAAATTAGGTCCGCTTCACCCCCGATTCTGTTGCAGAACTCGGTTGTCTGACGGTTCTGGTTTGGTTTGGAAGTGATGGCCTGTGAGGCATTTGCCCTTTTTCAGATTTGACGGTCTGTTTTCCGTCTGTTGGTTTGTCCCTTTTCCCTGATTTTGCTTAAGC
>JBFFGE010000194.1:0-8290 GCA_041557595.1 Alphaproteobacteria bacterium
ACCCGGCCGGCAACAAGATCGGCCTGATCAAGGGGTGAGAGTTCGCGGATCATTGATTTGAAAACGACAGGAGCACCGGCATGAAACTCGGCGTGGTTTTCCCACAACTCGATATCGGCGCCGATCCGATCGCCGTGCGCGACTACGCGCAAGCGGCGGAGGCGCTGGGCTATACCCATATCCTCGCCTTCGACCACGTGCTCGGCGTCGACCCCAAGCAGTATCCCGGCTGGGTCGGCCCCTACGACAACACCAGTCTGTTTCACGAGCCTTTCGTGCTGTTCGGCTTCCTCGCCGGGCTCACCGAAAACATCGAGTTCATCACCGGCATCCTCGTGCTGCCGCAGCGCCAGACCGAGCTGGTCGCCAAACAGGCGGCCGAAGTCGATGTGCTCAGCGGAGGCCGGCTGCGCCTCGGCATTGGTGTCGGCTGGAACTGGGCGGAATTCCAGTCGCTCGGCGAGGATTTCGAGACTCGCGGCCGCCGCGTCGAGGAACAGATCGAGGTGCTGCGCCTGCTCTGGACGCAGGAGCTGGTGACCTTCAAGGGCGAATGGCACGACATCAAGGCGGCCGGCATCAACCCGCTGCCGGTGCAACGGCCGATTCCGATCTGGATCGGCGGCGGCGCGGAACCGGTGCTGAGGCGGATCGGCCGGATGGGCGACGGCTGGCTGCCGCAGTTCCAGTCGATGGACCCGGTGCTGTCGCGCACCGGCGCGCAGCCGCGCCGCACCGAGGACCCGCGCGAGCTGATCGCCCGCGTGCACGGCTACGCCCGCGAAGCCGGCCGCGACCCCGCCGCCATCGGCATCGAGGGACGGTCATCGGTCGCCGAGCAAACGCCCGACGATTGGGTGCGGGTCTATCAGGCCTGGCAGGACATCGGCGCGACGCATCTGTCGGTCAACACCATGAAGGCCGGGTTAAAAGGCGCCGACGCCCATATCGACGCGATCCGGCGGTACAAGGAGGCGGTGACGGGGTGAGATCATCCAGCGGTTGGTTGTCCGAGCCGTCATTCCCGACAAGCGGCTGCGCGCCTTGTCCGGAATGACGGGATGGTTTGGAAACACGGTCGGATTAACGATCGCCCGCTAACGTGCTACCCTTTCCACTGACATGGTCTCGCTCACCGACACCGACCTCGCCGCCTACCGGCGCGACGGGTATCTTGCGCCGTTGCCGCTGCTGACGCGCGACGAAGCGGCGGCGGCGCTGGCCGGGCTCGAGGATTTCGAGCGCGACTTCGGCACGCGGGCGGGATTTATTCTGCGCCATAAATGCCACCTCGTGCTGACCTGGGCCGATGCGATGGTGCATCATCCGCGGGTGCTCGACGCCGTCGAAAGCGTGCTCGGCCCGAACCTGCTGTGCTGGGCCACCTCGTTCTTCATCAAGAACGCGCGCGATCCGGCCTTCGTCTCCTGGCATCAGGATTCGGAATATTGGGGGCTCGACCAGGTCGAGGACACGATTTCGGTCTGGATCGCGCTGACGCCGAGCCGGGTCGACAATGGCTGTCTCCGCATCGTGCCGGGCACCCATACCGCCATGCTCGAGCACCATAAAATTCCCGATCCGAACAACATGCTGAACCACAACCAGCATGTGGCGGTAAACGAGGCGGATGCGGTCGACCTGGTCATGGCGCCCGGCGAGTGCTGCCTGTTCCATACGCTGGCGGTGCACGGCTCCAACCCGAACCCGTCCGACGGCCGCCGGATCGGCTTTGCGATCCGCTATATCAAGCCATCGGTCCGCCAGCTCAAGGAAGCGCATGACAGCGCGATGCTGGTGCGCGGCGAAGACACCCATGGACATTTTGCGCTGGAGCCGCGGCCGCGCACCAATGCCGCGCCCGAGGCGCTGGCGCTGCAGCAGCGCATTTTCGAGACCAAGGATGGCGGGCTCTACGGCGCGCGGGCGCCCGACGCAACCGGCTGAATGGGAAATCCCGCATGGTCGCGCCGAAACCAATGGAAATCAGCCGGGCGAATTTTATCAAGGGCCTGGCCGTTACCGGCGGTGCGGCGTGGTTCGGCGGCTGGGAGGATGCGATGGCGAAACAATCACCGATCCAAACCCGAAAAATCCCCAGGGATAACGGCCGCCTGCCGGTCGTGGGATTGGGCACCTGGCAAACCTTCGACATCGGCGCCGATGCGGAGGCCCGCGCGCAGCGGCAGGAAGTCCTGCGGCTGCTGTTCGAGAGCGGCGGCAGCGTCATCGACTCCTCGCCGATGTACGGACGGTCGGAGGCGGTGGTCGGCGACCTGCTCGCCGCCATGGGTGCCCGCGACAAGGCCTTTCTCGCCACCAAGGTCTGGACCTGGGGCGCGGACAAGGGCGCCCGCCAGATGAATGACTCGCTCGAAAACTTCAAAACGCCGCGTATCGAGTTGATGCAAATCCATAATCTGGTCGACTGGCAGACCCATCTGCGGACCCTGCGGGCGTGGAAGGAAGCCGGCACCTTCCGCTATATCGGAATCACCCACTACACCGATTCCGGGCTGGACGAGCTGATGGCCGTGATGCGGGCCGAAGAGATCGACTTCGTGCAGATGGCCTATACGATCGGCGCCCGCGCGGCGGAGAAGAAACTGCTGCCCTATGCCGCCGACCGCGGCGTCGCCGTGCTGGTCAACCGGCCCTATGAAGGCGGCGGCCTGTTTCGCGAGACGCGCGGCAAGCCCCTGCCCTCGTTCGCGGCGGAATACGGCATCGCCAGCTGGGGGCAGTTCTTCCTGAAATTCGTACTGTCGCACCCGGCGGTCACCTGCGTCATTCCCGGTACCAGCAAACCGAAACACATGGCGGACAATCTCGGCGCCGGCCACGGGCCGTTGCCCGACGCCCGGCTGCGCGCGACTATGGCGCGGCTGTTTTAACCGGACGGACCGGAAACCATCGAGGAACGGACGATGCGATTTCAAGGCAAAGTAGCGCTGATCACCGCCGCCGGTGCGGGCATCGGCAAGGCGTCGGCGGAAATCATGGCGCGCGAGGGCGCGACGGTCGTGGCGGTCGACGTGAACGACGCGCGGCTCGACGCGCTGGCGACCGAGCTCGCGGATGCCGAAGGGCGCCTCCTCGGCCGGAATGTCGATGCCGGGAACGAGGCCGCGGTAAAGGCGCTGGTCTTTGGCGCGGTCGAAGAATTCGGCCGGGTCGACATCCTCGTGAACGCGGTCGGCGGCAGCACGATCATCGAGAAGCCGTCGGCGGGGATCGACGAGCTGTCCTTCGACGACTGGCAGCGCATCATCGATTTCAACCTGAATGCCACCTACCTGTTGACCAATTCCGTCGTGCCCGAGATGAAGCGGTCCGGCGGCGGCAAGATCGTAAACCTGTCCTCGATCGCGGGGCGCGGGCTCAGCGCGTCGAGCAGCAGCGCCTATGCGGCGGCCAAGGGCGGGATCATCGCCTTTACCAAGAAGCTGGCCGGCGAGCTCGGACCGTTCGGCATCAATATCAACAGCATCGCGCCGAGCCTGACCCTGACCGAGCGCCTGCTGCCGCACTGGAACAAGCGCAGCGCCGAGGACCAGGCGGCGACCATCGAACAGATCCCGCTGCGCCGAGTCCCGGAAGCGATGGACCAGGCCAAGGTCATCGCCTTCCTCGCCTCGTCCGACGCGGATTTCATCACCGGCGTGACGATCGACGTAACGGGTGGGCTGTCGTAGGGATGCGCGTATTCAGAAGCGGCGGCGCGATTGCCGCGCATTTGTTACTTTCCGCTGTGATCTTGTTTGCGTTTTATTCGTTCAAAGCCCCGTCGCTCGGTGCGCTTATCGCAGTGCTGATAATTGCCAACGCTGCGCCATTTCTTGTACGCCTTCTTTGCCTGGGTTTGTCCCACGCTCCACGTGATTTGCCATCCAACCATTCGGATCTGCACGACGGTCCCGTCCACAAGAATTCTCCGTTCATTCACAACTATCCGTTGATCGTTATGCTGTTCGCACTCTTCATACTGCTATCGTCGTTCATTGGAGGATTCTAGGCAGCGTGCGAGACTTGAAAGGGAGCCCCAAGCACAGTTCGCAAAGTATCGCCATGTGCGCCCGAATCGCATTACGATGTCGATGAATTCGAAACGTCCGCGAGCATGTCCATGAGCACACCGACCGACGGCCTGATCGTCGTCGCCAAGCGCGACTGCCCCACCTGTACGCTGATAGAACCGGTGATGCGGCAGCTTGCCGAATCCGGGCCGCCGCTGACCGTCTATACCCAGGACGATCCGGGATTTCCGGCCGGGCTCGACGGCGTGGTCGACGACACGGATTTGGAGCAATCCTTCCACCTCGCCATCGAGACTGTGCCGACGCTGATCCGCCTCGAAGGCGGGCGCGAGACCGGTCGGCGCATCGGCTGGCACCGGGGCGAATGGGAAGACCTCAGCGGCATCAAGGGCCTCGGCGGCGACTTGCCGGATCAGCAGCCCGGCTGCGGCTCCAAGAGCGTCGAGCCGGGCATGCCGGAACGGCTGATGGCGCGGTTCGGCGACGCCAAGCTGCAATCGCGGCTGATCGACGTCTCGCCGCTCGACGATCCGATGGAGGTGTGTTTCGACCGCGGCTGGAGCGACGGCTTGCCGGTCGTGCCGCCGACCGACGAGCGGGTCATCCGCATGCTGGCCGGGACCGACCGCAAGCCGGACGAAGTAGTCGGACTGATGCCGCCGAACCTCGCCGAATGCACGGTCGAAAAGGTGGCGATCAACGCGGTCATGGCGGGCTGCAAGCCGGAATACATGCCGATGATGCTGTCGGTGGTCGAGGCGGCACTGATCCCGGAATTCACCTTGCACGGGTTGCTCTGCACCACCTATTTCTCCGGCCCGGTGGTGATCGCGAACGGCCCGATGACCCGGCGGATCGGGATGAATTCCGGCCTGAATGCGCTCGGCCAGGGTAATCGCGCCAACCTGACCATCGGGCGGACGCTTCAACTTATCGTCCGCAATGTCGGCGGCGGCATCCCGGGCGATATCGACCGCGCCGCGCTCGGCAACCCGGGCAAGCTCAGCTTCTGCTTCGCCGAGGACGAAAGCGATCCGGAATGGGAACCGCTGTCGGTCTGGCGCGGCTTCAAGCCCGGATCGAACACGGTCACGTTGTTTCATGGCGATGGCGTCCAGGCCTTCGTCGATCAGGGCTCCCGCACGCCGGAGGAACTCAGCCGTTCCTTCGCCATGGCGCTCAACGCGGTCGCCCACCCGAAGATGGTCCAGGGCGCGAATGCGATCCTGGTGATGTCGCCCGAACATTATGCGGTCTATCGCAACGCCGGCTGGGACCGCAAACGCATTCAAAGTGAGATTCACGAAGCGACCAAGCGCTCCGGGGCCGAACTGGTCAAGGGCGCCGGGGGCGTCGGCGAAGGCATCGATCCGAGCCGCGCCGACGAGGTGATCCCGAAATTCTGGGAGGATCACGGCCTGCTGATCGTCCGCGCCGGCGGCGATGCGGGCCTGTTCTCCGCGATCATCGGCGGCTGGCTCGGCGGTCGATTCCACGACGAGGTGCAACCCGTAACCATGGAGGTCAAGGAATGACCACGAACGCCTTTACCATGCGCGATCCGACGGCCGAGGCCGCGCCCGTTCAGCGTGAACGGCTGCGACCGCCCGCATCGCTGGACGGCCTGACGGTCGCCCTGCTCGACATCGGCAAGACCCGCAGCGACGAGTTTCTCGATCATATCGACGCGAAATTCAGCGAACGCGGCCTGACGGTGAAACGCTACAGCAAGCCGACCAACACGCGCGTCGCGCCGGTCGAGGTGCTGCAGAACATCGCCACCGAAGCGGACATCGTCGTCGAAGCGCTGGCCGATTGAGGCTCCTGCACGTCGTGCAGTTTGCATGACATGAAGGACCTCGACACCCGCGGCATTCCCGGCGCCATGATCGCCACCACCGAATTCGCGGAGGCGGCGGAAAACCAGGCGAAATCGATCGGCTTCATGCCGGGCATCGTCTACGTGCCGCACCCGATCCAGAACCGCACCGCCGAGGAGCTGGGCGACATCGCCGAACGCGCGATCCAGCCGATCCTCGACATGCTGACCGCCGCACCGGCGGCGGCGGAATAGCGGACCGCTGGTAAGATCGAATTGGATCGACACATGCAACGCAGGAGACAACCATGAGCGTCACGCAACTAAGGAACGATACATCGGTCCGCGAACGGGTCAGCGAGGCCGAGTGGCAGGCCCGGGTCGAATTGGCGGCGGCGCATCGCGGCCTCGCCTTCTACGGGGTCAACGACCTGACCTATAACCATCTGTCGCTGCGCGTGCCGGGCGAGCCGGACAAGCTTCTGATCAAGCGGTCGGACTACACCTTCGACGAGGTCACCGCATCGAGCCTGTTGAAATACGATTTCGACGGCAATCCGGCGGATGAGGGCGAGAAGAAGCTGGCCGGCGGCGGGCTGGTCATCCATGCGGGCATCCTCAAGGTGCGCGACGATGTCGACGCGGTCTTCCACACCCACACCCCCGCCGCGATCGGCGTGTCGTGTCACAAGGACGGGCTGCTGCCGATCAACCAGCACGCCATGCGATTCTATCAGCGCATCAAATATCACAATTTCGGCGGCTTCGAATTCGACATGGAGATGCGCAAGCCGCTGATCGAAGACCTCGGCGACGCCTATGTCGCCCTGCTGCGCAACCACGGCGCGCTGGTCTGCGGCCGCACGCTGAAGGAAGCGTTCACCCTGCATCACATGCTGGACATGGCGTGTCAGGGCCAGATCGCGGCGCTGTCCGCCGGCGAGGGCAATTACACCACCATACCGCACGATGTCTGTCTCTATGCGCGCGACCAGATCAAAAACCTGGAGCATGCCGCCGGAGCCAAGGACTGGGGCGCGGTGATGCGGCTGGCCGAACGGCTCGATCCGCGATTCAAGGAATAGACTGACGTCCCCGGATCGGTCAGCGCCATGATTTCGCTGCTGACAGGAAAGGCCAGACAGCGGACATGGCGATGACCGGAGCACATTGGGCGCGGTTTTCCGTGATCGGCCTGGGTACGCTGATCGGCCCGCTGGATTCGGCGGTCAATATTGCCTTTCCGGACATCACCGGCGCGTTCGGTATTCCGCTGCAGTCGATCCAATGGGCCATCATTTGCTACGTGCTGACCTATGGCAGTCTGATGCTGGTATTCGGACGGCTGGGCGATCAGTTCGGCCATCTTCTCGTCTTTCAACTCGGCCTGGGTCTGAGCGTCGCGGCGTTCCTGATGTGCGGGCTGGCGCAGCAATACGAATGGCTGCTCGCGGCCCGGATCGTCCAGGGTATCGGCACCGCGATGGTGATCAGCTGCGGGCCGGCGCTGGCGACCGGCCTGTTCGACGAATCGTTCCGGCCCCGCGCGCTCGGCGCCTATACGATGATCTTCGGCATCGGCGGCGCGATCGGGCCCTCGCTCGGCGGGATACTGGTCGATATCTGGGGCTGGCCGTCCGTGTTCTGGTTCCGGCTGCCGATTGCCGGCGTCACGCTGCTGCTCACCTTCCTCCTCCGCATGCCGACGCGGAAGGGCGCCGGCGGGGCGTTCGACATGTTGGGCGCGATCCTGCTGGCCGCCGGTCTGGGATTGCTGCTGCTGACCATCAACCAGGCCTCGGCGGATTTGCGAACGGAATTCGTCATCGCCCTTATCGTCATCACGCTCCTCACTTTCGTCGCCCTGGTGATGCATGAAAAGCGGACCGACGCGCCGGTCCTGAAACTGGAGGCGTTCCGCAACGCGGATTTCACGCTGGTCAACCTCACCGGGGTCGCGGTCAATCTGGCGGGATTTTCGGTCATGCTGCTGGTGCCGTACTTCCTGGTGCGCGCGACCGACATGCCCTTGACGATGAGCGGCGCGGTGCTCGCCTGCGGCCCGGTCGGCATGATCGTCGCCGCCCAGATCGGCGGTATTCTCGCGCAGCGGATCGGCGCGAACCGTCTCGGATTCGCCGGCGCGGCCTTCGTCGCCTGCGGAATCGGGGCCATCGGATTCTGGCCGAGCGGGCTCGCGCCGGCCTGGATGATCGCAGCGCTGCTGGCGCAAGGCATCGGGCTGGGGTTCTTCCAGGTAGCCAATCTCGACCTCGTGACCGCCGTCCTGCCGCGCGCCGACCGCGGCGTCGCCGGCAGCCTCGTCATGGTGACGCGCACCATCGGGGTCGTGCTCGCAGCCAGCCTGCTCACGCTGATTTTCGTCACGGCGGAACGGGCGGCAATCGGAACCGGCGCGGCCGACAGCTTCCTC
>JBFFGE010000195.1:0-8252 GCA_041557595.1 Alphaproteobacteria bacterium
AGCGGAACCGGCAGGTGAATTCCGGCCGGACCGCGTGGGCGCGAAGGAAATCGAGCAGCGGCAGGCTTTCTGCTTCGGTCATATTCTCTAACATCTGGGTGTGCGAGCCGACATAGAGCGCCTTTCGCCCTGTCTCCGGGTGCGTGCGCACGACGGGATGGAGCGAGACCGTCTGTTCGCCGCCGGTGTCGCGCGCCTGCATGCTGCCGCCGGCGAGGTAACTTTGCTGCCGCGTCTGGCCGTGCACTTGATCGCCATTGAACACCGCGCGCCTGCCGTTCAGCATCGCCTTCATGCCGTCCGATAAGGCTTCATAGGCGAGGTACTGGTTGGCGAAGACGGTGTCGCCGGCATGGCTCGGCGTTTCCAGCGCGTAGAGCAGGGTGCCGAGGGCGGGACGGGGCGCGAAGGACTGATCGGTATGCCAGCGCCCGCCGAAGTTCTGGGTGTCGGTTTCGGTCTTCAGGATTTCCAGGATATCCGGATAGCCCTCGATCGGCTGCACATAGGGATGCCGGTGGATGCCGCCCCAGCGCTGGGCGAATGCGAGGAATCGCTCCGGCGTCAGGCGCTGACCGTGAAAGAATATGACGTTGTTCTCGAGAAAGGCGCGCCGGATTTCCGTAAAGGTGGCGTCGTCGATCGGTTGTGCCAGATCGGCGCCGCGAACCACCGCGCCCAGCGCACCGGCGGTCGGCGCGACCTCGATGTGCCGGTATCCGGCAGGCGCGCCGGCCTTCATCCTTCGACAGGCTCAGGTTGAGGCACCCCATTGCAACGCCACAGCCTCATGCTGGGCTTGTCGAAGCCTGCGGGGGCGTCCCGGCGCAATTTCAACTGGCCCCCTAAAACGGGGTGTCGCCGCAAATCGTCACCTTATGCACGCGCCGCCGAAAACCGGTGTAGTCGTTGATCGCGAAATGCTGGCAGCAGCGGTTGTCCCAGAGCGTCAGCGTGCCGACCTCCCAGCGCAGGCGGAAGGTGAACTCGGGCTGGTGCGTCAGCTCCATAAGGTAGGCGAGGATCGGCGCGCTTTCATCGTCGGTGAATCCGTCGAACCGCTCGGTATGCGAGCCGACATAGAGCGCCTTGCGGCCGGTTTCCGGGTGGGTGCGGACGATCGGATGCGACGAGATGGTCTGCACGTCGGGCGGCGGCACCACCTGTTTCAGCGTGCCGATCCCGGCCTTTTCGCGCTCCATCCGGGTGAGGCCCGAGGGATGATTGCGGCTGTCGCCGTTGTTGACCCCCTTGAGGCCGGAGAGCATCGCCTTCATGCCTTCCGACAGCGCCTCATAGCCGAGATAGAGGTTGGAGAACTGGGTGTCGCCGCCATAGGGGGGCATCTCGCGGGCATACAGCATTGTGCCCTTGGCGGGTTTGGGCGTGTACATCTGGTCGGTGTGCCAGCGCCCGCCATTGTTGCGCTCCTCGTCCTCCTTCTTGAGGATTTCAAGAACCTCCGGATGATCGTCCAGCGGTTTGTTGAAGGGATGAATGTGGATGTCGCCGAAGCGCCGGGCGAAGGCCAGATGATCGTCGGGCGTCAGATCCTGATTGCGGAAATAGATGACCTGGTTCTCGAGCCAGGCCCGATGGATTTCGCCAAACGTCCCGTCGTCGAGCGGCTTCGACAGGTCGACGCCGGAAATCTCGGCGCCCAGCGCGCCGGTCGCGCGTTTTACCTGGATCCGTCCATAGGCCTGGCTGCTGGTATCCTGAATTTGGGCTTCCGACATCACAAATGCCCTCCATAGGCGTTATCCGTTTTCCTCCGCGATCGTCGCGGGGAGCGGTCCGGTCAGTAGGGCGTGTCGCCCTGGATGGTGATTCGATGCATCCGCCGTCCGCCGGTGTAGTCGTTGATCGCGTAATGCTGGCTGCAGCGATTGTCCCAGAAGGCGAGCGAACCGACCTCCCACCGGAACCGGCAGGTGAATTCGGGCCGGTGCGAATGCTCCATGAGGAAGTTGAGCAGGGGCTCGCTTTCTTCATGGGTCATGCCGGCGAATTTCTCCGTATGCGAGCCGATATAGAGCGCCTTGCGGCCGGTCTCCGGGTGGGTGCGGATCAGCGGATGCTCCGAGATCGTCTGGACCTCGCCGGGATCCTTGACCTTGGTCTGCATGCTGCTGCCCTGCGCCTTGTAGCGCTCGGCGCGCGACAGGCCGCCGTACCGCCGCTTGTTGTCGCCGTTGTTGACGGTCTTCATCCGGCCCAGCATTTCCTTCATGCCGTCGGACAGCGCGTCATAGGCGAGGTACAGGTTCGAGAACTGGGTGTCGCCGCCGACCGGCGGCAATTCCTTGGCGTACAGCATGGTCGCCATCGCCGGCTGCGCGGTGAACATCTGATCGGTGTGCCAGCGGTTGCCGAAGTTTCGGACGTCGCCCTCCTTCTTCTCGATCTCGAAGATCTCCGGATGGTCCGGCAAGCCTTGCATATAAGGGTGCAGATGGATGCCGCCCCAGCGTTTGGCGAAGGCGAGATACTGGTCGGAGCTCATGTCCTGGTCGCGGAAGAAGATGACGTTGTTTTCGAGCAGGGCGCGGCGAATTTCGCCGAAAGTCTCGTCGTCCAACGGTTTGGACAGGTCGGGGCCGAGCACTTCGGCGCCGCACGCGCCGGCGATCGGCTTTACGTCGAGCGTTTGATAGGGCGGCTGGTTATCGAACTGTTGGTGGCCTTCGGGCATGGCAATTCCTCAGCATTGTCCCCGCGGTCGGGGGATGACCTCGTCCCAAACCGTTCCGCCCCTAGGGGGCGGCGCGGTCTTCCGGCGCTTTCTGCGGTCCCCGGCGAAATGGGCTCTGCGCGCCGAGAAACTCCAGTTTAGTCCTGTTCTCTGCCGCGGTCCAGTTGGCCGGACGGACTCACACCGGGACCTCGTCTCCCTTGATCGTCAGGCGGTGCATGACCCGGCGTTGGCCCGGGTAGTCGGCGACCGCGTAATGCATGGTGCAGCGGTTGTCCCAGAGCGCCAGCGAGCCGACGCGCCAGCGGAACCGGCAGGTGAATTCGGGCCGGCGCGCATGCGCCATCAGGTAATCCAGCAGCGGCTTGCTTTCCTCGAGGGTCATGCCGGCGAAGCGTTCGGTCTGATCGCCGATATAGAGCGCCTTGCGGCCGGTTTCCGGATGGGTGCGGATCACGGGGTGTTCGGCGACGACGTCGGCGTCCGGCGCACCGCCGTCGTGCAGCTTGTCGCTCATGCCCCCCTGGCCCGTGCTCTTGTACCACTCGGCGCGGGAGAGACCGCCATAGCGGGCTTTGTTCTCGCCGTTGTTGAAGCTCCGGATGCCGGCCAGCATCGCCTTCATCCCATCCGACAGCGCGCCATAGGCGGCGTAGCCATTGGCGAAGATCGTGTCGCCGCCGACCGGCGGCACCTGTTTGGCATAGAGGATCGTCGCCTTGGCCGGGATCGGAATGTACATCTGATCGGAGTGCCAGCGATTGCCGAAGACCCGCTTTTGGCCTTCCTCCTTGACGAGTTCGAAGATTTCCGGATGCCCGTCCAGCCCCTTCATATAGGGGTAGAAATGAATGCCGCCCCAACGCTTGCCGAAGGCCAGAAATTGTTCCGGCGTCAGGTCCTGGTCATGGAAAAAAATCGCCTGATGGTCGAGCAACACCCGATGGATCGCCGCGAAGGTTTCCGCGTCGAGCGCGGACAGGTCGACGCCGGAAACCTCGGCGCCAAGGCTGCCGGCGATTGGCCGGATCTGAATTTCGGTTTGCCGCTCGGTTTGTACAACTGCTTCGGACATTGCGCGTCCCTGAATTTGTGCCAACTCATCCTTCGTCAGGCTCAGGATGAGGCCCTGATATTTGTTGCCGGGTGCCAAACTGCAACCGAGCCTGGCCGGACCAAGAAATTTCCTCATCCTGAGCCTGACGAAGGATGCGGAAATTGGGGCCCGTTCGGAAAACGGGAGAGCGGCGGCTTCCTAAAACGGTTTGTCCTCGCCCAGGATGGTGATGCGGTGCATGCGGCGGCGCTGGCCTGGGTAGTCGTTGATCGCATAGTGCTGGCAGCAGCGGTTGTCCCAGATTGCCAGCGAGCCCACTTCCCAGGGAAAACGGCAGGTGAATTCTGGCCGGGCCGTGTGCTCGCGCAGGAATTGCATCAGCGGCGCGCTCTCTTCATCGGTCAGGCCGTCGATGTTATTCGTGTGCGCGCCGAAATAGATGCTTTTCCGGCCGGTATCCTTGTGGGTGCGAATGATCGGATGGGCGTGTTCGGTTTGCAGGTCGCCCGGGTCCCTGGTCTTCATCTGGCTCATCTTGCCGTTATACCGTTCCGCCCGCGACTTGCCGCCCTGCGACTTCAGCTTGTCGCCGACGTTGAAGGTCTTGAGCTTGCCCAGCATCTTCTTCATGCCGTCGGACAACGTGTCATGGGCCAGATACATGTTGGCGAACATCGTGTCGCCGCCGGCCGCCGGGACTTCCTTGGCATACAGCATGGTGCATTTCGCCGGCTTCTCGCAGAACATCTGATCGGTGTGCCAGGTGCTGCCGAAGGCCCGCGTATCGGTCTCGGTCTTGACGATCTCGAGGATTTCCGGGTGGCTGTCGAGACCCTTCATGAAGGGGTGCAAATGAATGTCGCCCCAGCGCTTGGCGAAGGCGAGATACTGATCGGAGCTCATGTCCTGATCGCGGAAGAAGATCACATGATGCTCGATGAAGGCCTGATAGATCTCGCTGAAGAGCGCATCGTCCAGGGGTTTCGACAGATCGACCCCGCCGACCACCGCGCCCAGCGCCCCGGCAATGGGTTCCACCGTGATTGTGTTGTAAGGCCGATTTTCCCAGAGCTGAACGCCGTCCGGCATGAAGGTCTCTCCCGCGTGTGAATTTGTCCGGACGATTATACCGCAGTTTCGCGAAGGCGGGCAAAATTATGCGGCCGATCGCCCGATCATGACCGAAGATTTTGCGCAATCGCCGCGCCATCGGCTGGACAGGCACCGGGCCTTGTGCGCTAAAGTTGCGGGCAACGGACTACCGGCATCAAAGCGACAACGACAGCGAGGGAGCAAGTTATGGGAAAGAATATCGAATTGACGGCGTCGGACGGCCACACATTCGCCGCCTACCAGGCGGCGCCGACGGGCGCGCCGCGGGGCGGCATTCTGGTCACCCAGGAAGCTTTCGGCGTGAACAAGCATATCCGCCGTATGGCCGACACCTATGCGGGCGAAGGGTATCTGGCGATTGCGCCGGCGCTCTACGACCGGGTCGAGCGCGGCGTCGAGGTCGGCTATAGCGGCGCCGACCGCGAGAAGGGCATCGAGTGTATGCAGAAGTCGGATTTCGACAATACGATGAAGGATGTGGCGGCGACCGTTCAAGCGTTGAGTGAAGCCGGAAAGGTCGGTATCACCGGCTGGTGCTGGGGCGGCAGCGTGAGCTGGCTTGCGGCCTGCCGGGTCGACGGGCTCGCCTGTTCGGTGCCATATTACGGTGGCCGGATCCCCGACTTCTATACCGAGAAGCCGAAATGCCCGGTGATTTTCCAGTGGGGCGAGACTGACGCCTCGATCCCGATGGACAAGGTGCGGATGGTCGAAGCCCAGCATCCGGACATCACCTCCTACGTCTATGGCTCGGGCCATGGCTTCAACTGCGAAGACCGGGATTCCTACCACGAGGCGGACGCCAAATTGGCGCACAAGCGGACGCTGGAGTTCTTCGCCCAGCACGTCGGGTAGCCGCGACGACTGCACCTGCAATTGCGTCACACGGGGCCACGGCGGCCCCGTGCGCTCCCGCCCAGACATTTCCTCAAGGAGGCCCGGATGACGGACCAGATACTGCTCGATATCCGCGACAATATTGCGTGGATCACCTTCAACCGGCCGGAGGCGCGCAACGCGCTCAGCATCGAAATGCGCGAGGCCATGGTCAAGATGACCGGCGATCTCGACGCCGATGACTCGGTCCGCTGCGTGGTGCTGCGCGGCGCCGGCAAAAGCTTCCTCGCCGGCGGCGACGTCAAGGCGATGTACGACGCAACCCGGACGATGAGCGCCGAGGAACGCCAGAAGCAGCGCATGGTCTCGATGCATGTCACCGACTACCGGATCCAGGCGTTGCGGCGCATGCGGAAGCCGGTGATCGCCAGCGTGCACGGCGCGTGCGCCGGCGGCGGGCTGTCGCTGGTGGGGGCGGCGGATCTCGCCATCGCCGCCGAGGGCACGGTCTTCACCTTCGCCTTCTCGAAGATCGGCATCAGCCCGGATGGCGGCTCGTCCTATTTCCTGCCGCGCATGATGGGCATGAAGAAGGCGTTCGAACTGGCCTTTCTCTGCGACCGGTTCGATGCGGACACGGCGAAGGAGATCGGCCTGGTCAACTGGGTCGTTCCGGCCGATCAGCTCGAGGCGGAGACCGAAAAACTGGCGAAGCGGCTGGCCAGCAGCGCGACCCAGGCGCTCGGCCGGACCAAGGCGCTGTTCAACGCGTCGCTGAACAACACGATCGAGCAGCAGATGGCGCTGGAGACGCGATACCTCTCCGAAAGCATGGCGACCGAAGACCATGTCGAGGGCGTCACAGCCTTCGTCGAAAAACGCCCGGCGGTGTTCAAGGGGCGGTAGGGAGAATTTTCAGCGTCATTCCGGACGGCGCGAAGGGCCGATCCGAAATCCAGAGTATGCCGGCGATTGCTGGATTCCCGCATTCGCGGGAATGACAGATAACATATATTTAACAATATATTAGAGGCACAAGGGAGGACAGACAATGGCTCATGGCAGCGATACGGACGCCAGTACGCCGAAGCATTTGCAGGATAAATATGCGATCGCCGGGATCGGCGAGACGACCTATATGCGGGGCTCCGGCCGGACGACCCGGGCGCTCGCCTGCTGGGCGATCGGCAACGCGATCAAGGATGCGGGCATGACGGCAGCGGATATCGACGGCATGCTGTCCTACTCGGGCAATGATTCGACCTTTTCGACCTTCATCGCCGGCGACCTCGGCATCCGGCTCAACTTCTACATGGACGTGCATGGCGGCGGCTCCTCGACCGAGGCGCTGATCGGCATCGCCACGGGCATTATCGAAGCCGGGATGTGCAATGCGGTGGTGATCTTCCGCGCCATGAACGGCTACAGCGAGGTGCGTATCGGCGGCACCGGCGCGCGCTCGGCCGTACCGGTCAAGGGCGACGCGCTGCACGACCGCGCCTATGGCTGGCAGAGCGCGGGCCAGAAGTTCGCGCCGACCTTCATGCGCCACATGTACGACTATGGCACCACGCCGGAACAGATTGCCGGCGTGAAGGTGGCGCACAGCAAGCACGCCTCGAACAATCCGAAGGCCTATTACAAGAACCGCGTTACGGTCGAGGAGGTGGTCGGCAGCCGCATCATCTGCAAGCCGCTGCACCTGCTCGACTGCTGCGTCGAGACCGACAATTCGACGGCAATCATCGTCACCCGGGCCGACCGGGCGAAGGATACGCCGCATCGCGCGCCGCTAATCCGTTCGGTGGTCGGGCGCTGCAGCAAGCCGCGGCCGGAAGCGCATTTTCAGCACGGGCCGATTTCCACCGTGGCCGGGTACTACGCCAAGGACATCTTGTGGGGCAATGCCGGCGTCGGGCCCGAAGACATCGACATCACCGGCTCCTATGACGCCTTCACCTTCACGACCATGCTGCAGCTCGAGGATTACGGCTTCTGCAAGAAGGGCGAGGGCGGGGACTATGTCAGCAACGGCACCATCGAACTCGGCGGCAAGCGGCCGAACAACACCGCCGGCGGGCACCTGTGCGAGGGCTACACCCACGGCATGAACATGGTGATCGAGAACGTGCGCCAGTTGCGCGGCGAGGTGGACGATTCCTGCCCGGTCGGCCCGGACGGCAAGAGGCAGCACACATACGATTACAGCGAGGGCGGCTGCCGCGCGGTCAAGGATCCCGAGCTGACCTGCAACATGGGCTGGGCGAACCCGGCGACCGGCTCGGCGATGGTCATGCGCCGCGGCGACAGCTGAACCCTGGGGAGGAGATAAAGATGGCTGGATTACAGGGCGACTATCTCGGCATGGACCTCACGGTCAGCGAGCTCGACATCGAGAACACCGAGTATTTCAAGCATTGCGCGGCGCATGAGTTCCATCTGCAAAAATGCAACGCGTGCGGCATTATCCGCTATCCGCCGGGCGCGGCCTGCCACCATTGCGGCAGTCTCGAGTCGAGTTGGGTGCCGGTGGAAGGCAAGGGGACGCTG
>JBFFGE010000196.1:0-8235 GCA_041557595.1 Alphaproteobacteria bacterium
CGGGACGAAGCGCACCGGTTCGCCATTGGCACGCACCGGGCCCGGCGGACCAAATCCTTCACGAAATCGCCGCTCGACGACATTCCCGGCATCGGCGGCAAACGAAAAAAAGCGCTGCTGTTGCACTTCGGCTCCGCCCAGGCGGTCGCCAATGCGGGCCTCACGGATTTGGAGACGGTCGACGGCATCAGCACGGCGGTCGCCAAGAATATCTATGGTTATTTTAACGAAGATCGCTAGAGTCGGTGCGAGCCCGTCGGCCAGTGGCGATCGGCCCGACGACCGGATGAACGATCGATGCTGACAAGCCTCCCAAATCTACTGACACTCTCGCGGATACTGGTGATACCGCCGATCGTCGCGCTGTTTTTCGTCGACGGCGAAATGCCGCGCTGGATTGCGCTGGGCTTGTACGCCGCCGCCTGCATCACCGATTTTTTCGACGGCTATGCGGCCCGTTCGATGGGACAGATTTCCCGCCTTGGCCGCTTCCTCGATCCGGTCGCGGACAAGCTGCTTGTGTCCGCGGTCATCCTGATGCTGGTCGCCACGGGACGGATTGGCGGCCTCGTTGTCCTGCCGGCCTTGATCATCCTGATCCGCGAAATTCTCGTCTCCGGCCTGCGCGAACATTTAGCGACACTGTCGGTCGGCGTTCCCGTCAGCAAGCTCGCGAAATGGAAAACCACGATCCAGATGTTTGCGCTGGGCTTCCTGATCGTCCACGACGCAAGCCCGGACTGGATCCCGAGCGTCCTGATCGGCGAGGCCGGGGTGTGGATTGCCGCGGTCCTGACCCTCATTACCGGCTACGATTATCTCCAGGCCGGGATTCATCATCTGACCGACGATACGCCCGCTGCCGGGGACTCCACCGCGCAGACAAAGCCGGACAAGAGAAAACCGGCCGGCACGGCCGGAATTTAGGCTAGAGCAAATCCCGAGCGAACCGAAAACGGTTCGCGACGACGTATTTGCGCAAAGACAGAGAGATAGACCATTTCGCTTGAGTCTATTTAAGCAAGAAATGGTCTAGACGGCGCGGCGACGGCGAAACACACTACGGCCATGAGAATATTCGGGCTCGCAGGCTGGAGCGGCAGCGGCAAGACAACGCTTGTGACACGGCTCCTGCCGGCGCTGACGGGCCGGGGACATACGGTATCGACCATGAAGCATGCCCACCATAATTTCGACATCGACAAGCCGGGTAAGGATTCCTATCGCCACCGGACCGCCGGTGCGACCGAGGTCCTGGTGACGTCGACGAACCGATGGGCCTTGCTGCACGAAAACCGCGGCGCGCCGGAACCGACGCTCGAAGATCTGGTCCGGCGCATGACGCCGGTCGACCTGCTGCTGGTGGAGGGGTTCAAGGCGCATGCCCACGACAAGCTGGAAATCCACCGCCCCTCCGTCGGTAAACCGCTGTTGGCGCCCGACGATCCCCGTATCGTCGCGATTGCGACCGACGAACCGGATACGCTGGACGTCGCGGTGCCGCTCCTCGACCTGAACGACGTGTCCGCAATCGCTGCGTTTATCGTCGACTTCTGCGACCTGCCAAAGCGAGGCAGCGATGGCGCAGCTTAGCGACGACTGTTTCGCATCGGGCAGCCCGCGCATGACAGCGGCGGAAGCGCTGGCCGCGCTGGACCAAAAGATCGTTCCCGTGGTCGGCATGGAAACGGTTTCGCTGAACGAGGCCGTGGGACGCATTCTCGCGGAGGACGTCACAGCGACGATCGATGTCCCGCGGCACGACAACGCCGCTGTCGACGGCTATGCGGTGTTTTTCGACGATCTCGACCCAACCGAGCCCACCCGCCTGCCGGTCGGCGGCCGGGCAGCGGCCGGCCATCCCCTGGGCCGTCCGGCCAAACCGGGAGAGGCCATTCGCATCTTTACCGGCGCGCCGATGCCGATCGGCCCCGACACGGTGATGATGCAGGAAGACTGCGAGCAATCGGGCGAAACGGTGACCATCGCTCCGGGCATCAAACGGGGCTCCAATCGACGCCTGGCGGGCGAAGACATCCGCGCCGGCAAGATCGTGCTGCGCAGCGGCACCCGCCTGCAGCCGCAAGCGGTCGGCCTCGCCGCATCGGTCGGGCGCACCACGCTGGACGTATTTTGCCGCTTGCGCGCCGCAATTTTCTCCACCGGCGACGAGGTCTGCGAGCCGGGCGCGCCGCTGCCCCCGGGCGCGATCTACGATTCGAACCGCTACACCGTGATGGCGGCGTTGCGGCAGTTGGGATGCGAGATGACCGATCTCGGCATCCTGCCCGACCGGGACGCGGAAATTGCCGATGCCCTGGCGCAAGCCGCGGAAACCCATGACGTGCTGCTCACCACCGGCGGCATGTCGGTCGGCGAGGAGGATCACATCCGCACGGTCGTCGAGCGGCTGGGCCGGTTGCATTTCTGGATGCTGGCAATCAAGCCGGGACGCCCGGTCGCGCTGGGTCAGATCGATGCCAAATCCGGTCCGACTCCGATCATCGGCCTGCCGGGCAATCCGGTCGCCGTGATGGTCACGTTCCTTGTCATCGCCCGGCCGCTGCTGCTGCGCCTGGCCGGCGCCGAAGACTTCGCGCCGAACCACTACCGGGTGCGCGCGGATTTCGAGTATCGCAAGAAGAAAGATCGGCGCGAATATGTCCGGGCCCGGCTGCGCCCCGGAACCGATGGCTTCGCGATCGCCGACAAGCACGGCGCGAGCGGCGCGGGCGTGCTGTCGTCGCTGGTCGGCGCCGACGGGTTGGTGGAATTACCGGAAGACCTGACCCATCTTGAAAAGGGCAGCCTGGTCGATTTCTTGCCCTTTAACGAGGTGAGCCAATGAAGGTCCTGTACTTCGCGTGGCTCCGGCAACGCACCGGCGTCGGCGAGGAGGATATCGATCCGCCCGCGGGGGTCACCGACGTGGCCGGGCTGATCGACTGGCTCAAGGCGCGGGGCCCGGGCCATGCGGAGGCGCTGCAGGACGTATCGGCGATCCGTGTCGCGATCAACCAGGAATTCGCGGAACTGGACTCCCCCGTGGCGCCCGGCGACGAAGTCGCCCTGTTTCCGCCAATGACGGGAGGCTGACATGACCATCCGCGTACAGCGTGAAGACTTCGATGTGGGCGCAGAGTTGAAGCGGCTCACGGAAGGCAATCACGCAATCGGCGGCGTCGCCAGTTTCGTCGGCCTGGTGCGCGACATGGCCGACAGCAAGACAATCGGCGCCATGACGCTCGAGCACTATCCCGGCATGACGGAGAAGATGCTGACGGAGATCGAAGCGGAGACGAAAAACCGATGGCCGCTCGAAGCGAGCCTGATCATCCATCGCTACGGCCGCATGGAGGCGGGCGAGCAAATCGTCCTGGTGGCGACGGCAAGCCCGCACCGGCTCGCCGCGCTCGAATCGTGTCATTTCTTGATCGACTGGTTGAAAACCAAGGCGCCGTTCTGGAAACTGGAAGAAGCGGGCGACGGCGAAGGCCGCTGGGTCGATGCGCGCGATGCCGATGACGCCGCGGCCGAGCGCTGGAACACCGGACCGACACCGAAAAAACACGCCGCGGAATAAGGACCGTCAAGATGCCCCACAGCAGCGCCTTTACCTATTTCGACATCGACCGGGTGATCAGCGGGAAACCGTTCGACACAGCCATCGCGGAAGAAACCGAGCGGTTGGGAGCGAAACGGATCTACCTCATCGTCGGCGGCACCTTGAGCCGCGAAACCGATGTGGTCGGCCGTATTGAAACGGCGCTGGGCAACCGGCTCGCCGGCGTCTGCAATGAAATGGGCGCGCATTCGCGGCTCGACCAGGTGGCGGCGGCGGCCAACGCGGCGCGCGCCGCGGATGCGGACCTCATCCTCACCGTCGGCGGCGGCAGCGTGACCGATGGCGGCAAGCTCGTGGTGCTGTGCCTCGCCAACGATGTCACCGATATGGAGACCTTGCGCCTCTACAAGGTGCCGGGCGACCGCGAGACCAAGGCCCCGATCATCCGGCAGATTGCCATCCCCACCACCCTGTCCGGCGGCGAATTCAATATCACCGCCGGCGGCACCGACCCGGTGCGCCACGTCAAGCAAAGCTATCGCCATGACCTGCTGGTGCCCCGCGTCATTATTCTCGATCCGGCGATCACCATTCACACGCCGGAATGGCTGTGGCTGTCGACCGGCATTCGCGCCGTCGACCATGCGGTGGAGGATATCTGCTCGAGCCGGCCGCACCCCTATGTCGACGGCACCGCCGCACATGCCCTGCGGCTCCTGAGCCACGGTCTTGCCCGCACGAAGGAAGAGCCCGGCGACCTCGATGCGCGCATGGATTGCCTCATGGGCACATGGCTGTCGATGATCGGCTCGATGGCCGGTGTGATCCGGGGCGCAAGCCACGGTATCGGCCATATGCTGGGCGGCACGGCGGACGTACCGCACGGCTATACGTCCTGCGTCATGCTGCCCAATGTCCTGCGCTACAACCTGCCCGCCAATGAGCGGCAGCAGGCAAAGGTCAGCGTCGCATTCGACAGGCCCGGCGACGCGGCGGCCGACGTGGTCGGCGCGCTGATTTCCGATCTGGGTCTGCCGCGACGGCTCCGCGATGTCGGCGTGAAACGGGAGCAGTTCGCCGAAATCGCGGCGAACGCGATGCACGATCGCTATATTCCCGCCAATCCTCGCCCCCTGAAGGGACCCGAAGACATCGTCGAAATTCTTGAAATGGCCTGGTAAACACGAAGCGCCGGACAGTAGTATGCCGGCTTCATGAGTTCTCCTTCCTCGACTGTCTCAATTTCGCGCTTCAAGGGTATTGCCTGCATGATCGGTGCCGGCGCCCTTCTGGCGTTGAATTCCACTGTCGTCAAAATCCTTGTCGTCGATTATCCCCCCGGCCAGATCATGGTGTTGCGGGGCCTGTTGATCTTTTTGATCGTCTTCGCGCTCATCCGGCGGGATGGCGGATTTGCGACATTGAAAATCAGCCAGCCGATCGGCCAGCTGGCGCGCGCATTGTGTCTCGCAACCTCGACATTCATGATGATCCTCAGCGTCAAATACTTGCCGCTGGGGGACGTCTTCGCCATCAACCACGCGTCGCCGCTCATCCTCACGGCAATTGCCGCGGTCGCCTTGCACGAGCGCGTGGGATGGCGTCGCTGGAGCGCGGTGGTCGCCGGATTCATCGGCACCTTGATCATGCTGCGCCCGACGCCCGCGGCCTTTCAGGTCGCCGCCCTGCTGCCGCTCGCCGTCGCCTTCATAAGCGCCGCCCGGGATGCGATCACACGCCGGATCAGCAGCACCGACTCCTCGACCGTCACCCTGGCAGTCACGACCACCGTCATCGTACTTGGCGGTTCGGCGCAGTCATTTTTCACCGGCTGGGTGCCGTTGCGGACCGCCGATCTGTGGCTGTTCGGCTTGTGCGCCCTGTTTCAGGGGTCGGCGCATTTTCTGATGATCGAAACCTTCCGGCTGGCCGAGGCGAAGGTCGTCGCGCCCTTCAAATACGCGTCCATCCTATGGGCCGTGGTCATTGGATATCTCATCTGGAACGACATTCCCGATATCTGGATCCTCACCGGCGGCTCGATCGTCGTGGCGAGCGGGCTCTACATCCTGCACCGGGAACGGCAACGATGAATTTGCCAGTGACGCTGCCGCATGGTATCAACTCCGTTCACCATCGGGCACGGCAGACGCCCGGGGCTTAAAGGCGGCTCACCGTCCAAGCACTGCCTCTACTCGTGGATCCGACTGTCGGAACTTCGAACGGAGGACTGTAAATGGACAAAACGACCGACCTCGCCAAGAATACCGCCCGAACGAACGACACCCCAACATCGACGGTTTCCTTCGCCGAAGCGGTCCGCTTCTGGACCAAACTGGGCTTCATCAGCTTCGGGGGGCCGGCGGGCCAAATCGGCATCATGCAAACCGAATTGGTCGATCGGCTTCGCTGGGTCGGCCAGGCAGAGTTTCTGCGCGGCCTGAATTTCGCCATGTTGCTGCCCGGCCCCGAGGCGCAGCAGCTCGCCGCCTATCTGGGCTGGCGGATGCATGGACTGCGGGGCGCGGTATACGCCGGACTGTCCTTCATCGTGCCGGGTATGATCCTGATCCTCGGCCTTGCCTGGGTCGCCGCGACCCATGGCGAGAATAAATACGTCGCGGCGATGTTCTTCGGCATCAAGCCGATCGTCGTCGCCATCGTCCTGCACGCGCTGTGGCGACTGGGTTCGAGAACCTTGCGCAGCCCGATGACGTTTGGGCTCGCGGCGGCCGCTTTCGTCGCGCTGTATTTCTTCGGCGTGCCGTTTCCGCTCGTCGTCCTGTCGGCTGGGATATTCGGCGCGCTCATGCCGGCGCTGATGCCACCGCATTCGCCGCATGGCGCGCCGGAATCGGGCGCAAACGGATCGGGTCCGCCGCAATCGCCGGCGGGCGGATCGATGCGGCGTTTCGTCAAGATCACGGCTATTTTCCTGGCGCTCTGGATCACTCCCGTGACCGCCATTCTCGCGACGCTCGGACTGTCGCCGTGGGGCGGCATCGTGCAGCTCTTCACCACCGCCGCCTTCGTCACCTTCGGCGGCGCCTATGCGGTGCTGCCCTATATCGCCAATGCGGCGGTGGAAACCCATGGCTGGCTGAGCCCGGCGCAGATGATCGACGGGTTGGCGCTCGCCGAGTCGACGCCGGGGCCGCTCATCCTGGTCACCGTTTATGTCGGTTACTTCGCCGGTCTCGTCGGCAGCGGCGCGCTGTCGCCGCTGGCCGCGGGTCTGATCGGCGGCTTGATCACCGCCTACGTCACCTTCCTGCCGTGCTTTTGGTTCATCCTGGCCGCCGCCCCCTTTGTCGACCGAATCCAGGAACAGCCGAAAGCGCACGCCGCCCTGTCCGCAATCACCGCCGCCGTGGTCGGCGTGGTGCTGAATCTGGCGGTATTCTTCGGCGAAGCGGTTTTCATCGAATCGGACGCCGGCGGTGCGATCACCGGTGTCGATCCGCTGTCGATCGGACTGGCGTTGATCGCCCTGCTGGCCCTCGTGAAGTTCAAGGTCACCGTGCCGCCGCTGATCGCCGCCGGGGCGGCATTCGGACTGGCTTACGTCGCCTTCGTTTGAAATGAGATCGAAAGGAAAATGTCATGAGCGACTCGACCGCAGGCATCACACAGGCCGACTTCAGCAAACTGTTCGACAGCCGCGACACCTTCGTGCTGCTCGATGTCCGCCGCGGCCCCGCCTATCAAGCGGACACGGCGATCATCCCGGGTGCGACCTGGCACGATCCCGACCGCATCGCCGATAGCGCCGGGGCGATCCCCAAGACGGCGCCGGTCGTCGCCTATTGCGTACATGGCCATGAAGTGAGCCAGGGAGTTGCGCGCTACCTGCAATCGCAGGGGTACGATGCCCGGTATCTCGAAGGCGGCATCGATGCTTGGCGCGCACCCGCCGGACCGACCGCGCCAAAACCCGACTGACCGGAGTCGCGTCAGGCCGCGTCGGCCTTCGGCGCATTCAGCGTCGTCGGCACTTCGCGGCGGACTTCCTCGTCGTAATCCTGCATCAGCTTGCGGGTGATTTCGCCCGGCGTGAATTTGCGGTCGCCGATCTCACGCACCGGCGTCACCTCGACCGCGGTGCCGCACAGAAACACCTCGCTGGCATCGTCGAGTTCCTCGGGCTGGATATGGCGTTCCACCACCTCGATGCCTCGCATTCTGGCAAGCTCGATCACGGTGCGCCGGGTTATCCCGTCGAGGAAACAGTCGGGCAGCGGTGTGTGGATCGTGTCGCCGATAACCAGAAAAATGTTCGCGCCCGTGGCCTCGGCGATATAGCCGCGATAATCGAGCATCAGCGCGTCGTTATACCCGGCCCGTTCCGCCGCATGTTTGGACAGCGTGCAGATCATGTAGAGACCGGCCGCCTTGGTCTTGCACGGGATGGTCGCCGGGTCGGGCCGGCGCCATTTCGACCACATCATGCGAATGCCTTCCATCCGGGCCTCGGGCGTGAAATAGGCGCCCCAATGCCAGGCCGCGATCGCCAGGTGAATTGTCGAATTCTGCGCCGAGACGCCCATCATTTCGGATCCGCGCCAGGCGATCGGCCGGATATAGGCCTCGCTCAGTTGCTGCGCCTTGAGCACTTCGTTGCACGCGGCATCGATCTGCTCGACCGAGTAGGGAATTTCGAAATCCATCGA
>JBFFGE010000197.1:0-8113 GCA_041557595.1 Alphaproteobacteria bacterium
CTTGCGCCCCATTCGGACCTCGATCTGCTGTTTCTCACCCCCTACAAGCTGACGCCGCGCACCGAGCAGCTGGTGGAGCATGTGCTCTACACGCTGTGGGATCTGGGCCTCAAGGTTGGCCATGCGACGCGGTCGATCGACGATTGCATTCGCCAGGCGAAGGCCGACATGACAATCCGGACCGGGTTGCTGGAATCCCGCTTCGTCTGGGGCGACCAGGCCCTGTTCCGGGAGCTGCGCCAGCGCTTCGGAGACGAAGTGGCCAGCGGCACCGGCCCTGAATTCGTCGAGGCCAAGCTGCGCGAACGCGACGAGCGGCATGTCCGGATGGGCGATTCGCGCTATGTGCTGGAGCCCAACATCAAGGACGGCAAGGGCGGCTTGCGCGATTTGCACACGCTGTTCTGGCTGTCCAAATACCTGTACCGGGTCGACGATATCGCGCTGCTGATCGACGAAGGCTTGTTTACGCGCAAGGAGGTCGACCGGTTCGCCAAGGCGCAGAGGTTTCTGTGGACGGTACGCTGCCATCTTCACTACATCACCGGCCGGCCCGAAGAACGGATGACATTCGACCTGCAGCCGGAACTGGCGGCGCAGATGGATTATCGCGACCATGCCGGCGCCGCCGGGGTCGAGCGCTTCATGCGGCATTATTTCCTGGTCGCCAAGGATGTCGGCGACCTGACCCGGATCTTCTGCGCGGCGCTCGAAGCGCGGCACCAGCGCCGCAGCCTGCTGCGCCTGCCGGCGGGCCTTTTCAGCCGCGACGTCGAGGGCTTCCGCGTCGAGAGCGGCCGCATCTCGGTACGCAACGACGATCATTTCAAGGAAACCCCGATCGACATGCTACGGCTGTTCGAGGTGGCGCATCGGCGCAATCTCGACATTCACCCCGAGGCGCTCCGGCTGATTACGCGCAACCTGCGGCGAATCGATCGCGGCCTGCGCGACGACCCGGCGGCGAACCGGTTGTTTCTCGACGTGCTTGCCGCCAAGGAAAATCCCGAGGTCGCGTTGCGCCGAATGAACGAGGCGGGCGTCTTCGGAAAGTTCATCACCGATTTCGGCCGTGTCGTGGCGCAAATGCAGTACGACATGTACCACGTCTACACCACCGACGAGCACACCATCCGGGCAATCGGCATCCTCAATCAAATCGAACGCGGCGAACTCGCGCAGGACCATCCGCTATCGACCGAGGTGATCCACAAGGTGCTGTCGCGCGAGGTGCTCTACGTCGCGGTGCTGCTGCACGACATCGCCAAGGGCCGCGGCGGGGACCATTCCGAATTGGGTGCGAAGATCGCGCTGAAGCTGTGTCCGCGCCTCGGGTTTACGTCAGAACAGGCGGAAACGGTGAGTTGGCTCGTGCGCTATCATCTGGCGATGAGCAACACCGCGTTCAAACGCGACCTGTCGGATCCGAAGACGATCGAGGATTTTGTCGCCCTGGTGCAATCCCCCGAACGGCTGCGCTTGCTGGTTTGTCTTACCGTGGCCGATATCCGCGCCGTCGGGCCGGGCCGGTGGAACAACTGGAAGGCGACGCTGCTGCGCGAGCTGTACCGGCGGGCGGAAGCGCTCATGGCCGGCGGCAGCGCGTCGGAAGGCCGCGACGACCTGGCCGCGTCGGTGATCGAGGCGTTGCGCGCCACGCTTTCCGATTGGCCGGACGCGGCGGTTGAGGCGTATCTGGCCAGCGGGCATCCGGCCTATTGGTTGTCCTACGATGCCGACACATTGGAGCGCCATGCGCGGTTTATCCGCGAGACGGATCTCGCCGGCCTGCCGCTGGCGGTCGATCGGCGCGTCGATAAGGACCGCGCGGTGACCGAAATTACGATTTATACCGCCGACCATCCCGGCCTGTTCAGCCGCATCGCCGGCGCGCTCGCGGTTTCCGGGGCGAACATTGTCGACGCCAAGATCCATACCTTGAACAATGGCATGGCGCTGGACAGTTTTCTGGTGCAGGACGCAGAGGGCGGCGCATTCGCCCGGCCGGACAAGCTGGCGAAGCTCACGGTGCTGATCGAACAAGCGCTGTCCGGACGACTGCGTCCGCTTGCCGAATTGAAGAAGAAGGAAGGCCTGCCGAGCCGGACCCGGGTGTTCCAGGTCGCGCCGCGGGTGCTGATCGACAACAAGGCCTCCAACCGCCATACGGTGATCGAGGTGAATGGGCGCGACCGGTCCGGCCTGCTCTACGCGGTGACGAATGCCTTTTACGATCTCAGCCTGCAGGTCTATGCGGCCAAGATCTCGACCTATGGCGAGCAGGTGGTCGATGTGTTTTATGTGAAGGATGTTTTCGGCCTCAAAATCGAGCATCCCGCGAAGCTGGACCAAATTCGCGGACGCCTCCTCGAGGCGCTGACCGATCCCGGCTGCAAACCGGCAAAACGGCCGGCGCGTCGCCGGCGCGCGGCGAAAAAAAAGGAATCGGAGATTATGGCCGGCGCGAAGCCGAAGGCGGTTGCCGGCAAGGGCAAGCCGAAAATCGAGGCGGCGCAATGACCGGCCGCGAAATTCGACCCTAAAGACAATCCCATCAGGAACAGATCATCTAGGAGAGTGTGTTGGAACAATCAGAGGCCGTTCGGCTGCAGGCGTATCTCAGGGAAAAATTCGGCACGGAGCGATTGCGGCTCGGCCAGCCAAAGGTCGATGGATCCGCCGAAGTGAGCCTGGGCGAGGAATTCATCGGCGTCATCTACCGCGATGTCGATGACGAGGATGGCGAGGTATCCTACGCGTTTCATATGGCGATCCTCGAATTCGACCTGCCGCCCGCGTAGCGCCGCCGCCCCGTCACCGGATGACACGCGAATGCCGCGGCGCCGCCTTTCTTTCGTTATCTTCAACGGATAAGTAGCCGCCATGGCGCTATTTCGGGCGATTGCGACACTGGGCAGCTGGACGATGGCGAGCCGGGTGCTCGGTCTCTGCCGCGATATCCTTTTCGCCGGGGTGATCGGCGCCGGCATGGTGTCCGACGCGTTCTTCGTCGCCTTCAAATTCCCGAATTTCTTTCGACGGCTGTTCGCCGAGGGGGCGTTCAATGCGGCCTTCGTGCCGCTGTTCACCGAGCGGCTGGTCGCGCATGGCGAGGCCTCGGCGCGCGCGTTCGGCGGCGCAATCGCGTCCGTGATGGTCAGCTTCATGCTGATCTTCACCGCGGGCGTGATGCTGGCGATGCCTTGGTTGATGTTCGTGCTCGCGCCCGGTTTCGCCGATCAACCGGAAAAGTTCGGATTGGCGATCGACCTGGCGCGACTGACTTTCCCCTATCTTCTTTTCATGGCGCTCTGCGCGATGCTGGGCGGCATGTTGAATGCCCATCGACGCTTCGCCGCCGCCGCGGCCGCGCCGATCCTGCTCAACATCGTGTTGATTTCCGCCATGTTGCTGGTGCGTGAAGGCGTGCTCGACCTGCCCGGCCATGCCCTGGCGGCCGGGGTGGCGGTGGCCGGCGCGGGGCAGTTCGTCTGGCTCGTCTGGGGCTGTGCGCGGGCCGGCATCATGGTGCGCCTGCCGCGGCCGCGGCTGAGCCCTGACGTCCGGCAAATGCTGGTTCTGATGGTGCCGGCATTGATCGGCGCCGGCGTCATGCAAATCAACCTGGTGATCGATTTGATCCTCGCCTCGTTCCTGGCCGAGGGATCGATTTCCTGGCTCTACTATGCCGACCGGGTGAACCAGCTGCCGCTCGGCCTGGTCGGCGTCGCGGTCGGCGTCGCCCTGCTGCCCTTGTTGTCCCGGCATCTCAGCGCCGGCGAGGAGACGGAGGCGATGCATATGCAGAACCGGGCGATCGAGTTTGCGCTGTTGCTGACCGTACCCGCGGCGGCGGCGCTCATCGTGATGCCGGACGCCATCGCCACGGTGCTTTACCAGCGAAACGCTTTCGACGCAGCGGATACGCTGGCGACGGCGAACGCGTTGACCGCCTTTGCGATCGGGCTGCCCGCCTATGTCCTGGTCAAGGCGCTAACGCCCGGATTTTTCGCGCGCCAGGATACGGTGACGCCGTTGAAGATCGCCGTCGCTTCGGTCGCCGCGAATATCGTTCTTGCCGTAATCCTGATGCAATTCATCGCCCATGTGGGGTTGGCGCTGGCGCTCGCCTGCGCCGCCTGGATAAACGCGAGCCTGCTCGGTCTCGTTTTGCATCGTCGCGGGCACTTCAAAATGGATGCGCGCCTGTGCCGTCGGCTGCCTCGGCTTCTCTTGGCGACGGCGGGTATGGCGGCCGCGTTATGGGCCGGCAAGGTTTGGCTCGATCCCTATTTCGCCGAGGCCGAGCTGATCCGTGTCGCCGCGCTGACCGCGCTGATCGTCGGTGGCGCCGCGGTGTTCGCGATACTCGCGCTGCTCTTCGGCGCGGTTCGGCGCTCCGACTTGCGGGACGCCCTGAAACGCACGTGATTTGACGCATTTGCGGGCAGGCGTTATTAGCCATCGCTCGATTTGAACGATTACCCCGGGAGCGCCGAATGGTCCGATTGGCCGATCTGTCGGAGGCGGAGGCGGAACATCTGCTGGCCCTGCCATGCGCCGACAACGATGGCGGCCCCTGGACGGCTGCGCCGGAGGCGGCGTCGATACGCCTCGCCATCGTTACCAGCGCGGGGCTCTCGCGGCGCGACGATCCCACCTTCCGGCCGAGCTCGAACGACTACCGCGTCGTGCCCGCCGACGTGCCGTCGGCCGACTTGGTGATGAGCCATGTCTCGACGAATTTCGACCGGTCGGGCTTTCAACAGGACATCAACGTGGTGTTTCCGATCGACCGGCTGCGCGCGCTGGCGGAAGCGGGCGATATCGGCTCGGTGGCATCGCTGCATTATTCCTTCATGGGGGCGACCGAGCCGGAAAAGCTGGAAGCCAAGGCCCGCGAACTGGCCGGCTTGCTGAAGGAGGACCGCGTCAACGCGGTGCTGCTGACGCCGGTCTGACCCAATTGCACGCGCGCCGTGAGCGGGCTGGCACGATATTTCGAGGATGAAGGCCTGGCGACCGTGGTGATCAGCCTGGTGCGTGAGCACACCGAACGGGTCAAGCCGCCGCGCGCGTTTTGGGTGCCGTTTCAACTCGGCCGGCCGCTCGGCGCGCCGGACGACCCCGCCTTCCAGACGCGCGTGTTGCGCGCCGCGCTGGCGCTTTTTTCGGCGCCGGCCGGCCCGGTCATCGGGGATTTCGACGAGGACGCGCCGGGCGCCGACCCGGAGGATTACAGCGGCTGGGTTTGTCCGGTAAACCTGCCGGCGCCGCCGGACGGGGCAGTCGCGCCGGACAGCCTGCTCGCACAGGTGCGGGGCGAGATCGACAGTCTGGCGCCCTGGTACGATCTGGCGCGCGAACGGCGCGGCCGGACCACGGTCGGCGTGAGCGGATTGAATATCGCCGACGCGGCGGCGCTACTGACGCGGTTCCTGGACGATCCGGAACTCGACAGCACCGATCCGGCCTTGTCCGCGCCGCATGCCGCGAAATTCGCCGCCGACGATCTGAAGGCCTGGTATTTCGAGACGGCGACGGCGCGACCGGGGGCCAGCGGGAGCGCAGCGCTGAACGATTGGTTCTGGGGCGAAACGGCGGCCGGCCGGTTGCTGCTGCGCCTAAGCGCCACGTGCCGCGGCATCGACGCGCCGGTGATGCAGTGGCTCGGGCACAAGGCGCTGGTGCCGCGAACCCATGAACATCTGGTTCCCTGAGCGGCGACAATGGTCCGGCTGACCGACATCCCCGAAATCGACGCCCGGCACCTGCTCGACAAGGAATGCCCGGCATTCGAGGGGGAACCCTGGGTCGAGGGGCCGCCGCTCGCCGAGCGCCGGGTCGCGATCGTCACCACCGCGGGGTTGCATCGCGCCGAGGAACGCAATTTCGAACTTCGCGATGTGGGCTACCGGGTCATTCCGGGCGACATCGAAGGCGCCGAGCTGGTGATGACCCATTCATCGGTGAATTTCGACCGCACCGGCTTTCAGCAGGACGTCAACGTCGTCTTTCCGATCGACCGGCTGCGCGCGCTGGCGGCAGCGGGCGAGGTGGGGTCGGTCGCCGATTACCACTATTCGGTCATGGGCGCAGGCTGGCTGCCGCATGAGATCGAGGCGACGGCGCGCGAACTCGCCGGCATGCTGAAGGAAGACAAGGTCAACGCGGTGCTGCTGAGCCCGGTCTGACCGAACTGCACCCGCGCCGTGGGCGCGGTCGCCTATTATCTCGAATCGGAAGGAATCGCGACCGCGGGCATCAGCCTGGTGCGCGACAACACCGAACGCATGCGCCCGCCGCGGTTCCTCTGGGTGCCGTTCGAACTGGGCCGCCCGTTCGGCGCGCCGAACGATCCGGATTTTCAGACCAAAGTGCTGCGCGCGGTTCTGGCCCTGCTGGAACGCACCGACGGTCCGGTGATCCTGGCGGACTACCCGGAGGATGCGCCGGCCGCGACGGCGGATGAGATGGCCGGCTGGACCTGCCCGGTCAACCTGCCGAAACCGAGGGCCTCCGAGGCGCCGGCGCGCCTTGCGGCGATCCGGGCGGAAATCGGCCAGCTCGCGCCCTGGTATGCGCTGGCGCGCGAACACCGCCACCGGTCGACCTTCGGCCTGTGCGGCCTCGAGATCGAGGGTGTCGCGGAATTTCTGCACGGTTTTCTCGATCGCCTGCCCGACAATCCGAAACCGGACATTTCGCTGGGCGAAAGCCTGCGCCTGGCCTGCGAGGATTTGCGGTCCTGGTATCTCGAGGCGGCGACCGCGAAACCGGGCGGCGCGGCGGCGAGCCGGGTGCTGGCAGACTGGTTCTGGGGTGAGACCGCGGCCGGCGGGCTGTTGCTGGCCCTGCATCCGGCCTGTGCGGCGAGCCCGGATGCGGGCGTCCGCCATGTGGCGGCGACGCAGCTGGTGCCGCGCATCCAGCAGCACCGCCTGGGCTGATATCCGCCGGCCTTGACCGGGGCCGGGCTTACAGCGATAACTCGGCGCCGTTTCACCCGCGTGTCCAAAGCGAAGGGCCATGACAAGAATATTTTCAGGCGTCCAGCCGACCGGAAACCTCCATCTCGGCAACTATCTCGGCGCAATCCGCAATTTCGTCGCCCTGCAGAACGATTATGAGTGCATCTATTGCGTGGTCGATTTGCACGCGATCACCATGTGGCAGGATCCCGCTGAGTTGCGCGCGAACACGCGCGAGGTCACGGCCGCGTTCCTGGCCGCCGGCATCGACCCCAAGAGGAATGTGATCTTCAACCAGTCGCAAAACCCGTCCCACGCGGAGCTGGCCTGGATTTTCAATTGCGTGGCCCGGATGGGCTGGCTCAACCGGATGACCCAGTTCAAGGAGAAGGCGGGCAAGCATCGGGAGAATGCCTCGGTCGGCCTGTTCGCCTATCCCAACCTGATGGCTGCGGATATCCTGGCCTACAAATCGACCCATGTGCCGGTCGGCGAGGACCAGAAACAGCATCTCGAGTTGTGCCGGGATATCGCGCAGAAGTTCAACCACGATTTCGGCGTCGAGTTCTTTCCGGTGGTCGAGCCCCTGATTCTGGGCGAGGCGACCCGGGTCATGTCGTTGCGCGACGGCAGCAAGAAGATGTCGAAATCGGACCCCTCCGAATTCAGCCGGATCAACCTCGCCGACGATGCGGACGCGATCGCCCAGAAAATTCGCAAGGCGAAGACCGATCCGGAACCCTTGCCCAGCGACGCCGCGGGCCTGGCGAACCGGCCAGAAGCAAGCAATCTGGTCGCGATCTATGCGGCGCTGGCGCAGAAGACCGAGGATGAGACCCTGGGCGAGATCGGCGGCATGCAGTTTTCCGCCTTCAAGCAGGCGCTGACCGACCTTGCGGTGGCGGAATTGGGCCCGATCGGCGCGGAAATGCAGCGGATCGCCGACGATGCCGATTATATCGACGCGGTGCTGCGCGACGGCGCGGCGCGGGCCTGTGCGATCTCCGGCCCGATCCTGCGCGAAGTCCGGGATATCGTCGGCTTCGTGCAACCCTAGATCAACCTGCCTTAAATTGGACTCAATTAAAGGCAGAAAAGTTGATCGATTCTATAAAGATTGAGCAGCGTGCGCCCAAATGGGC
>JBFFGE010000198.1:0-8063 GCA_041557595.1 Alphaproteobacteria bacterium
CACGCCATCATCCAAAACTTCTCAGGCTCGCATAAAAAACGAAGCTGAAAAGAGATACATAAACAGCTGTATTCACGCCAAAACGCAAACACGCCGCCCACGCATCCCTTCCTAAGTATCAACAATGTCAAAAAACAGGGGAGATTGCGTGTTGCCGCGCAACTCCCTCCGCGTCGACCGACTTTATCAACGCAGCGGTCGCGGCTTATACGCCCGGCTTCCGGGCATGTCAATTGCTTTATGAAAGATTTATGAAAACACCCCTTCTGGAAAAATTCCTTTATTTCAAACAAATGCGGGAATTCGACAGGAAGGGCTGCAGAAAATAATGACGCCCGGCGAGACTCCATCCGACCGGCCATTCTGCCAGCGGCGTAATTTGGCCATATCCATAGGATACATCCTGTTGACACCGGCATTTGGAAATCGGCATCCGACCTTGTCCAAGCAATCGCCATTTACATCACGCCGCACATTGGATAATAAAGCCGCGACACACAATAAAACCATGAATTACCGTAATTAATGAGGCTATTCCTCGCAAAATTACTTCTTGGATTGGCACTCTTGGCGTCATCCAGCGCCATGGGTGCGGCCGCGGAAGAACGGCCGGACGCGAACGCCGCCGTGCCGACCAATTCGGACGACAATGGCGAACCGACGACGCGCAAGAATTGGTTCTTCGAGGATGGCGGCCAATTCAACACGTGGTTTCCCAGCACGAACCCCCGCGCCGAGGATGGCGAAAACGCCGAAACGCTTGGCGTGGCGCCCCTCTCCAAACCGGCCACATTGCCGCCGGTCGCGGTAGACTCCCAAGTCACGATTCGCCGCGGCGATACTCTCAAGGCGGTATTGACCCGTGCCGGCATCCCCGGGAGCGATGCCGAGCAGGCCATCCGCGCCTTGAAGAAAGTCTACGACCCGCGCCAGCTCAAGCCCGGCATTGAATTATTTCTACAAATCCAGCCACCCGCCGATAAGGACGGCAAAGCGTCGCTGATCTCGATCGATTTCATTGCCGGCCCGGAGAAAGACGTCTCGGTCATCAACGAAGGCGGCCGGCAATTTTTGGCCGAAGTCTACAACCGCACCTTGACGCCTCAATTGGCCTATGGCCGCGGCACGATCGAGTCCAGCCTCTACCTGGCGGGGACCCGGGCCTCCGTCCCGGCCGCAATCCTGACCAATCTGATCAACCTTTACAGCTTCGACGTCGATTTTCAGCGCGACATCCAGCCTGGCGATGCCTTCGAGCTATCGTATGAAATCCTCAACGACGAAGCCGGCACGCCGGTCCGCAATGGCGACATCCTGATTGCCTCGATGACCTTGAGCGGCAATACGATGACCCTCTATCGCTTCAAGACCGAGAGCGGATTCAACGATTATTTCGACGAAACCGGACAAAGCGCCCAGAAGAGCCTGCTGCGCACCCCGACCGACGCCGCCCGCATCAGCTCCGGTTTCGGCCGCCGGCGGCATCCCGTGCTCGGCTATACCAAAATTCACCGCGGCGTCGATTTCGCGGCGCCGCCGGGCACCCCCATCTATGCCGCCGGCGATGGCGTTGTCGAGAAGGCGGGTTGGGCCGGCGCCTACGGGAAGTACATCCGCATTCGCCACAACGGCGCCTATAAATCCGCCTACGCGCATATGCGGCAGATCGCACGCGGCATAAAAGTCGGCGTCCGCGTGAAGCAGCGGCAAATTATCGGATATATCGGTGCAACCGGACGGGTCACCGGCCCGCACCTGCACTATGAAGTCATCCGCAACGGTCGGCAGGTCAATCCGCAGACGGTTCGGCTGCCCGCCGGCAATCGCCTGAAGGGCGCGGAGCTCGCGCGGTTCAAGGAAACCGTGTCCCGGTTGAAGGAAAAACTCGTCGCCTTGCGCCGCCACAAGGAAACGCAAAGCATGATGATCAGCGGCGACCGGGCCTGCAAGAAATCCAAAGCGGACTGCTAGATCAAACTGCCTTTCAATTGGATTCAATTCAAGGCGGGTTGATAAAGAGCACTTCCCGAGCGAACCGAAACGGTTCGCGACGACGTATTTGCGTAAGAAAAAAGAGATAGACCATTTCACTTGAGTCGATTTAAGCAGGAAATGGTCTGGACGCCGCTCATCGCAAATCGTCGACCACGGCGAGCAGCGCCGACAAACAGGAATTCCCCAGAATTTTGCTGCGCTCGGGCGACCATCCGGCGCGATCGTCCGGCGCGTCCGCATTGTCCTTGAACGGCATCTCCAGCGTCATGGCCAGGCAGCCGAAATTTTCCGCGAGGTTGGTCGCACACACGGAAAGATTCGCCTCTTTCGACTTGGGGTAGCCATGCACGGTTTGAAAATCGGGATTGGCGCGACCATAGGCCGACTGAAAATCGGCCAGCAGTTTCCGCTGCCTCTTACCCGCCGCCGGAACGTGATCGGCGCCCGCGATGAAATTATACGGCAGCCCTTCATCCCCGTGCACGTCGAGGGCGAAATCGACGCCGGTCTCGACCATGCGCCGCCGGACGTGGAAGACCTCGGGGCTGCGGTCCGCCGACGGCTTATCCCATTCGCGATTGAGGTTCGCGCCGGCCGCATTTGTCCGCAGGTTGCCGCGCCGGCTGCCGTCCGGATTCATATTCGGTACGATATGGAAGACCGCCCGGTCGAGCAGCGCGCGCGCCACCGGATCCGCCGGATTCAACAGTCGATCCAGAAACCCTTCCATCCACCATTCGGCCATCGTCTCTCCCGGATGCTGGCGGCCGATCACCCAACAGTTCCGTTTCGCCGGGTCTTCCGCGCCCACCACGAGAAGATCCAGATCGTCGCCATCCACGGTCCGGCCCAAAACCTCCAGCCGCGCGCGGCCGGTCGCCTGGCAACGCGCCACCAGGTCGCGATGCCGCTCGCGGGAATACGGCGCGAAATAGGCGAAATAGATCGAATCATGTTCCGCGCGATGCTCGATCGTCAGCGCCTTTCCGTCATAGTTGCTGGCCACGCGAAACCAGTCCGACCGATCGTAGGACGCGCAGGCGCGATAGCCTTCCCACCCCTTCGGGTAGGACGCCTCCGCGGCGTTGAGGATCCGATACCGGCAATCCACGCCGCGCACGCCACTGACACGGAAGTGGAACCATTGAAAGAAATCGGCTTCATTGTCCCGCCGGATATTCAATTGAACCGCGGCAGGATCGCTGCAGTCCACCACCTCGATATTGCCGGCGTCAAATTCGCTGCTGATTTCCATTCAATGCCGCTCCTGATGATCCTGTTGATGCCGATAGGGGTCCGTCCCAACGCCGGGTCGCAATCGATGCGCCGGGCATGCTACAGTTTTTTGCGCCGGCGCACAGTCGGCCAAAAGATACACTCCACACGCGACGCCCGCACGGCATCGCACGTCCCCACGCACACGGCAGATCAATCGTGATCGACAAGCAGATGAAATCGGCCGCCGACGCCATCGCCGATATCCCGGACGGGGCCACGATCATGGTCAGCGGCTTCCAGGGCTCCGGCATGCCCAACGCCCTGTTGCGGGCGCTCGTCGATCATGGCGCCAAGGACCTCACGCTGATCTGCAACGGGGCTGGCCCGCATGGCACCCAGCAGGCCCGGCTCACCGATGCCGGCCAGGTCAGAAAACTCATTTGCAGCAGCGCGCGCGGCCGCAGCGACGAGCCGACGCCGCTCGAACGGCTCTGGCGCGCCGGAGAAATCGCTCTGGAACTGGTCCCGCAAGGCACCTTTGCCGAGCGCATTCGGGCCGGTGGCGCCGGCCTGGCGGCCTTCTACACGCCGGTTTCCGTCGGCACCGACCTGGCGAAGGGAAAAGAGGCGCGCGACTTCGACGGCCGCACCTATGTGCTGGAAACCGCGCTCAAGGCGGATTTCACGCTGCTCCGCGCCGACCGCGCCGATCGCTTGGGAAACCTCGGTTACCGCGGCACGCAGATCAATTTCGGTCCGGCCATGGCGGCCGCCGGCGCCACCACCATCGCCGAGGTCGGCGAAATCGTCGAGGTGGGCTCCTTTGCGCCGGAATGCGTCCAGACGCCGGGCATCTTCGTCGACCGGGTCGTCGTTCTGCCGGATTTGCGCTGATGCAGCCCCTGTCCCGCACGCAAATCACCTGGCGCGCCGCGCAAGACATCGCCGACGGCAGTTACGTCAATCTCGGGATCGGGTTGCCGGTGCTTGTGGCGAACCACTTGCCGGCCGACCGCGAAATTATCCTGCATTCGGAAAACGGCATCGTCGGTATCGGTCCGGCCGCTTCGGACGACCAGGCCGACCCCGACCTGGTCGACGCCGGCGGCCAACGGGTAACGCTGCGCCCGGGCGCCGCCCTGGTGGATTCGGCGGCGGCATTCGGCATGATCGTCGGCGGCAATATCGACATCACCCTGCTCGGCGCCTTTCAGGTCGCGTCGAACGGAGATTTCGCAAATTGGGATTCGATGCACCCCTGGAAAGGACCGCTGGTCGGCGGCGCCATGGATCTGGCGGCCGGGGCGCGCGAGGTCCGAGTCATCATGCAACACACGACAAAAGAGGGCGAACCCCGGCTGGTGACGCAATGCAGTTATCCGCTGACCGCGCCCGGCGTGGTAAAGCGGATCTACACCGATCTCGCCATCGTCGACGTGACGGCCGAAGGTTTCATCGCGCGGGAAATCGTGGCCGGTCTTACGCCGGAGGCCCTATCGGAGAAAACCGGCGCGCCGATCGTCGTCGCATCGAACTGCGCAACGCTCAGCGCGCCGGATCTCTAACCCACCCGTTCAAGCCGCCTGGGCGACTTCGCCGTTGATGGTAAGGCCGCTCTCGCCCGCGGAGACATGAACCGTATCGCCGTCGGCGATATCGCCCGCCAGCAATTGCGTCGCCAGCGGATTCTGAAGCTCCTGCTGGATGACACGCTTGAGCGGGCGCGCGCCATAGACCGGATCGAAGCCCTTGTCGGCCAGCCATTCGGTCCCGGACGCATCGACCTCCAGGGTGATCTTGCGATCCTCCAGAACCTTCCGCAGCCGCTCCAGCTGAATGTCGACAATTGTCGTCATATGGTCGCGGGACAACCGATGGAACAGCAGGATCTCGTCGATCCTATTGATGAACTCCGGCCGGAAGCGGCCGCGAACCGCCTCCATGACCTCGCCCCGGACCGCCGCCGAATCCTGCCCGACCGGCTGGCTCGACAACACATCCGCACCGAGGTTCGAGGTCATGACAATCAGGACATTGCGGAAATCGACGGTTCGGCCCTGTCCGTCGGTCAGACGGCCGTCGTCCAGGACCTGCAGCAAGACGTTGAACACGTCGGGATGGGCCTTTTCGATTTCGTCGAACAAAACCACCTGATAGGGACGGCGGCGGACCGCTTCGGTCAAGGCCCCGCCCTCGTCATAGCCCACATATCCCGGCGGCGCGCCGATAAGCCGGCTGACCGCGTGTTTCTCCATATATTCCGACATATCGATCCGGACCATCGCCTGATCGTCATCGAACAGAAACGCCGCCAGCGCCTTGGTGAGTTCCGTCTTCCCGACCCCGGTGGGACCGAGGAACAGGAACGAGCCGATCGGCCGGTTCGGATCCTGCAATCCCGCGCGGGCGCGCCGGACTGCGTTGGAGATGGCGGTCACCGCCTCGCTCTGTCCGACCACCCGTTTGCCGAGGGCGGCCTCCATCGCCAGCAGTTTCTCACGCTCGCCCTGAAGCATCTTATCGACGGGAACCCCCGTCCAACGGGACACGATGGCGGCAACCTGCTGTTCGGTGACTTCCTCGTTCAGCATACGGCCTTCCGCCGCCTGATCGCCCTGTTCGAGGCGTTTCTCGAGATCGGGAATCGTGCCGTAGCGCAACTCGGCGGCCTGCTCCAGATCGCCCTCCCGTTCGGCGCGTTCCTGCGCCAACCGGGCGGCCTCGAGCGCTTCCTTGACCTGCTGCGTATCCTGCAGCTTGTCTTTCTCCGACTGCCATTGCGCGGTCAGCCCCAGCGCCTCTTCCTCGAGACCCGTGAGTTCTTCCTCCAGCTTGACCAGGCGCTCTTGCGACGCCTTGTCGCTTTCCTTCTTCAGCGCCTCGCGCTCGATCTTGAGCTGGATGATGCGACGGTCCAATTCGTCGATTTCCTCCGGCTTGGAATCCATCTCCATGCGCAACCGGCTCGCCGCCTCGTCCACCAGATCGATGGCCTTGTCCGGCAGGAATCGATCGGTGATATCGCGGTTCGACAAGGTCGCGGCCGCGACGATTGCCCCGTCGGTGATCCGCACGCCATGGTGCAGTTCGTATTTCTCCATCAACCCGCGCAGGATCGAGATTGTGTCCTCGACCGTCGGCTCGGCGACGAAGACCGGTTGAAAGCGCCGGGCGAGCGCGGCGTCCTTCTCGATATGCTTGCGATATTCATCGAGCGTCGTGGCGCCGACGCAGTGCAGATCACCGCGCGCGAGTGCCGGCTTCAGCATGTTCGAGGCATCCATCGCACCTTCGGCCGCACCCGCACCGACCAGCGTATGCAGCTCGTCGATAAACAGGATGACCTGCCCTTCCTGCGCGGACACCTCCTGCAGCACGCCCTTGAGGCGCTCCTCGAACTCACCGCGGAACTTGGAGCCGGCCACCATCGCGCCGAGATCGAGCACCAGCAAACTCTTGTCCGCCAGCCCTTCGGGGACATCGCCCCGGGCAATTCGCTGCGCCAGACCTTCCACGATCGCGGTCTTGCCGACGCCCGGCTCGCCGATCAGCACGGGATTGTTCTTGGTTCGCCGCGACAACACCTGCATCGTCCGGCGAATTTCCTCGTCCCGGCCGACCACCGGATCGATTTTGCCGTCCCGGGCGGCCTGCGTCAGATCGCGGGTAAATTTCTTGAGAGCCTCGTATTGATTCTCCGCCCCGGCACTGTCCGCCGTACGGCCCTTCCGCAGATCGTTGATCGCGGAATTGAGCGATTGCGCGGTCACGCCCGCATCGCCGAGCAACTTCGCGGCGGCCATTCCCTGAGCGAGAACCAGCGCCAGCAACAGGCGCTCGGCCGTTACATAGCTGTCGCCGGATTTTTCGGCCAGTTCCTCGACCTGCTGAAACAGCCGCGCCATTTCCGGCGCCAGATAGACCTGCCCCGCGCCGGAGCCCTCGACCTTCGGCACCTTGGCGAGTTCCGCGTCAACCGCCTGCAGCGCTATCGCGGGATCTCCGCCGGCGGCGCGAATCAACCCGGCCGCGAGGCCTTCCCGATCATCGAGCAGCACTTTCAGGAGATGCTCGGGCTGCAACCGTTGATGGTTCGATCCGAGCGCCAAATTCTGCGCCGCCTGTACGAAGCCGCGCGAACGATCCGTGTATTTTTCGAATTCCATAATAGACCCCTCATTTTGTCCCCCTTCGCGAGGCAGGACCAAATAGGTTCAAACCGATTTGCGGATCCTTCAAGGCATCCACTCACCGTATATGGGACGTGCCGCGCCGCTCTCAAGACCCTCTAGGCCGACAAATTTGCGCCCGCCGAAGGATGCTCGGCGGGATAATTGTGCATCGCAATAATTCGTTAACGGTTGTATGTTGCGATGCAATATATGCAATGACCGATACGAGGCCGAATGACCCAACCAACGATGTCATCGCCAGACGCCAAGCCGCTTTCGGCGCGTCGAGCCTTGATCGAACGGTCTTTTTCGGTCTCGGCGCGCGCGCTGCGCCGGGCCCGCGACAGCATCCGCGGCGGGCAAAGCCGGACCGGTGGCCGGCGGCGCCTCAGTCTCGCATTGCAGGGCGGCGGCGCGCATGGCGCTTTCACCTGGGGCGTGCTGGACCGGCTGCTCGAAGAGCGGACCTTCGTATTCCCGGCCCTGACAGGCGCCAGCGCCGGCGCGATGAACGCAACCGTGCTGGCACACGGCCTGCTGACCGATGGGCCCGAAGGCGCCCAGGATGCCCTCAAACGCTTCTGGCAGGCGGTCGGCACGAAAGCCGCCTCCTATGGATATCAAAACGCCTGGCTCGGCCCCTTGGGCCGGGCCTGGCCGGGCTTCGGCACGCACAAC
>JBFFGE010000199.1:0-8012 GCA_041557595.1 Alphaproteobacteria bacterium
GTCCGACGCGCTCGTGGCGAGATGCTCGGGTGCGGCCGGAACGCCGGCTTCGGCGAGCAGCGCCTTTGCTTCCAATTCGTTGTAGCGGCGCCTCTCCGCCGTCGGCACGACGCCGGCTTCCGGGGCCGGGTAGGGCGGCGCGGCCAAGCCCTTGCCGAGTTTCAGGACGGCGGCGATCGTTTCCATCGCCTTGGAAGGGTCGTGCAGGATCAGGAAACCTTCCTCTTCCCAGGCGCGCTTGCGTTCCTCCGGGCCGATCACCGACAGCGCGAAGACCCGGTCGGGAAACGCCTTGCGGACCGGCAACAGTGACTCCAACAGCCGTTGCGAGACCCGGTCAGAATACAGCAGCGAGCTGAAAAAGCCGATCACAGCATCATAACCGCCTTCTTCAAAGATCGCCTGGAAGTTCTTGGTTACGAGGGAAAAATCGTTGTAGACCTGTGCCGTGAAATCGACCGGATTGCGGGTTCCGGCGAACGGCACCAGCTCCTTCAGATAGGCTTGCGTCTTTTCCGGCAGCGGTGCCAGATCGAGGCCCGACTCCTCCGCCGCGTCGGCCATCATCACCCCGGCGCCGCCGGAGATCGTGGCGATCGCCACCTTGTCGCCGGCCGGGATGCCGCCGCCGGCGCACATCTGGCTGCACATATAGGCGATGTCGATCAGGTCCGAGCATGTATCGGCGCGGTAGGCGTGATAGCGCTCGAACACCGCGTCATAGACCCGGTCCGCGCCGGTCAGCGACGCGGTATGCGACGCTGCCGCTTCGGCGCCGACATTGGAACGGCCGACCTTCTGGATGACCACGGGCTTGCCGCGTTCATGGGCGAGCGACAGCGCCTCCTTGAATGTGTCGCCGTCCTGGCAGCCCTCCATGTAGCACGCGATGACCTGCGTATCGTCGTCCATCGCCAGGTAGGCGATGCATTCGGCGACGCTGATATCGACTTCGTTGCCGGTGGTGATGCAGGCGCTGTAGCCAAGCCCGCGTTCCCGTCCGAGCACGAAGCAATGGCTGCCGAAGGCGCCGCTCTGGCTGACCAGACCCACATTGCCGATCTTCGGCAGGCCATGGGTTAGGCTGGTGCTGAAGGTGGCGTAGACATGGTTGCGGGCGTTGAAATAGCCGAGGCAGTTGGGACCGAGAATGCGCATGCCGCTTTCACGGGCGATGTCGCCGAGCCGTTCCTGCATGCGGCGACCTTCGTCGCCGATTTCCGAAAAGCCGGAGGTGAACGCGCACAGCGACTTCACGCCTTTCGCGGCAGCCTGTTCGGCGGTCTCCAGCGCGATCCGGGCCGGCACCGCCATGATTGCCATGTCGACCGGGCCGTCGATATCGGTGACGGCGCTATAGGCGGGGAGCCCTTGCACGGTGTCGCGCGTCGGATTGACGGCGTAAACCGCGCCCTGATACCCGAGGTCGAGGAAGTATTTCAGCGGCACGCCGCCGATCTTGGTCGCATCGTCGGATGCGCCCAGTACGGCGATGCCGCGCGGTTCCAGCATGGGGCGCAGAGTTTCGGCTTTGGCGATGACGGCGTTGCGGTCGATTGACATGGCGGGGCGCTCGGGCAGGTTTTTGTGGCGAACCCCGCCCGTCTATATCGCGCGGGGCGAGGGTGTCTTGCAGGCGGCTAATCCGGGTTGCCTCGTGCCGATGGTAATGAAATACGAGACAACCCCCAATGTCGAGAAGGGCTCGCTATTCGGCGGCCTTCAGCAGGTCGTCCGGTCGGTCCATGGCGAAGATTTCTTCGACCTGGGTGTAGTCCATGTAGCCGAGCCGGGCGACCGGAATGTATTTCAGTACGTCCACCCGGCCGTCGACGATCAGATCGTCCCGGATATGGACGCCGACAACGTGACCGAAAATGACACCGTGGCTAGCCCCTTCCTTGACGCTGTCGAAGGTCACGGTCTTGAGATATTTGCATTCGAGATGCGCGGGTGCTTCGGCGACACGCGGCGGTTTGACTTTCTCCGAGGGCATCGGCGTCAGACCGGCAAGTTTCATCTCATCGACGCCGCGGCCCACATGGGCGGCGGTGAGGTTCATCTTATCCGCGAGCTCGGCGGAGACGATATTGCAGACGAATTCCCCGGTTTCCTCGGCGTTGCGCCAGGAATGCTTCTGCGGATCGTCGGGCAGGCCGCTTGAAGAGAACATGACGATCGCGGGCGCGTAGGCGACAGCGTTGAAGAAGCTGTATGGCGCCAGGTTGACGTTGCCCTCGGTATCGACGGTTGAAATCCAGCCGATCGGGCGCGGGCTTACCAGCGCTTTGAACGGGTCATGCGGCAGGCCGTGATCGCCCTTTACGTCGGGATTGTAGAACATACGTCACCTCCGGGAATTTGCGTATCCTAGGATCAATACGGAGTTTGAGCGGGTTGGCAACTCATGTGCGGGAAAGTACCCGAATTCGCTGCCCTCGCGAAGGCCTGCCGTTGCTTAACGAATGCCCGCATTGATATCGTGTCAGCACGGTCGACGGATCGGCCGTGCCGAGCCGATCGATCCGGTCTCATCGGGTTTTGCGGTTAATGGTCAACGGTTGCCGAGTTAAGTGTTTGAAATAATGATATATTGCCATCATCGCATATCCGTCGAACCGTTGCAGTGGCAAAGCCTGGCCGAGGATATCCGCCAGCTTGGGCCGGAAAGATTCGGCGCCCAGGAGGGCGCGCTTTACGGTATCTGGCGCAGCCAGATCGGCCGCCCGCGGGATGAGCTTACAGTGATGACGGTATGGACGGACGATGGTATGTCGATTGCGACCGCCGAGGCAGTTCTGCTGGACGGCTGCGCTGGCGTTCGCGCTTGCGACAGCGAACGAATGGTCGCGACAGTGCGGCCCGAAAGCCCCGAACCGCCGCGGCGGCAGGGCAATTATGCCTTTCGCTGGTTCGAGACGCCGCCGGAAAATTGGGACGAATTCCTCGATTTGTGCACCGGCGCCTGGCCGGGATTCGAAGCTTCCTATGATTCACAGGTGATCGGCCTCTGGCGCGGTCCGGATGCCGAGGACGGATCCTGGCGCAGCCTGCTTATGACGCGCCGGCCCGATCTAGCCATGTGGGAACGGTCGAAGATTCCTCGGGGACCGGAGGAGACGGAGGTGCGGCGCAAGCTCAGCCGCCGATACGACCTTTGCACCGGGACCGTCGTGTATACGTCGACGCTCCTGACCGCCGAAGACCGGGAAGATACCGAGCGCTGGACCTAAGGCAGGGGTGGTTCGGCCGCGGCGAATGGCCTGGAATCCGCCAGCGTTGCATTTAGGGCAACGCTTAATCGAATATTAATTAAAATCATTCATTTTTCGCACCAACGTCAAATACTTCCCGAATCCGAACGGGGGCGCGTCGGCGCGAGCCCGTATTGGCATCCGCTATCGGTTTATGTCGGTTAAATGGGGCTAATGTGTCTAGTGTAGCGGTTCATTCGACCTGGAATTCCTGCTCTGCGCGGTTGATCGGCCTGGCGGCATTTATCGTCGCTGCGATCGTGCCCGCGGAAGGCGTGCGGTATGGCGCGGGAACCGCTGTCGCCACCGAAAAACGGTACAGCACCGATGCCGTCAAAACGACGTTGCGCCGTGTCAACGGTCTGGAAACGCAGGTGCAGCGTATCACCGTAGAAATGGCGCAAGTATCGTTGGGTTTGGATAAGGACGCCAGCATCCAGCGCCTCCAAAAAGCATACAATCAGTTCGAGCTGAATCTTTCCGTCCTGTCGGAAGGGGACGCGGCGATCGGAATGCCCGCCCCCTCCGATCCCAAGATCAAGAGCGCCCTGGCCGATATCCGGCTTGCGTGGGATATCTTCCGAAGCAATATTCTCCAGACCGTCTTGGAAAAGGATGTATCGCGCACAAATCTGTTAATCCTGGCTGAGCTGGATCAAACCGTCTTAGTGGCGACCACGCGGGCAGCGAAGGCATATCGGGAAAAATTCCTAAAAGGTAACATGGTGTCGTTGAACACGGTGACGCTGGTCAAGGCGGAACGGCATTCCTATCTGGCGGCGAAGATCTCGTCTGAATTCTGGTTGATCGCCCTCGATTATGAGGTGCCGCGCTTGCGACCCCACCTCGCGGAAGACGTCAAGCAGTTCGGCCGCGTCTTGACGGGGTTGCGCAATGGCGATCCCGAGCTGCAGATTTTTCAGATCGACGATCCAACGCTTCAGGCGGCGCTCCGACAGACACAGGCAATTTGGGATCATGTTCTACCGCAACTGAATTCCGTCGTTGCCGGGCAGCGGCATCCGATCGATCGGCGCGACAGGCTGAAAGGCGATTTGGAGCAGCTGCGCGACAATATGGAAAAGGTGGTCGACGTTCTGGCCAAGATCTAGATCAACAATGCTGTTCCTGAGATTGGAACGATTGTAATTCCTGTGTCGGTTTCGTGACTTAATCGTTTTTTAAGGCGTGACGTCCAATATTGAAACGTGAGTGTCTTTGTTGCCGGCGCCCTTCGGGCGGTTCCGGTTAAGCCATATGGCTCGATGAAGCGCGGCAATATTCGGTTCGGCGGGTGGGCCGTACGGGGATGATGACGATGTTTCGAAGAGTAGGCGCTATGTTGCTGGTGATCGCGGCGTTCGGCACCGCGTTCGGCGGGTTGCGCTGGGAAATCTCCGACGGCGGCGGGATGTCCGCGGCGGCGCAGGCGACGCGGAGTTCCAATTCACTCAAAACGATCCTCCGCAAAGTCAATGAAATGGAGGCGCAGGCGCAACGCATAACCCTGTCGATTGCCCATCTTTCCCTGGGATTCGACAAGGAGACCAACCTTTCGCGTCTCCGGACCGCCTATGAGGGATTCGAAAAGAATCTGGCCAAAATGAAATTGGGCGATCCGTCGATCGGCCTGCCGCCGGCGAACCCAGAAATGCGTGAGATGCTTGGCGCCCTCGGTCGTGCCTGGGAAATCCATAAGGGTGTCGGTCTCGATGTCATCGTAACCGGGGAGGCGGCGCGCAAGGACATTGCCATCGCGGCGCAACTCGATCAGATGGTCATCGATGCGGCGGTCAAGGCGCGGCAGGCGTATCAGAAAAAATATCTGAATAACAATCTCATATCGATCGACGTTCTGGCCCTGATTCAGGCGGAGGAGCAGTCGTTCCGGATCGAAAAAATGGCAAAAAGGCTCGTCTTGATCGCCATGAAGTACGATTTGGACGAGCAGCGGGAGCAACTCGCGGCGAGTACGGTGATCTTCAACCGGGTGCTGAACGGCATGCTCGACGGCGACCCGGAACTGCAATTGATCCCGGTCCGCAATCCGGCGTTGCGGGCCGAACTGATCCGCTCCAAAGACGCGTGGGGTCGCGTGCAACCGCAATTCAAGTCCGCTGCCACGGGCGGACCGGTCGCCGTGGAAGACCTGAAAATAATCACCGCGGATATCGAATTGCTCTCGGAAAGCACGCAAAACGCGCTCCAAATTCTCGAAAAACTCTAAGACGGTTCCGGGCTGGAGCAAATTCCGAGCGAACCGAAACGGTTCGCGATGACGTATTTGCGTAAAAGCCGGGAGATAGGCGATTTCATATGAGTCAGTTTTACAGTGATCTAGATCGGCCCGCTGCGTCCGTCCGTCACGGCCACGCCGAATTCCCGTCCCGCATCTTCCAGCCAGCGCCATAGGTAGTCGGCATAGGAGCGGCGTATGTAGAGATGGTACGTGGACACCGCTACCTGATGCAGGGTCACAGATGCGCGTGCCAGCAGGGTGCCCGCGACAGTGCCGGGTTTGAAGACGCGCGGATGCAGGTCCAGGCCGCAGCCCTTGGATAGCACGTCTGCGGCGTTTGGACCGGCCAGTCGGATGACCGCCAACGCGTGGCTGACATCGGTCGCGGTCACGAATTTGCCACGAAAGGCGCGTTGCAGCTTGGCGGTCAGAGCAACGCCGCCGCCAGTACCGGTAATCAGCCATTCGTCTGGACCGAGCCAAAGCGCCGCCATGCTTCCCTTGGCCGCGGCGTCGAGCGGACGGAGCGGAAGGCCGCAGCCGGCCAGCTCGGCAACGATGCTGCGAAGTTCGCTGGTTGCCTCGCCGCGCAAATTGACCGCGGTGCGCGGCGGCAGCAGTGCGAGATGCACACCGGCGTCGCCCGGCGCGGCAACGATCCCGCGGCCGAGCCCGAGATGCGCCAGCGGGTCGTGATGGGGCAAACCGTCAGCCATGCATGCGGCTCCCCTTGGGATCGAAGAAAACCGGGTCGACGATGTTGGCCGCAACGGCACTGCCATCCTCCAGCGGGAAATGAATTGCCTCGCCGGTTCTGCTGCGCCCGCCGCTGATCAATCCGAGGGCGATCGATCGGCCCAGGGTCGGGCTGAAATAGCTGGAGGTGACGTGCCCGACGGCGGCCATCGGCGGCTTCGGCTTGACCGTTTCGACCGCATGCGCGCCATCCGGCAGTACGACCGACGGATCCTCGGTCAACAGCCCGACATATTGCTTGCGGTCGTTCGTCACCATATTGGCGCGGCTGAGCGACCGTTTGCCGAGGAAATCCTTGCGCTTGGAGACCGCCCATTCCATGCCCAGATCGGCCGGTGTCACCGTGCCATCGGTGTCCTGACCGACCAGTATGAAGCCCTTTTCGGCGCGCAGGACATGCATCGCCTCCGTCCCGAAGGCGGCGATGCCATAGGTCTCACCCGCGGTCAGCAAGGCCCGCCACAGCGCCATGCCATAATCTGAGGGAACGTTGACCTCGTAGGACAGTTCGCCCGTATAACTCACCCGCAATACCCGGGCGGGCAAGCCGGAGACCGTGCCCGTCCGGACCGCCATATGCGGAAAGGCGGCGGTGTCGAAGTCGATGTCCCAGCATAGTTCCGCCAGCAGCCGCCGCGCATTCGGCCCGGCGACCGCGACGGTGGCGTATTGGTCGGTGACCGGGGTGCAATGGACGCGCATATGCGGCCATTCGGTCTGCAGCCATTCCTCGAGCCAGCCGAGCACCCGTTCCGCATTGCCCGACGTGGTATGCATCAGATAGTGCTCGGGACCGAGGCGCGCGGTGACGCCGTCGTCGAAGACCATGCCGTCCTCGCCGCACATCAGCCCGTAGCGGCAACGGCCTTCGCCCAGCCGGTCCCAATCGTTGGTGTACACCCAGTCCAGCAGGGCGGCCGCGTCTGGCCCTTTGAGATCGATCTTGCCGAGGGTGGAGGCATCGAGAATGCCCACGCTCCGGCGTACCGCCAGCACCTCGCGCGCGACCGCGTCTTCCATGGTTTCGCCGTCGCGCGGGTAATAGAACGGGCGGCGCCATTGTCCGACATCCTCGAAGGCGGCGCCTTGCGCTTCATGCCAGCCCTGCATCGGCGTTCGGCGTTCCGGCGCGAAGAACGGTCCGATATCGCGCCCGGCCAGCGCGCCGAACGTCACGGGCGTATAGGGCGGGCGGAACGTCGTGGTGCCGACTTCGGACACCGGCGCGCCGCGCGCTTCCGCGAGCAGCGTCAGTGCGTTGACATTGGAGGTCTTGCCCTGGTCGGTTCCCATTCCGGCAGTGGTGTAGCGCTTGCTGTGCTCGACCGAGATGTAGCCTTCACGCGCCGCCAGACCGATATCGGCGGCGGTCACGTCATTCTGGAAATCGACGAAATGCCTGCTTCCGGCATCTTCTTGATCCGCCGAGGGAATAATCGGCAACAGCCGAATGGGGCCGCGCGTATCGCCCTCGACGGCGGGCATCGGCGTCGCGGCGGCCGGCGCGATGCCCGCATCCGCGGCGGCGGCGCGCCCGGCGGCTTCGCCTTCGGCCAGGCACTCGAACATCGTGAAGGCGCCGTTGCAGCTTCCGGCACAGCGCACCGCCTGCCGGGCCGCGCCGGGCAGGAATGTGCCGGCCGCCGCATCGAAGCGCAAGGCGCCTTGCGCCTGGGAAAACAGGTGCAGCGCCGGGGTCCAGCCGCCGGACATCAGGAGGGCGTCGCAACTGAAATCGCGGGCGGCCCCGGTGATCCCGTCAC
>JBFFGE010000200.1:0-7934 GCA_041557595.1 Alphaproteobacteria bacterium
AAGGTCGTGATAACCGCCGTCATGCGAAAACTCGTCATCCTCGCCAACGCCCTCATCCGCGACCAAAGAAAATGGACACAAAATCCCGCTTGAGTAATACGGATACTCTGTCTTTGTAGAATCGATCAACTTTTCTGCCTTTAATTGATTCCAATTAAAGGCAGGTTGATCTAGGGAGCGCCGGGGACAATCCGGTCAACCTGTTTTTTTCGGTGGCGCCGAATACCGTATCGAAACTCGCGGCCAGCGCGACATCCACATCGGTCGCCGTAACCGGCAATCCCAAATCCACCAGCGACGTGACGCCGTATTTCGCCGGATCGATGCCGCATGGAACGATCCCGTCGAAATGCCCGAGATCGGGTTCCACGTTGATGGCGATGCCGTGCAGGGTGATCCAGCGCCGAATGCGTACCCCGATGGCCGCGATCTTGTCTTCGCGGCCGCCATCGCGCCCGACCCAGATGCCGACTCGACCGTCGCGCCGCTCGCCGGTGACGTTGAACTGGGCGAGGGTCCGGATGATCCATTCCTCCAGATCGCAGACATAGCGCCGGACGTCCGGGTTTCGCCGGCTCAAATCCAGCATGACATAGGCGATGCGCTGGCCGGGGCCATGATAGGTGTATTGGCCGCCGCGCCCGGTTTGATAGACCGGAAACCGGTCGGGGCTGAGCAGATCGGCTTCGTCGGCGCTGGTACCCGCGGTATAGAGCGGCGGGTGTTCGAGCAGCCAAACCAGCTCGGGCGCGGCCCCCGCATGGATTGCGGCGACCCGCCGATCCATCTCGGCGAGCGCGGTTTCGTAGGCAATCGGGGCCTCGCTGATTCGCCATTCGAGCGCGGAGTTAGGCGGTTCTTTTCGGTTCGGCATTAAATCTTCAAGCATTCCTTGCGAAGGGCTCCTGCTTTTGGTATCCCGCTGTCGAGTGCGATTCTCCGGTGACTGCGGCACGGCACCGATTATGGCCATAAGTGAGGGAGAGCGCAGCAAATATGCGGTCGTGGCGGAATTGGTAGACGCGCAGCGTTGAGGTCGCTGTGGTGGAAACACCGTGGAAGTTCGAGTCTTCTCGACCGCACCAGTTTCTCAAGGCCCGCTGAGACGACAGCGGGCCTTTTTCTGTTGGCATGGCCGGTAACGCTGACGGTGGGGGAGAATTGAGCATGTCCGAAGACGATATCGCCGAAGCCGCACTCGCCTATCATCGCCGCCGTCCGGCAGGGAAGCTCGCCGTCACGGCAACCAAGCCGCTGGCCAATCAGCGGGATTTGGCGCTTGCGTATTCGCCCGGGGTGGCCGCCGCCTGCAACGCCATTGTCGATTCCGCCGAAGAAGCGGCCACGGTCACCGCGCGCGGCAATCTTGTCGGCGTGGTCACCAACGGTACCGCGGTGTTGGGGCTGGGCAATATCGGCCCGCTTGCCTCGAAACCCGTGATGGAAGGCAAGGCGGTTCTGTTCAAGAAATTCGCCGGCATCGACGTTTTCGATATCGAGATCGACGAGCTCGATCCGGACCGCTTCGTGGATATCGTGGCGGCCCTGGAACCGACCTTCGGCGGCATCAATCTCGAGGACATCCGGGCGCCGGAATGCTTCGAGATCGAGGCCAAGCTGCGCGCGCGCATGAAAATTCCGGTTTTTCACGACGATCAGCACGGGACGGCAATCATCGTCGCTGCGGCGATCGACAATGCCCTGGAAATTGTCGGTAAGAAGATCGACGAGGTGAAGGTGGTGACGTCGGGGGCGGGGGCTGCCGCGCTCGCCTGTCTCAATCTTCTGGTCGATATGGGAATGCCGGTTGAGAACATCTGGGTGACCGATATCATTGGCGTTGTGTTCAAGGGCCGCCAGCAGGAAATGGGAGCGGCCAAGGAGCGATTTGCACAGGAAACCAAGGCGCGCACGCTGGACGAGGTCATCGGCGGTGCCGATATCTTCCTCGGCCTGTCGGCGCCGGGCGTCCTGAAGCAGGCCATGGTCAAGAAAATGGGGGCGCAGCCGATTATCATGGCGCTGGCCAACCCGACGCCCGAGATCCTGCCCGAAGAGGCGCGTGCCGTCCGGCCCGATGCGATCATCGCCACGGGCCGCTCCGACTATCCCAACCAGGTCAACAACGTATTGTGTTTTCCCTTCATCTTTCGGGGTGCGCTCGATGCGGGTGCGACGGTAATCAACGAGGCGATGAAGATTGCCTGCGTCAAGGCGCTGGCCAATCTCGCCCGGGCGGAAAGTTCGGATGTCGTGGCCAAGGCGTATGGCGAGCAGGCAACGCAATTCGGGCCGGACTACCTGATTCCCAATCCCTTCGACCCAAGGCTGATCACCGAAATCGCGCCGGCGGTGGCGAAGGCCGCGCATGAGAGCGGCGTGGCGACCCGGCCGATCACCGATTTCGATGCCTATGGTCAGCAACTATCGGAATTCGTCTGGAAAACCGGCCTGGTGATGCGGCCGGTCTTCGAACGTGCGCGGCTCAACCCGAAGCGGGTCGTGTTCACCGATGGCGAGGATGAAAGGGTGCTCCAGGCGGTTCAGGCGGCCGTCGACGAACGCCTGGCGAAGCCGGTGATCGTGGGGCGCCGGTCGGTGGTTTTGTCGCGGATCGAGCGGCTCGGGCTTCGGTTGAAAATCGACGGGGATGTCGAACTCGTCGACCCGGAGAACGATGAGCGGTACCAGAAGTATTGGACCAATTACTACGAGTTGATGGCGCGCAACGGCGTGTCGCCGGATTATGCGCGCCGGGTCATGCGGACCCGTACTACCGCAATCGGTGCCGTGATGGTTCACCGCGGCGATGCGGATGCGATGCTCTGTGGCGTGGTCGGTCAGTATCAAACGCATCTGCGGCATATCCGCGAAATTATCGGACTGCGCGACGGCGCCCACGATCTGTCGGCGCTGACGCTCCTGGTCATGCCGCGGGGCCTGTATTTTATCGCGGACACCCATGTCACCCCCGATCCCACGGTCGACGAGATCGTGGAACTGGCCCTGCTGGCCTCCGAAGAGGTCCGGCGCTTCGGCATCGAACCCAATGTCGCGCTGCTGTCCCATTCCAATTTCGGCACGTCGCGGTATGATTCGGCGACCAAGATGCGGGCCGCCGCCGCGATCCTCCATCGCGATCATCCGTCCCTGCAAGTCGATGGGGAAATGCATGCCGACGCCGCGATCGACGCGGAAATCCGCCGGCAGATATTCCCGGATTCGAAGTTGGTCGGCAGCGCCAACCTGCTGATTATGCCGACGCTGGATGCGGCGAACATCTCCTACAACCTCGTGCGGGCGCTGGGAGAGGGCTTGATTACTGTCGGGCCGATGCTGATCGGCACCGCCATGCCCGCCCATATCGTGACGCCGTCGATCACTTCCCGGGGGCTCCTGAACATGACGGCGCTGTCCGTGGTCGGTGCGCAGGCCCACGCAATACGGCACGTTACCTAGGGACGGCGGCGATGACCGACACCGAAAATATCGATCCGGTTGAATCGGATGATCTCGAGGGTTTGTACGGCGCCACGGATACCCTGGTGCGCGAGGTGAGGTCCGCTATCGCGGAGGGACAATGGGAAGGCGTGGACGCCCTGGTTCAGCCGCTTCATGCCGCCGATTTCGCGGATCTGTTCCAGCACCTGACCCAGGGCGAACGCCGGGCGGTGGCCGCTTTTATGGAGGGCTCGCTCGACCCCGAATTTTATACCTATCTCGACGAATCGGTGCGCGAGGACGTCATCGATGCGCTCGATACGGAGCAGCTGGCCGAAGTCGTCCAGGAACTCGAAACCGACGATGCGGTCGATCTGATCGAAGATCTGGACGCAGGCGAACAGCGGGAGTTGCTCGATGCGGTGCCGCCGCGCGACCGTGTCGTTTATGAAGCGGCGCTGCGATATCCGGAAGACAGCGCCGGTCGCCTGATGCGCCGGGAGGCCGTTACCGTGCCGAGTTATTGGACGGTGGGGCAGACCATCGACTACATGCGCACCGACGCGGAATTGCCTGAATCATTTTACAATATCTACGTCGTGGGCCCGACTCATGGCCCGCTCGGCCGGGTGCCGGTGAGCCGGATGCTGCGGGCGGCGCGGACGGTTGAGATGGCCGGTATCATGGACATGGATCTGAAGCCGATCCCGGTTGCCATGGACCAGGAAGACGTGGCGTTCCTGTTTCGCCAATACGGTCTCGCCTCCGCGCCGGTGGTCGACGACGACGGCCGGCTGGTTGGCGATATCACCGTCGATGACGTGGTCGAGGTGATGGAGGAGGAGCACGAGGAGGATATCCTCAAATTGGCCGGCCTCCGCGAGGATGACTTTTACGACGCGGTGATCGATACCACCCGCGCGCGCTTCTCGTGGCTCTTGGTGAATTTGGCGACAGCCATCGTCGCATCGCTGGTGATCGGGCTGTTCGATGCGGCAATCGAGAAGATCGTGGCGTTGGCGGTATTGATGCCGATCGTCGCCTCGATGGGCGGCAATGCCGGGACGCAGACGCTGACCGTCGCGGTTCGCGCACTGGCGGTCAAGGAACTGACCCCGACCAACGCATTGCGGATTGTCGGCAAGGAAACGCTGGTCGGCGGCATCAACGGGATCCTGTTCGCGGTTCTGGTCGGCCTGATTGCCTGGTTCTGGTTCGATAGCATCGAAATCGGCGGCATCATTGCGGCGGCGATGGTGATCAACATGATCGTCGCAGGACTGGCCGGAACGCTTATTCCGCTCACGCTTGACCGGATCGGCATCGATCCCGCGGTCGGATCGGCGGTGGTGTTGACGACGATTACCGATGTGATCGGGTTTCTGTCGTTTCTTGGACTCGCGGCGCTGGTCCTGCTGTAAAATGAGTCCTGTAGGGCGCGTCATTTAGCCTGTGGTTTAAGAGGAAATCCGACGATGATTCCCAATGAATTGCCCGGTTTGGATTTCGGATTGGGCGAAACCGTCGACATGTTGCGCGACACGGTGCGCGGTTTCGCCGCCGAAAAGGTCGCGCCCCGCGCGGCCGAAATCGACGAAAGCAACGAATTCCCGCGCGATCTTTGGCCCGAACTGGGCGCGCTCGGCCTGCTCGGCGTGACGGTGGAGGAAGAGTTTGGCGGCGCCGCTATGGGCTACACCGAACACGTGGTCGCGACCGAGGAATTGAGCCGTGCCTCGGCGTCGGTCGGCCTGTCCTATGGCGCGCATTCGAATCTGTGCGTCAATCAAATCCGGCGCAACGGCACCGACGAGCAAAAACGCCGCTACCTGCCGAAATTGATCAGCGGCGAGCATGTGGGCGCGCTGGCGATGAGCGAGCCCCAGGCGGGGTCGGACGTGGTTTCCATGCGGACCCGGGCGGAAAAGAAGGGCGATTGCTACGTCCTCAACGGCACCAAGATGTGGATCACCAACGGTCCCGACGCCGATGTCCTTGTGGTCTACGCCAAGACCGATCCTGATGCGGGATCGCGCGGCATGACCGCGTTCCTGATCGAAAAGTCCATGAAGGGTTTCTCGACCGCGCAGAAGCTCGACAAGCTGGGCATGCGGGGATCCAACACCTGCGAATTGGTTTTCGAGGACTGCGAGGTACCGGCGGAAAACGTCCTCGATCGGGAAGGGCGCGGCGTCAATGTGCTGATGAGCGGCCTCGACTATGAACGATTGGTACTGGCGGGCGGCCCGCTCGGCATCATGCAGGCCTGCATGGACGTGGTGATGCCGTATCTGCATGAGCGGACGCAATTCGGCCAGCCGATCGGGACCTTCCAGCTCATGCAGGGCAAGGTCGCCGACATGTATACGAACATGAATGCCGCCAAATCCTACGTCTACATGGTGGCGAAAGCCTGCGACCGCGGCGACGTCACGCGCAAGGATGCCGCCGGGGTGATCCTGTACGCCGCGGAAAAGGCGACCTGGATGGCGCTGGAAGCGATCCAATGTCTCGGCGGCATGGGATATATCAACGAATCGCCGACCGGCCGGCTGCTGCGCGACGCCAAACTCTACGAGATCGGCGCCGGCACGTCGGAAATCCGGCGGATGCTGATCGGCCGCGAACTGTTCGAGGAGACAATGTAATGACGAGAGATAATTAGCTCGGTGCGACCTGAAGAACAAAAAGCAGCTTATTTGCTGAAGGACTTTTTGAAGGCCCATGGCCGCAAGGAGGTGTGCGTGGTTCCGGTATTGCCCGGTGCTGACCCGCCAGATTTCTATTGCAAAGTGGATGGTGAGCATTGGGCCGTCGAGGTGACCCACAGTAATCAACAGGTAGGTACGGCGACCGACAGAAAGGCGCGGGACGAGATCGAAGTTCCGCTCATCCAATTTGGTAAATCTTTGGGAAAGATAACTGAAAGCCTTCGCCGAAGCCAATATCTCCTCATACTGCGGTGGCCTCCGAGCGGCACATCATGGGGTAAGTGGCGAAAACAAATCACCGAGGGCGTTGTCGATTTTGTCCAATCAGGAGAGTCCGGCGAGCGAACGCTGAGCGGTATTTGCGGCAGCACTATCCACTCGACCACATCGGGTTACGACTGGCAGGTCGCTGTCGCGCCATCCGACAATGCGGCGACCCCAAGCGGCGCAATGTTGTGCGAGATCTCCAAAAACGTCCATGAAATGATCGCGTTCGCTCTTTCGGACAAAGCTCTAAAAACAAGCCTTGCCACGGGAGCCAGCAAGAACGTACTTGTTTTGATAAATACATATCCTTTTGGAAACGATCCTTTGGATGTGCGCAGGTGCATCACCGAAATTCTTATTGATCGTCAAGATTTGAACGCTTTCGATTATATCTTTTACCAAAATGATCGGAGGGTATGTCTCGTGTATTCGCGCTCGTAGCGGAGACCGTGTGAGAGTTTGCAGGAGACGCATTTATGACGAAAAACGCAATTCGTAATGAGGCCGAACGCAAGGTTTTGATATTGCGCGCGAAAAAATTGGTCCGGCGGTACGTACCCGTCAGTGTGAGCCTTTCGGCAGAGTTGATAGCTGAAAGGCGGCGAGAGGCTGAGCGCGAATAGGCCGGCCTTAAACGCCAGGCCGCAAATTGTCTATGGAGAGAATGCGATGGCAAATTCGAAATCCGATAAGATGAACCCGATGGCGGTCGAGCCGTCGATTGGATCGAGCTATCCGCCGGAATTCGCGGGCGTCTGCGAGAAGCGCGAGAAGCGGCGGCTCGGGGACGCGTTCGGCTTGACGAATTTCGGCGTCAATCTGGTGCGTTTGGCGCCCGGATCGGCGTCCGCGCACCGGCATTGGCACAGCGCGCAGGACGAGTTCGTCTATATCCTCGAAGGCGAGGCGACGCTGGTGACCGATTCAGGCGAAACGGTCATGGGACCGGGCGCGATGATGGGGTTCCCGGCGAATAGGCCCGACGGACATCAATTGGTGAACGACTCGAAAGGCGAGGTGCTCTATCTCGAAGTCGGTGACCGCAGCGGCGGCGACGAGGTGGACTATCCCGACATCGATCTGTTGATGCGCTTTATCGGCGGCGAGCGCCGCTTCGTCCATAAGGACGGGACGCCGTATGACCGAGGAGATTGAGCAATGGCGCTGGAGATGAAATCCGCCTGCATGAAATGCGATGCCGGCCTCGAGTGGAGGGGCGAGGCCTATATCTGCTCCTACGAATGCACGTTCTGCCCGCCATGCACTGAATCCATGGCGCATATCTGCCCGAACTGCGGCGGCGAGTTGGTGCGGCGGCCTCATCGCGATAAAAAAGATTGACGAGGTGCGTCGGCAAGTTGCGTCCGGCGCCCCGTTACGGACCGGCCATCACAATCGACAGCATTCGCAAACTTGTAATTTGGGGCGGAGTATCATTGCCTTGGTAACCATTCTATGGAACTAGATCAACCTGCCTTTGATTGGAATCGATTAAAGGCAGAAAAGTTGATCGAT
>JBFFGE010000201.1:0-7904 GCA_041557595.1 Alphaproteobacteria bacterium
ATTTGGTCGCCGGGACGGTCGAGACCCTGCGCGGTTTCGACGCCCGTGTGCAGATCGGCTGAAGGGATGACCGGATCTTCGCCCGCGCCGTTGCACGGCATTCGCATCCTCGACCTCAGCCGGATTGCGGCGGGGCCCTTTTGCACCATGCAGCTTGCCGATCTCGGTGCGGAGGTCATCAAGATCGAACGTCCCGGCCACGGCGACGACACGCGCCACATGATGCCGCCGGACTCCGCCGGCGAGGCGCATTTCTATCTTGCCTTCAATCGCAACAAACAAAGCGTCGAGCTCGACATGAAGACGGAGCAAGGACGCGAGATCATCCACCGGCTGGCGGAAAAATGCGACGTGCTGGTGCAGAATTTCCGGCCCGGCGTGATGGCGCGCCTCGGTCTCGACTACGACGCCATGCGGACGCGGCATCCGCACCTGATCTATTGCTCGATTTCGTCCTATGGACAGGAAGGCTGCATGTCGGATCGGCCGGGGCTCGATCCGGTCCTGCAGGCGGAGATGGGCCATATGATGCTGACCGGGCAGCCGGACGGCGAGCCGACGCGCTCGCCCCTGTCGATCACCGATCTGTTCGTCGGGCTGTACGCCAGCACCGCCATTCTGTCGGCCGTCGTCGCGCGGGGCGAAACGGGCCGGGGACAGCATATCGATCTCGCCTTGATGGACGGCGCCGTGGCGACACTGTCGAATTTCGCGCAAGCCTATCTGTGCAGCGGCGAGAACCCGCCGCGCACCGGCAACATGCATTCGGCCGTGGTGCCGGCCGCCGCTTTCCAGGCGCGGGATGGCATGTTCTATCTTGCCTGCGGCACCCAGCGGCTCTTCGAATCGTTGTGCAACAACGTCCTTGAGCGGCCCGATTTTCTGAATAACCCGAAATTCGCGAACAACGCGGCGCGGCTTGCGAACCGGGACGCGGTCATGACGATGCTGCGGGACATTTTCTCGGTGGAAACGCTCGACCACTGGATGACGAAGATGCGGGCCGCCGGCGTACCGGCGGGACCGGTGCGCGGCGTTGCCGAAGCGTTGGAATCGCCCGAAGTCCAGGAACGCGGCATGGTGGTTTCCGTACCGCATCCGACGGCCGGCGAAATCCGCCTGGTGGGCACGCCCTATCGGCTGTCCGATACGCCCGCGGTCGATCCGGTGGCGCCGCCCTTGCGCGGGCAGCATACCGAAGCGGTGTTGCGCGGGCTGCTCGGTCTTGACGATGCGGCGATTGCGTCGTTGCGCGCCGCCAAGACCGTCCCCTGAGGGTCGCCCATGCGGAGGAAACGACAATGAGCGACGATTGGCTGCCCGAGGAAATTCGGCTGGTCCGGGACAGCGTCATCCGTTTTATGGAGACCGAGATCGTCCCGAAAATGGATGCGGTGGAGGCGAGCGGCGTCTTCCCGCGCGATTTGATCGGAGTGTGCGGGGCTGCCGGCTTTTATGGCGCGGTCTTTCCCGAGTCCGTTGGCGGCACCGATTTGGGATATCTTGCCGCCGCCGTCATCAGCGAGGAAATGGCCCGCCTCGACACCCGCTTCGCCGCCTGCAACAACCAGCAGAGTTCGACCTGCCCGTTTACGATTTACAGCGCGGGAATGGAGGAACAGGTGGCGCGATTCGTGCCGAACCTGCTTGCCGGCAAGACGATCGGCATGTTCTCGCTTACCGAGCCGGGCGGCGGCTCGGACGCGGCCGGCAACATGAAGACCACGGCGGCACGGGATGGCGATGTCTACCGTCTCAACGGCAGCAAGATGTGGGCATCGATGTCGAATGAAACCGATGTCGGCGTTCTGTTTGCGAAAACCGACCTGGACGCCGGGCATCGCGGCATCACCGCTTTCATCGTCGAGCCGAAGAAGTATCCGGGTTTTGAGGCGCGCCCGATTCCGATGATGGGTCTGTCCAAAGCGTTGCGCACTTGCGCGGTTTTCCTCGACGATTTCGTCGTGCCCGTGGAAAACCGCCTGGGCGAGGAGGGGGAGGGATTCAAGATCGCCATGCACGGATTGCAGGCGGGTCGCGTTACCGTCGCCGCCAAGGCGCTCGGCATCGCGCGCGCTTGCCTCGACGAGGCGGTACGCTATGCCAATGACCGCACCGTGCGGGGCGCCGCGCTCGGGACCTTTCAAATGGTGCAGGCGGACATCGCCGACATGGCGACCAATATCGAGGCGTCGCGGATGATGGTCTATCGCGCGGCAATCTTGATGGATGAGGGCCGCCACTCCAACCGGCTCACGTCGATGGCGAAATATCATGCCTCGGTGACCGCGAAACACGCCGCCGACAAGGCGCAGCAGATCTTCGGCGGTTACGGCATGGCCGCGGAATACCGGATCAGCTGGCTCAAGAGCTATGCCGACTTGTTCTTCACGGGCGAAGGATCGGCAAATGTTCAGCGCATCCTGATCGCCGAGGATGCGCTTGGCTTCAAGGATGCGGATCGGCATCGCGGTTCTGCGCGGTTTCGCGATCCCGCGGAGGGACGTCTCGCGGCGGCCAACAGGAGTGGAGACACATGAAATTCAGTTTGAGCTTGCGGCCGATGACCGATGCGCCGGTGCCGGCGCGGAAAATTGCCGAATATGGCGCGCTTGCCGAGAGCCTCGGGTATCACGCGATCTATGCGACCGATCATTTCTACATCACCAGCGCCACGTTTCATTCGACCTCCGTGGTCGCCGTGCTCGCCGGCGCAACGGAGAGGATAAAGCTTGGGTTTTCCGCCTATCAGGCGCCATTGCGCCACCCGATCGCGGTGGCGAAGGAATTCAGCATGCTGGACGCGTTGAGCGGCGGCCGCCTGATCGCCGGCCTGGCGGCAGGGTCGTACGCGCCGGAATTCGAGGCCTTCGGCATCCCTTTCAAGCGGCGGGGCGCGATGCTGGAAGAAGCGCTGCAGGCGATTACCGCGCTGTGGACCGACGACGTGGCATCGTTCAAGGGCGAGTTCTGGTCGTTCGACGACGTTCGGATCGCCGCAAAACCGGTCCAAAAGCCGCATCCACCGATCTGGCTCGGTACCTGGACGGCGGCGCCGCGTGCGGCGCGGCGGGTCGCCAAATATGCCGCCGGTTGGCAGGCGTCCGGCCTTCATACGCCGGTGGCCGCGGTCCCGGAAGGATGGGCGCATATCGAGAAGGCGTGTGCGGAAATCGGCAGAAATCCGGGCGAGATTGGCAAGGCTTATGTCAACGGGATCGTTCATTTTGGCGCCACGCCGGAAGAGGCCTGGGCGGAATTTACCCGTCAATCCAATCGTTCGCGCGAAAAAGACATTTGTTTTATGGGAGATACCAAGGATATCGTCGACCGTGTCGAGGCGTTGCGCGCGGCCGGAATGGATGAAATCTCCTTTCTCCTGGGCGTCGACGCCGAAGCGACGATCCGGCGGATCGCGGAAGAAGTGATTCCGGCGTTCCGCTAGAGCAGCGTGGGCCCATTTGGGCACGTATAAGCTGCTCTATCTTTGTAGAATCGGTCAACTTTTCTGCCTTTAATTGATTCCAATTAAAGGCAGTTTGATCTAGGGATTCCGCCCTCCAAACCTACCCATTTGCGTCGAAATATCAGGTGGTTAGACGCTCAATTGTTCGTGTGGCGACCGATTGCCGTCGGCGGTCGTGCTCACTTCGAGCGCTGCGCTGCGGTATCTAACGCTTAGTAAAATAAGTTAAATTAGATTCAACAATAAATAAAATTATATTATAGTTTATGTATTTTAGCCCTTTAGTATTAGTGAAAATTCGTCAAAAACATATATACTTTTGAGTATAAGAATAACAATCAAAATAAAATCACTAAATAATCAAAGAATATAGAGTAGCGGTATCGCGATGAATGCACTGCGACATAAATTGCAGCACGGCGTCTACCTCTTCCGCCGTGCGAGGGATTTGGCACGCGTCGCGCTTCTGGAAGCGCGCTGCCGCATCGTTGCGGGGTACCAGTCATTCTGGCATGGGACGCTAGTCCGGACTGCTGGCCGTGCCATTGTGGAAACTTGGAACGGTGTCGGCGCATTCGGCCAATTCATCCGGCGCCTCGCGCGGGGGGCGACCGAGAGGCGAAAGCCAAAGGCGAGCGCGAGCAACTCGTCTCGTCTTTGGCTGCTTTTGGGAACGATCGCCGTTCTCGGGTTTACCTTCTATAAATCTCAGACCGTCGATTTCGATCGGTATGCGCGCACCGAAACGCAACTTGAAACATTGCGGTCGCTGGAACAGCATGTGGATCGGGATATCCTCAAGATTCGCGTCGGGCTGGGCTCGGAGAACGCCGCCCTATTCGCGCTGACGGACCGTATGTCGCGTCTGCTCGTGGCGTTGCAGAGCGGGCAGGAGGGGATTGACCAGGCCGGGCCTTTTGGGATCAACGGATTTCTGGCGGATTACGCCGCCGTTTTGATGCGGCGCAAGGCGCTCCTGCAGCAATTCAACAGTCGAAACACGGCGGTACTGAGTGCATTGCGCTCGTTTCCGACCTTGGCGGGCGTGTTGATTGATACCGAATCCAAGGGTAATCCTGAATTGCTGCGCGTGGTCAGCTCCTACGAAAGGTCGGTTTGGCGATACTACGTCGACGCGTCGGCCGCCAACGCCACCAATATTGGCCTAAGTCATGACCGCTTGAAGCGCTTTGCGGCGCGGTCGCCGAAAAGGATCGTTTCATATCTAAGCCCGTTATTGCACCACGCCAAAATTCTCATCGCACACCGATCCGAGGCCGATTACATCCTCAAGGATTTGCTTGCCCTCAACCGTGTCAGGCAATTGACGGGATTGGTGCGGGGCTACGAACAACACGTGGGCGCGATGCGAAAGTTGAGCGACCGATACCGCGTGCTGACATTTTCTGCGGCACTCCTTCTGGTCGGCTATATTGCGCTGACAATGATGAGTCTTATGCGAGTCCGGCGCGATCTGCAAAAGGCTAACATTGCGCTCGAAACCCGCATCGAGGAAGTGACCAAGGCCAAGGAAGATGCGGATTTTGCCAACCGGTCCAAGTCGGAATTCCTGGCCATGATGAGCCATGAATTGCGGACGCCGCTGAACGCGGTGATCGGCTTCTCGGAGATCATCCATACGGAGGCGTTCGGGCCGGTCGGAAGCGAAAGGTACCGGGAATACGGCGAAGACATCAACAGGTCCGCCAACCATCTGCTTTCGCTGATCAACGATATTCTGGATCTTTCGAAGATCGAGAGCGGCAATTTGGCGGTTCAGCAGGCGCCGGTGGAAGTACCGCAAGCCGTGAAAGCGGTCGAAACGCTGGTGCGGGACCGTGCGACACGTGGAGAGGTCTCCCTGAAATTCGACTGCCCGCGCGCGATTCCCTGGTTAATGGCGGACGAGTTGAAACTCAAACAGATGCTGGCGAACCTGTTGTCGAACGCGATCAAGTTCACCGAGCCGGGCGGCGATGCCTATCTGAAAGTCCGCTGCGACTATACCCTTGGCTATGTTTTTGAGGTGGGCGACACAGGAATCGGCATGGAAGCCGCCGACATTCCGAAAGCGCTGTCGCCGTTTGTCCAGGTGGACAGTTCGCTGAGTCGCAAACGCGAAGGCACCGGCTTGGGCTTACCGTTGACCAAGAGCATGATTGAGATGCAGGGGGGCACGCTTGAAATCCAAAGCGAGCCGGGTGTCGGCACCGTGGCGAGATTGGCATTCCCACCGGACCGAATCATTCGGAATGGGGGCGCCGAGATTCTGCCTCTCGACGCTGCCGTGCCGATGCCGAAAATCGCTGCCGGCGCGGGGTGACGGCGCCGCACCTAATCCGAAGCGGCCGTTTCCCCGTAAATTCCGATAGCACCGATATCCCGTAAGGCGTCGATCGCCCCGCCATCGAGGCAGAGGCCGGCGCAAATTTCCCGCGTGTGCTCGCCGATATGCGGCGAGGTGGCAGCGAGGCTACCCTGATGCAGCCGGGGCGCGCCCGGGATGTTGTGCATCGGCAATCGCCCGATATCCGGGTGATCGATCCAGGCGACGGTCTCCATCGCCGCGGTCTGCTCGGCATTCAGATAATCGTCATAGGTGTTGATCTTCGCGTGGATGATGTCGTGGGCGCGCAACCCGTCGGCCCACTCGGCGGCATTGCGCGTCGTCAGCACGTCAGCCAGCGCCGCGCCCAATTCCGGCCCGTGGGCGACGCGCGCTTCGGGTGTCGCGAAACGCGGATCGTCCATCCATTCCTCGCGGCCGACGATCTTGCAAAGCGCGGCGAATTTGTGGTTCTGGCGTGCATTCAAATTGATGAATCCATCGGCCGTCGGATAGGTGCCGATCGGCGATCCAAGCGGCTGCGGCGCCCCCTGTTCCAGATGGGATTCGATGATTTTCGCCGCCTGGAAGGCGCCCGCCGCTTCCATCATGTTGATTTCGATATGGGCGCCCTTGCCGGTGCGCGCATGGCGGTACAGCGCGGCGCTGACCGCCTGGAATCCGTATAGCCCGGTCATCACGTCGATCGCGGGCATGTCCGCGCGATGCGGCGTGCCGTCCTTGTCCCGGTTCATGTGCATCCAGCCGCTGAAGCCTTGCATCACCATATCGGTTACCGGCCGGTCGCTTTCCGGGCCCCGGTCGCCGAACCCCAAGGTGGAGGCATAGACGACATCGGGATTGTCCTTGCGGACCGTTTCATAGTCGAGACCGAAGCGCGCCATCACGCCCGGCCGAAAATTCTCCAGCAAGACGTCGCATCGTTTCGCCAGCGTCTGCGCGATCTCCAGCCCTTCGGGTGTTTTCAGATCGAGCGCGATGCTGCGCTTGCCGCGGCTGAAATTCAGGCTCGATGCGGTTTGGTCGCCGTACCGCTTGCCCGATTGCCGCATCCAGTCGCCGTGCGGCGGCTCCATCTTGATGACATCCGCGCCATGCTGCGCCAACAGCATCCCGCAATGGGGACCGGCAATTCCCTGGGACGCGTCGAGGACTTGCAGACCCGCATAGGGCAGTTCGTCATCCATGGCGTTCCCCGCAGGTCATGGCGATTATTCCTGGATGACGATCCGCTTGCCGCTGGGCTCGGTCGGATCGGGCATTTCGGTGATGTCGTACCCGGCGGCCTTGGGCAGCAGTAGTCGACGGACGCCGTCCTCGCCGACGCTGTGCTGGCCGAGCACGGTCACCACGTCGTCGTCGCGCGCGCGTTTCAGGGCCTCGGCCACGGTGGCGCTCTTGGCCAGTTTCAGCAAATTGCAATAGGTGGGAAACATCACGAAATGCGTGCCGCCGATATAATCGGCCATCACCTGTTCCGGCGTCGCCCAAAGCGAGTCGAGCGATTCCGATCCGTCATGCAGCGCGCTCTGGCCCGGCGGCGTCGGGGCGAGGAAGAAATGCGTGTCGAACCGCTTCGGGCGAACCTTCGGCGTGATCCAGTGGGCGTAGTATTCCAGCAGGTCGCACGCCAGTTCCAGATCTTCCGCATCGGCCATGTCGCCGATGCCGATTTCATCCCGGACCAGCGCGTCGCGATATTGCGCTTCGAGTTCGGGCACGCGCTCCAGCGGCACGAAGTCGCGTTTACCGCGCGGCCGTGCGAGCAACACGCCGCATTCCTCGAAAGTTTCGCGGATGGCGGCGACGTTCAGCGAAAGATTGAAATCGTCGAGATGATCCGCCCCGGTGCAGCGCGGCCGAACGTTCGTGGCGCGATCCGCCTCGTCGACCTTGCCGCCGGGAAAGACCAGGGCGCCGGCGGCGAAATCCATCTTGGTCGGCCGCTGCACCATGAAGACTTCGATTCCCTTCGGCCCGTCGCGCAGCAACAGCACGGTGGAAGCAGGCAAGGGCGTGACCGGTTCGCGCGAGTCTTTTCCTGGCGTGCTCATGGGTCAGTACAGATGCGGTTCGAAGGCGACCATCGGG
>JBFFGE010000202.1:0-7827 GCA_041557595.1 Alphaproteobacteria bacterium
ATCAAGCATTAGAGCAAATCCCGAGCGAACCGAAACGGTTCGCGACGACGTATTTGCGTAAGAATAAAAAGCGAGACCATTTCACGTGAGTCAATTTAAGCCGGATATGGTCTGGCGTCTCATTTTGGCCGGTCCGCCTTGGCAGTGGCGTACAAAAATTATCCCTGCAGATGTTTAACATAATCCCAGTTGATCTCGATTCCGAATCCCGGGTCGTCCGACAGGTGGACCATGCCGTCGCGGAAGGTGGTGCCGCCCTGATACAGGTTGTGCTGGATCGGGTGACGTTCGTGACTGCCGTGCGACTCCGCGCCGAATGCCGCATCGCCGAAGGCAGAGACCAGATGGGCGTGGATGTGCGCCGCCGTGTGGGGCGCGATCAGGACGTTTTTCTGGGCCGCGTGATGGGCGATGCGCAAGCTTTCGGTAAATCCCGCATGACGCGTCGAATCGAATTGCACGAATCGGATGGCGCCCGAGTCGATGAAGTCCCGCACGGTAAAACGGGTCCATTCGCGCTCGCCATGGGCCAGCGGGATCGGCGATGCCGCCGCCAGCTGCACGAAGTCGGCCGGCTGGAGGTACCAGTGCAGCGGTTCTTCGAGCCAGTAGATGTCGTAGGGCGCGACCGCCTCGGCGAAGCGGATGCAGTCCTGGACGCCGTAGGGTGCGTTCATGTCGAGCATCAGCAGGACGTCCGTGCCGATCGCCTCGCGAATTGCCTTGATCCGTGTGACCTCGGCGGCGATCGATAGCGCGCCGGTCTTGAGCTTCACCGCCTTGAACCCGTTCGCCGCGAAACCGCCGAGCTCGTCGGCGCAGGCTTCCAACGGTTCGCCTTCGAGGTAGTAGCCGCCGGTCGCATAGGTGAAGACCGATGTGCGGGTGCCGCCGAGCAAACGGTAGTTGGGCAGGCCGGCCGCCTTGCCCTTGATGTCCCACAAGGCGATATCGATGCCGCCGATCGCGGCCATGGCCTGCGGCCGTTGGCCGCGCGGCAGGGGCGCCGGCAATCCGTCCCAGCCGCCGAGCCCGCCCGGGCGCGGCGACGTGGTCGAAAATAGCGTTTCCCAGATATCCGCATGTGCCAGCGGGTCCCTGCCCTTGACCACGTCGGAAAAGATCGCCGCCAGATCGCAGATGGTTTTCTGCGGTCCGCCCTGCACCTCGCCATACCCGGTGATGCCTTCATCGGTGCGCACTTCGAACAGGATCAGGCCGGCATCGTTGCTGATCTCATGCGCCGTCCATTTCGGCGGATCGGCCTTGACGGAGAGCGGATAGGTCAGAACTTCGGTGATTTTCATGGCGGCGTCTCCTGTCGATCGGTGGCAATGGCCCGCGCCGAACCGGGTCGGACCGGGGCTGCCGCATTCAAGAGCAATTCGCCGCCCGCCGCAATCGGATGCCGGGCCGAATTCAAGTCCATTCAAGGGATGCGGCAGTCAGATGCCGCGTTTGTGCACTTTCCCCTTGCCGCGCCGTTTCGGCCGGCCCTTGGCCATGATGCCCTTGGGCACCGACTGGATCGACGCGGCGATCTTAGGGTTGAGCGGGGCGGCGTCGGCCGGCATGTCGAGGTCGAAGGCCTCGAGCCGTTTGATCTCGTCGCGCATCTGGGCCGCGGTCTCGAATTCCAGATCGGCCGCGGCGCTGCGCATGCGGCTCTCCAGGTCCTTGATGTAGCCCTTGAGATCGACGCCGACGAGATGCGCGTGCTCGGCATCGCCGGTGTTCACCGTGACGTGGTCGCGCTCGTAGACGCTCTGCAGGATGTCGCCGATTTGCCGGCGCACCGATTCCGGGGTGATGCCGTGCTCGGCGTTATAGGCCTGCTGTTTCTCGCGCCGCCGGTTGGTCTCGGCGAGCGCGTAGTCCAGCGAATCCGTCATGCGATCGGCGTAGAGGATCACCCGCCCGTCGATGTTGCGCGACGCCCGCCCGATGGTCTGCACCAGCGAGGTGCGCGACCGCAGGAAGCCTTCCTTGTCGGCGTCGAGGATCGCCACCAGCGCGCATTCGGGGATGTCCAGTCCTTCGCGCAGCAGGTTGATGCCGACCAGGATGTCGAACACGCCGAGCCGCAGGTCGCGGATGATCTCGATGCGCTCCAGCGTGTCCACGTCGGAATGGATGTAGCGCACCTTGAGCCCGGCCTCGCCCATGTATTCGGTCAAATCCTCGGCCATCCGCTTGGTCAGCGTAGTGACCAGCACGCGCTGATTCTTTTCGGTGCAGGTCTTGCATTCGGCCAGCAGGTCGTCGACCTGGCTTTCGGTCGGCCGGATGATGCAGACCGGATCGATCAACCCGGTCGGCCGCACCACCTGTTCGGTGAACACGCCGCCGGTGCGTTCGAGCTCCCACGGTCCCGGCGTCGCCGAGACGAAGATCGATTGCGGCCGCATGGCGTCCCACTCCTCGAACTTCAGCGGCCGGTTGTCGACGCAGGACGGCAGGCGGAAGCCGAATTCCGCCAGGGTCGATTTGCGGTTATAGTCGCCGCGGAACATGCCGCCGATCTGCGGCACGGTGACATGCGATTCATCGATGATCAGCAGCGCGTTGTCGGGGATGTATTCGAACAGCGTCGGCGGCGGCTCGCCCGCATTCCGTCCGGTGAGATACCGGGAATAGTTCTCGATGCCGGCGCAGGAGCCGGTTGCCTCGATCATCTCGATGTCGAAATTGGTGCGCTGCTCGAGCCGTTGCGCCTCCAGCAGCTTGTTGTCCCGGTGCAGCAGGTCGAGATGCTGCTTGAGCTCTTCCTTGATCGACTTCACCGCCTGGGTCAGCGTCGGCTTCGGCGTCACGTAATGGCTGTTGGCGTAGATGCGGACCGCTTCGAGCGTGCCGGTCTTTTCCCCGGTCAGCGGGTCGAATTCGTGGATCGACTCGATCTCGTCGCCGAAGAAGCTGAACCGCCAGGCCCGGTCCTCGTAATGCGCCGGGAAGATCTCCAGCGTGTCGCCGCGCACCCGGAAGGTGCCGCGGTGAAAATTGTTGTCGTTGCGGCGGTACTGCAGCTCGACCAGCCGGCGCATGATGTCGCGCGGGTCCGCGCGCTGCATCACCTTGAGCGGCACGACCATGGTCGAATAGGTCTCGACCGAGCCGATACCGTAGATGCAGGACACCGAGGCGACGATGATCACGTCGTCCCGTTCCAGCAGCGACCGTGTTGCCGAATGGCGCATGCGGTCGATCTGCTCGTTGATCGACGCGTCCTTCTCGATATAGGTGTCGGATCGGGGGACGTAGGCTTCCGGCTGGTAGTAGTCGTAATAGGAGACGAAATACTCCACCGCGTTATTCGGGAAGAAGCTCTTCATTTCGCCGTAGAGCTGCGCTGCCAGCGTCTTGTTCGGCGCGAGCACCAGGGTCGGTCGCTGCACCCGCTGAATGACATGGGCGATGGTGAAGGTCTTGCCCGACCCGGTGACGCCGAGCAGCACCTGCGCCTCCTCGCCCCGTTGCAGCCCGTCGGTCAGTTCGTCGATCGCCTCCGGCTGATCGCCCGCCGGGGTGTAGTCGGACACGATCTCGAACGGGACGCCGCCCTCGGACAGGGGCCGCTCATATCGCTTCGCCGGCAGCCACGGCATCAGCAGCGGCGCCGCGCTGGCGTCGGACAGGCCGGGTGTTTTCCGTGCTTCGCTCATGGGAGGAGTATATAGGGGACCGGCCGGGTATTGCGATGGCGGATACGGCTATCCTGACACCGGCGGAAGAATTTCACGGCGAATCATGCCAAACTGGCCGGATATGGCCGCCGCGCCGGGGGCCGAATGACGGAATATTGGCAGAACAGCCGGTCGGAAGGAGACTTGCATGGCGTTTATGAACAGCGCGAACAGGTACGGCGCCGTGGCAAAATTTCTCCATTGGCTCATCGTGTTGATATTCATCAATCAGTACGTTGTCGGCAGTCTGATGATGCGCCTCGGCAAGGAGGAGCTGTTCCTCGGCGTTGCGGCGGGACCGTTCTACACCTGGCACAAATCGGTCGGCGTGATCGCCCTGGCGATCGTTTTGCTCCGGCTGACCTGGCGCAAGACGACGCGGTTGCCGGATTGGGCCGATACGCTGGAGGAGTGGGAACGCGCGACGACGAAATGCGTCGAACGGGCGCTCTACGGGTGCATGCTGATGATGCCGATCAGCGGCTATGTCTTCACGCTGGCGGGCGGATACCCGTTCAAATTGTTCGGCGTCGTGCCGCTGCCGCTCCTGATCGAAAAAAACGCGGCGCTGGCGTCGATCGGCGAGGCCGCGCATCTCGTCTTCGCCTATCTGACCGTCATTGCGCTGACCGTGCATATCGGACTCGGCATCAAGCATCAGCTGGTCAACAAGGACCGCTTCCTGAACCGGATGCTGCCGTTCACCAAGCGATAGGCGCTGCGCCGCTACTCCGGCGGGTGGATCTGCCGGTCCGGGACGATCGAATTGGTGCCGAGATAGCGGTAATACTCGTCCTCGTGTTCGAGGCAGATGTCGCGCAGCGTCCACAGCGCCCGGCCCAGCACCGTCGCGTTGAACAGCCAATCCTCGACCTGCTTGCTGGTGGAATAGCCGGGCTGGGCGGTGATCGCTTCGCCGTAATAGGCCTTGAGGTCCTCATAGGCGAGTTTGAGCACCCGCTGCGCCGGCATGTCGTCGCGCTCCGGCGCCGCGCCGCCGTCGAGAAATCCGGCCAGCGCCTTGGCGCAGGCGTCGATCGACAGGCCGCTCGGGCCGACCGTGGTGCGGCCGCGCCGGTTGACCGCGAGCTCGTACCACGGCGCAAGCGAGGCAATCTCCTGCAGTAGCGCGGTGCCGAGGGCGCTCGCCGGCGCGGTCGCGTCCGGCGGCTTCGGCAGGTCGATCGGGCAGACCATGCCGGTCATCGCGTCCTCGTCCAAGTCACCGGCGCCGCCGGGGATTTCCTCGGGATAGTCGACGATCAGCGGTCCCTGGGGCGCGTCGAGCAGGTCGAAGGCCGCCATCAGCACGCGCTTCTGGAAGGCCGGATCGTTCGGCACGCCGATCGGGCGGCCCAGTTCGTAGGGCACCCACAGCGCGCGCGGCGGCTGCGTGCGTTCCGTATGGATGCGGATCAGGCTGATTTGCGTCGTTGCCAGCCCTTCCTCCTCGAAATAAATCGCAAGCCCGCCCACGGCGCGCGAACATTTCGGTCATATGGGAACCAGCAGCACGGTGTCGACCGCGTCCGCTTTCATGATGGCGGCAATCGCGCGCGCCGAGGCCTCGAGTTCCGCCGGGTGCGGCGCGCCGGACACCGCAAAATGGAAATCCGCGACCGAGCCGATCACGCCGTCGGCGGCCAATTCACGCAACCGCTCGATGGGAAAGCAGACATTGAGGTCTTGCTGAAAACCGGTGCGGTCGAAATTCACCGAGACGTGGCTCATCACCACGTCCGCCGGATCGACGTCGCCCGGGATTACCCGGTAGTCGGTATCGCCGCGCTGGAACACCGCGTCGCTGCGCAGGTTGAGCGCGGCGGTCGAGACGATGGCGATCCGGCGTTCGGACAGCGCGGGCCCGGTGACCCAGGGCCGCCGGCCTTCGAAGCCGGAGCAGTCCAGCTCCTCCATCATCTTCCGTTCGCCGAGCGGAATCTCGGTCAGCCGGGCCATCGGCGGGCCTTTCGATTGAATGCGTTGAAGTTGATTCTAACACGCCCGGCGGGGGCGCTCAAAAGGGCATCATCGTCGCGAGGATTTAGCGCGCCGCCAAGCACCAACCGGAGTCGGTTTTTTTGAAATGCACGGTCTTTTCCTTGCCCTTGCGCACCTTCAACCGCGCGGTGGCTTTTTCGCCGGTCATCTTGATGTCCGTGAGTTCATAGGTTTCCGGCGCAAGTTGCCGGCCAAGAGTGCGCTCCGAAAATTCCGCGATTTGAGGCATCAAGCCCGGCCAGTCATCGATTTCCGGCCATTCCTTGTTCGCATTGAGGAGTTGACCCTCGGCGCTCACCTGAAACCCATGGCGCTTCAAGACCGTCATGAGCTGCCGCCATTCAGCCTCTTCCGAGGCCATCCCGACGGTGACGATCACCCGGGAAACAACGACCTTGTGCAGTGCGGTTCTCGAATCGCGGGCCACGTATGAATTGGCGGCCGACCAATCATTCGCCTTAACGGCGTAAACAAAGGCCGAATAGGCTTGTTCGGGGTCCGCATGGCCGATACAGGCGGTATCGTCCGCGACGGCGCTGCCGCTGCACGCCGCCCATCCAAGCGCGGCGATCCCGAGAAAGTGTGCCGAAATCTTTATCTTGGTCGTCTTCGTCATGGGATTTCTCTTCCAAAAATTCAGTGTCGAAACCCGAAAATTTTGTCGTTGCCGGTTATTTGAAGCGACCGGTGGCGCGCCGAGTTATCGCTCGATAAATCCGAGAATCAGTCCCCAACACACAATGGCCGCCGCAATGAAGAACCCGGAGAAGAACAGCCGTTGCCATGGTCTCATGGTCATCGCGTGGGCCGGATTGCCCGGCTTGTAGTGGACCTTGATCGCTTCGCCGATTTGCCACGGTTTATGGGTGCCCACGTCTCCGCGCACCGTGTAGTCCCGGCGGTCGTTTGCGGTAAAAGTGATGACCGCGAAATAAACGATCGACTGACCGGAATCCTGGTGTGCGGTGGTGGCCTTGTTGCCAGTGACATGTCCCATCGCCTTCGGCCATTTCCAGGCGATATAGGTGGAATGCAGCAGGAAACCGAAACCGATGATGCTGGCGGCTATCGCTGCAATCCAAACAACCGTCCATTCATCCAATAAGGTGAATATGTTGTCGAACATGGCGCAAGCTTAGGGGCGAATGGTAAGGAATTTCTTACTGAATGCCGATCAGTTGGCCCGAATGCGCCTGCCGCGGTCCGAATCGGGCGTACCGCCGCCGCTTGTTGCCTTGGCCCTGGCATGGCATGACTGAGAGCGGCAGTGCGCCGTTTTTTGTATTGCCGTAATGCGGCGGGGCGCTCGACGCCTATCCGCGACGCAGCAACCATTCTCCGCCCCCGAAGGGAGAGCCATGATGGCCGAACCGATCACCCTGGAGATCTTCAGCGACTACGTCTGACCCTGGTGTTATCTCAGTACCGTGCGTATTGAAAAGCTGAAGCGGAATTTCGATGTCGACATCGCGCTGGTCCACTTTCCGCTGCATCCGGAGACGCCTGCCGAGGGCCGCACGCTGGCGGAACTCTTCGCGGGCCGAAGCCCCGAGGACATCAAGGCCAGCCAGACCCGCATGAAGGGGCTGATGGAGGCCGAAGGTCTGCCCTATGGCGCGCGCACGCACACCTATAACAGCCGCCTGGCGCAGGAACTCGGCACCTGGGCCGACACCCAGCCCGGCGGCGAGGCCTATCACGACGCGCTTTACAAGGCGTATTTCGTGGAAGCCCGCAACATCGGCGACCCGGAGGTGCTGGTGGAGATTGCCGGCTCCGTCGGCCTGCCTGCCGAGGAGGCGCGGGACGTGTTGCAGGAGCGCCGTTTTCAGGCCGCGGTGGATGCGGATTGGGCGAAGTCGCGCGACTACGGCGTGACCGGCGTCCCGACCTTCGTTTCCAGCGGCTACGGCGTGGTCGGCGCGCAGCCTTATGAAGCGCTGGCGCAACTGCTGGAACGCGTCGGCGCACCGGCGCGCGGTACATGAGAAAACAGGGAGAGAATTCGTGACGACATTCGTGCTGTTGCATGGCGCTTATCAGGGCGGCTGGATCTGGAAATTGGTTGCGACGCGCCTGCGGGACCAGGGTCATCTGGTGTACGCGCCCACGCTCGACGGCTGCGGTGAGCGGGCGGCGCAGC
>JBFFGE010000203.1:0-7812 GCA_041557595.1 Alphaproteobacteria bacterium
CCTGCGGCCTCTTGCGTGTGAGCGCTAAACCCGTTCTCTAGCGGAGCGAACCATACGTTTTCGCCAGCCCAGATGCATGCGGTGTTGGCGCCAACCGCAACAGACGGTCGCCAGCCGAGACTGGTGCCAGTCGCGTTTGAAGTTAAAATTGGAATTTGGGATAATGCATGTGTTCGCAACTTAACTGCCACATAGGCGCTGCATGGACGCAACACAGCACGGTCCTGTTCTCGTCGGCCTCACCTCCATAGGCGCGCCTTTCCAGCGTTCCAGATGGACGGTCCGGCGCTGGATCGACAACGAGGACTTTCCTGCTGCACGGCTCCCCAACGGCGAATGGGCCACAACCTTGTCGCTGATCGACGGCTGGGTACTCGCACGCGCCGGAAAAACTGACAGCAGTGAAGGCATAGGCAACTGATGTCATGCGCCAAAGATAACTGCATGACAAAACACGCGATGCCAAACTGGCCGCGCAGAATGAAGGTGAAAATGGCGGCGGATTATCTTGGCATCTCGCGGACAAAGTTTTTAGAGGGCGTTGGGGAGAAATACCCGAAACCGGTCCAAGATGGCAGAAATCGCCTCTGGCATATCGAAGACCTGGACGCTGCAGCAGACCGTTTGAAGGGTGTAGTAGGTCGGACACAGGGCAGAGAAAACGCTTTCACAGAGCGATTGAGAAATGCTGGTTCGAATTAAAGGCGTGAAGCGCGTGCGTTCGAAAGGGCGGACGTACTGGTACTTTCGTCGCACAGGCGAGCGATTGCCGGATGACCCTGTGGAACGTGCGCAACGGGTGCTGGAATTACAGGGGCAGCCGCGCGAGTCGCGCGCTCCTTACGGTTCCGTGGCGGGACTGGTAGCACAATACAAGGCATTACCAGCCTTTACGGACTTAACGGATAGAACGCGCGGCGACTATCTCCGGTATCTCTCATACTTCGAGGACACGTTTGGCGATTTGCCGGTAAACGAAATCGACCGCGAATTTGTTATCGAGCTTCGGGACGCCTTTACCGACACACCACGCAAAGCAGATTATCTCGTGCGCATCCTATCGATCCTGTGCAACTTCGCGCTAGACCGGCCAAGACAGTATGGGCTGCTTACCAACCCGGCAGCCAGGGTCAAGCGTATCGCGCGTGGCGACCCCTTCATGCCATGGCCCGACAACCTGATCGTCACGTTCCGGAAGAAGGCGTACCCGGAGTTGGTATGGGCGATGGAGACGGGACTCTATACGGCGCAGCGATTGAGTGCTTGCGTTGGGATGACCTGGCCACATTACGACGGCGAAGTTATCCAAGTTGAGCCACAAAAGGGTGGCAACCGGGTTTGGGTGCCCGCACATCCTGACTTCCGAGAGGTGCTCACCCGCATACCACGCCGCGCAATTGTGATGCTCACGACAAAGCGGGCGCGACCCTGGACGCCCGATCTACTGTCACGCGAGACAACCAAGTATGTCGCCCTTTGCGGCTTTGAGGGCTACACGTTCCACGGGCTGAGAAAGAATGCAGCACGAAACCTAGCAGAAGCCGGTGCAAGCCCGCACGAGATTGCGAGCGTAACCGGTCACAAGACGTTGGCGATGGTCGAGCATTACACGCGGGAAGCGCGGCAGCGGGAGCTTGCCAAGAGCGCCATTGCGAAGCTCCCGAGGAAGAAATAGCGAACAGAAAATGGAAAACCACCTGACCAAAGTGGAAAACCGGGAAAGGCAGAGGGTGCATATTAGCATGCAACCCTTTGAAAAAAATGGTGGGCGCTACAGGGCTCGAACCTGTGACCCGCTGATTAAGAGTCAGCTGCTCTACCAACTGAGCTAAGCGCCCGCATGGCCGACCGGCCAATCGGTTTCCGTCTGTTGCCGGTGCGGCGGTCGACACCGCCAGACGGCGCGATATAGCAAAGGGGGGCGGGTTTGTCGATAGCGCAGGCGAATGCCATGGGTCGCAGGCCGCACGCATGCCCTTGCCCAGCCGTGCCCAGACCCCCGTGCCCGGACTTGTGCCCAGACCCGTGCTCCGGCCGCGCTCAGGCCTCGCTGGCGTGGCGGGCAATGCGGCTATCGCGGTGGATGTAGCAGTTCATCAGGAAGCCGCAACCGGCCAGCACGGTGATCATCGCGGTGCCGCCGTAGGAGATGAGCGGCAGCGGCACGCCGACCACCGGGATCAGGCCCATCACCATGGCGGTGTTGATGAAGACGTAGAGCAGGATCGTCGTCGTCACCCCCATCGCGACCAGCCGGCCGAAATGGTTGCGGCAGCGGATCGCGATGGCGAGGCCATAAACCAGCAGCATGCCGTACAACATCAACACCATGAGCCCGCCCATCAGGCCGAATTCCTCGGCCAGCATGGTGTAGATGAAGTCGGTGTGCCGCTCGGGCAGGAAGTTGAGCTGGCTCTGCGTGCCCTTGGTGAAGCCCTTGCCGAAGACGCCACCGGAGCCGAAGGCGATCTGCGACTGCAGGATGTGATAGCCGGAGCCGAGCGGGTCGCTCTCCGGGTTGAGGAAGGTGAGGATGCGCTTCTGCTGGTATTCGTGCAGGAAATTCCAGGCAATCGGGATCGAGGCCAGCCCGCACACGATCACCACAGCAAATTTCCAGAGCCGCACCCCGGCGAGGAAAAACAGCGCGCCGCCGCCGATCCCGAGCATCACGGCGGTGCCGAGGTCGGGCTGGCGCATCACGATGGCGACCGGCGCCGCGACCATCATCAGCGGCACCACGAGATAGGTCGGCCGGCCAATATCCTCGATATTCATGCGATGGAAATACCGCGCCAACGCCAGCACCAGGGAGATTTTCATCAGCTCCGACGGCTGCACCTGGAAGAAGCCGATCCGGATCCAGCGCTGCGCGCCCATGCCGATGGCGCCGAACGCCTCGACCCCCACCAGCAGCAGCATCGTCACGCCGTAGATGACATAGGCATAGCGCAGCCAGATCCGCGTATCGACCAGCGCGATCCCCACCATCACCAGCAAACCGACCGACAGGCGCACCAACTGGCGCGACGCCCAGGGCTCCATGCTGCCGCCGTCGATCTGGCTGCCGCCGGCGGAATACAGCATGGCGATCCCGATGCCGCCGATCGAGACGACCAGGAGGATCAGCGACCAGTTGATCTGCCACAGCTTCTGCTGCAGCGACAGGTCCGCGCCGTGGTATGGCATCGGCCGCATCATCGGATTTTCCGTTTCGCGGATTGCGGCGCGGCGCTGATCTTGCGGCCGGTGCCGGACGGATCGCGCCGCTGGGTTTCCAGCAACACGTCGCGGGCAATCGGCGCCGCGGTCTTGGACCCGCCGCCGCCATGCTCGACCACCACGGCGGTGACATAGCGCGGCGCACCCATCGGCGCGTAGCCGACGAACAGCGCATGGTCGCGCTCGCGCCATGGCCGCTCCGCATTCTTCTTCAGCCCGCGATCCCGTTCGGCAAGCGAAATGCGCCGCACCTGCGACGTGCCCGTTTTCCCCGCCATCTCAAAACCCTTGATGGCGATGCGCGAACCGAAGGCGGTGCCGCCCTGCTGCTTGTTCACGACCTCTTCCATGCCCTGCATAACGATCCGGCGGGCCCGTGCCGACAGGTCGATTTTCGGAAAGCTGGGCGGCGACGGTTCGGTGAAATCGTCGAGCGGCGGCGGCGCGGTCAAGCGCGGCGTCACCGCATAGCCGCCGTTCACCAGGCGGGCCGCCATGACGGCGATCTGCAGCGGCGTCGCCAGCACATAGCCCTGACCGATGCCCGAGACCAAGGTCTCGCCGAGCTGCCAGGGCACGCCGATGGTCGCCTGTTTCCAGTCGCGCGTCGGCGTCAGGCCCGGCTTCTCGCCCGGGATATCGAGGTTCAGCGTTTTCCCGATGCCCATCTTGAACGCCATCGCGGCGATGCGGTCGATCCCGACCTTGCGCGAGAGTTCATAGAAGTAGATGTCGCAGGATTCCCGGATGGAATCGATCAGGTCGACCGAGCCATGGCCGTGTTTTTTCCAGCAATGGAATTTCTGATTGCCGAGCTGCATATCGCCGACGCAGGTCGCCCGAATGGTGGGCGAAATGCCCATCTCCAGCGCCGCCAGGGCGACAATGATCTTATAGGTCGAGCCTGGCGCGTACTGGCCGGCGATCACCTTGTTGGTCAGCGGCGCGTCCGGATTGGTCAGCAGGGCGTTCCACTCCTTGCCGGTCAAGCCATCGGTGAAGGAACTCGGATCGAAGAACGGCGTCGACGCCATGGCCAGCACGTCGCCGGTCTTGGTGTCCATGACCACGACCGACCCCCGGCGTTTGTCCTTGATCCGCTTGGCGACGAAATCCTGCAGCCCCGCATCGAGCGTGAGGCGCACGTCTTCGCCCGGCTTGGCTTCCTTCCGGCCCGGCAGTTCGCGAATTCTGCGGCCCAGCGCGTTCACTTCGACCTCCGCGTTGCCGGCCGAGCCGCGCAGATTGGTGTCGTACTGCCGTTCGATCCCGTTCTTGCCGATCCGGAACCCGGGCTGGTCCAGCAACGGATCCCCGGTGCGTTCCCGCTCCGAGACCGCTGCCACATAGCCCAGTACATGGGCCGCGTTGCCACCGAATGGATAGTGCCGGGTTTGCCCCACGTCGACACGGATGCCCGGCAAATCCGGCGCATTCACCTCGATCCGGCTGACTTCTTCCCAGCTTAGATTTTCGCGGACGGTGATTTCGACGAAGGCGCGCCGGCGCCGCGCCTCGCGCAGCACGCGCTTGCGGTCATGCTCGCTCACCTCGACCAGCTGGCTCAGCCGGGTCAGCATCTGGTCGATATCCTTGGCTTCCTCCCGCACGATCACGATGCGGAAGTTCTGAACGTTGATCGCCATGGGAACGTTATGGCGGTCGACGATACGGCCGCGCGGCGGCGGCAATAGCCGCAGGCTGATTCGGTTTTCGTTGGCAAGAACCGTATAGCGCTTGGATTCCAGGACCTGCAGGTAATACATCCGCCCGGCGAGCCCGAGGAACAACGCCGCCTGCCCGCCACCGAGGAACAGCGCGCGCCGACTGAACAGCCTGCCCCGGTCCTGTTCGGGCTTCACGCTCAATCCTCCCGCAGGATGTTCCTATGTGTCAGAACGAACACATAGGCAACCAGCGGATAGACCGCCGCGGTCGTGAAGTAATCCGCGATAATGGCGAGCGCAGGAACGGCGGCGCCCGACAGCATCGACGTTAGCACCCATTGAAACGCGGCGATGACGACGCAGAGCGTACCGAAGCCCCACCAAAGCACCGCGAAGGATTTGCCGAAAAAGAAGCGCCGCTGCGATACGACCAACCCATAGACGACCAGCAGAATGAAGGTGTTCAACCCCATGGGCACGCCCGACAGGATATCCTGCAGCATGCCGACCGCGAAAACCGCCGGCGCCGGCATCAGTTCGGGGCTGTGCAGCGCCCAGAAATAGACCGAAATCAGCGCCAGCAGCGGCGTCAACGCGACCGCGGCCGGCAATTGCATCGGCACCTGCGACAGGATGACCAGGCCCATGGTAATCAGGAACGGGGTCATCCGCCGGGCAACATGATCCAGTGTCTGCCAGGTGGCGCTGCCCCTCATTCCGAACCCGCCGCCTTGCCCAATTGGCCCCTGGCCTTGCCCGCGCCGTCCCGCGGAAGCATTTCGTCGAGCATGCCGTTGAGCCCGAAATCCATCAGCCGGATGAATTCCAGACGATCGGCGGACGCATAGGGCCGGACCCGAACGCCTTCCTTGGCCACCGTGGTAACGACGCCCACCGGAAGATCCGACGGAAAGACGCCGCCATGCCCCGAGGTGACAATCCGGTCGCCGGGCTTCACCCTGGTGGTAATGGGCAGATACTGCAGCCGCGGCGACGCCGAGTTGTCGCCCGCCAGCACCGCCCGCTCCCGCGAGGATTCGATGACCACGGGAATGCGGCTGTTCAGATCGGTGATCAACAGGATGCGCGCCGACCGCTCGCCCACTTCGGCGACGCGGCCAAGCAGCCCGTTACCGACCGCCGCGGCCTGGCCCTTGCGGACGCTATCGCGCCGCCCCGCGTTCACCAGCACGCTGCGCACGAAGGCGCCGCCGGAATCGCCGATGACCCGCGCCGTGACGGACGTCACCTCCGGATCGGCGCCAAAGCCAAGCAGGCCGCGCAGTTGTTCGTTTTCCGCCATCAGGGTGCGGGCGGTCGTCTGCCATTTCAGGAGTTGGATATTATGCGAGCGGAGCGCCTGATTTTCGGCGCGCAGCCGCCCGAGTTCCTTCACTTCCTCGATCGTGCTGGCGACCGTCATCGCCGGCCGGGACAGCGCATCGAGAACCGGCGCCGTAATATCGGTCACCGTCATACGCGCCCGTTCGAAGATTTGCGGATCGGCCTTGCCCAGGATGAGTATCGCGAACGCGGCCGCCAGCAAAAAGACATAGGCGAACCGGTCCGCCAAACCGCGGAGCGGGGCCGTTATGCGCAGGATATGTTCTGGACGATGCCGCAATCCAAGTTTCCTTGCCGGCGGTCCCGCTTACCGTCCGCCGCTCCAGGCCGTAACGCTCAATACATGCTGATCAAAACGTTTTTCAGCGTTTTCATCTCTTCGAGGCATCGGCCGGTACCCAGAGCAACACACGACAGGGGATCATCGGCAATCGATACGGGCAAGCCCGTTGAATGCCGCAGGATGTAATCGAGATTTCCGAGGAGCGCGCCGCCGCCGGTCAGGACGATACCCTTGTCCACGATATCCGCGGCGAGTTCCGGCGCGGTATGCTCGAGCGCCACCTTGACTGCCTCGACGATCGCGCCGACCGGTTCGGCCAGGCTTTCCGAGATCTGGCGCTCGGTGATGACCAATTCCTTCGGCACGCCGTTCATCAGGTCGCGCCCCTTGATTTCGATCACGCGGCCTTCGCCGTCGTCGGGCGCGCAGGCGGAGCCGATTTCCTTCTTGATGCGTTCGGCGCTGCTTTCGCCGACGAGTAGATTATGATTGCGCCGGATATAGGCGATGATCGCTTCGTCCATCTTGTCGCCGCCAACCCGGACGGAGCGCGAATAGACGATGCCGCCAAGCGACAGGACCGCGACCTCGGTCGTGCCGCCGCCGATATCGACGACCATCGAACCGGTCGGTTCGGTCACCGGCAAGCCGGCCCCGATCGCCGCCGCCATCGGCTCTTCGATCAGAAACACCCGGCGGGCGCCCGCGGCTTCGGCCGATTCCTGAATCGCGCGGCGCTCCACCGCGGTCGATCCGGACGGCACGCACACGATAACCTGCGGCGAGGCGAAGCTGCGGCGATTGTGAACCTTGCGGATGAAATGCTTGATCATTTCCTCCGCAACATCGAAATCCGCGATGACGCCGTCCCGCAAGGGGCGAATGGCGAGAATGTTGCCGGGCGTCCGACCGAGCATCATCTTGGCTTCGTCGCCGACCGCCAAAACCTGCTTCTTGCCTTTGACTTCCGCGATGGCAACGACCGAAGGCTCATTCAAGACGATACCCCGGCCCTTGACGTAGACCAGGGTGTTTGCGGTGCCCAAATCGATCGCCATGTCGGCGGAGAGCATTCCAAGAAGTCGTCCGAACATTCTTAGCGTCCTACCCTGAACGGGTTCTTATTGACCTTGGACACAGTCAGCGCCCTCCTACGTTCATTGCGCGTCCGCCGCATTTTCTGCAACGGCCTTGAGCTAGAGGTCCGACCGCAATTTCGATTGCCGCCTTGACGCCGCGTCGAGACTTAGATTTTGGAGAACCGGTACAACCTATAGGTCCCGAATGACATTCGGC
>JBFFGE010000204.1:0-7794 GCA_041557595.1 Alphaproteobacteria bacterium
AGGGCGCGCAGCTGGTGCTCATGGTGGAGATCCTGGCCGGCGCCCTGTCGGCATCGAACTTCGGCTTCGAGGCGAGCTCGTTCTTCGAGGGCGAGGGGCCGCCGCCGCACGCCGGTCAGCTCATCATTGCCATCGACCCAAACGTATTCTCGCGCAAGGCCTTTGCGGATCGGCTGGACGACCTCCTGCAAGCGATTCTGGATCAGCCGGGCACCCGCTTGCCGGGACTGCGGCGATATGAGCTTCGGGAGGCCGCCGCCCGCGAGGGCGTCGCGCTGCCGCAGGCGCTGTATGACGAGCTGCAGGGACTGGCCGGCTAGAGCAAATCCCGAGCGAACCGAAACGGTTCGCGACGACGTATTTGCGTAAAAACCAAGAGATAGACCATTACATATGAGTCTATTTAAACAATTAATGGTCTAGAACTGGCTGGTCAGGACAACCGCATCAGCCGGCCGCAGCCACCGGGTTGACGAGCAATCCGACCCCTTCGATCTCGACCTCGCACCGGTCGCCCGCCTTCATGAAGATCGGGGGCTTCCGCGCGAAGCCGACGCCCGACGGCGTACCGGACACGATGATGTCGCCCGGCAACAGGGTCATGACCTCCGAAATCGTCCGGATTAGCTCGGGCACGTCGAACATCATGTCGCGCGTGTTCGCGTCCTGCAGCGTGTCCCCGTTGAGACGGGTTTGAATGCGCAGCCCCTGTCCCCCGGCCGGTATTTCATCCGCGGTGACCATATCGGGACCGAAACCGCCCGATCCGTCGAAGTTCTTGCCGGCCGTCCAGGTCTGACTCTTGAACTGATAGTCCCGCACCGATCCTTCGTTAAAGACCGAGTATCCGGCGACGTGATCGAGCGCCTTGGCGGTCGAAATGTTTCGCCCCGCCGTGCCGATGACCACCACCATCTCCGCTTCGTAATCGAAATCGTCCGAGCAGGCCGGAACGATCAGCGGCTGTTCATGGGCCACGAGCGACGTGGGCACGCGCAGGAACAGCACCGGGTAATCAGGCTTATCGAGGCTGCTTTCCGCCGCATGATCCGCATAGTTCAACCCGACGCAGATGATCTTGCCGGGGTTCCAAACCGGCGGGTGGTAGACAATCCCACCGGCGGACGAGACCGCCGCCGACGGCGGGTCCGCTGCCAGCGCCCGAAGCCGCGCCAGCGCATCGTCGCCCGCGGCCAGCAGGGCAGGCATGTCTTGCGGCAGTTTCGGATCGGCAATCGTCAGGTCGACGATCTCATCGCCGCGGCGGAGACCCAAGGCCGGTTTGCCGGCTTTGTCGAAGGCGAGAATGCGCATGTCTCAGCTCCCTTTGGGATTTTATGCGTTTCGGAACAGCTGACCTATAGTAACGGTCATGGCGGAACAGGAAATCGACGGTTACCAGTACGCTGTAATCGAATCAACCGGGTTGATCGCAGTACGCCGCCCGGACGGTTCGATCCGAATGCTGCCGGGCAGCCCGGACGCCGAGGCGGCCGTGCGCGCCTTTATCGAAAAAGACAAATCCGCGAAGGACGGGCCGGCGGCGTAGCGCATTTCGTTCGATTTCGGGACTCCCGCTTTGCGCGGTGCGGCGCTATCGTTTTGCCATGAACATCGTCACCATGGCATTTCTCGGTCTTGCGCTAACCCTGGGCGCGTGCGGATCCGCGAATGGCGAACCGAAAACTGTCGCCAAACCGCCCGGGAAAATCGCCGCGCTGCTGAATTCGATCGAGCGCCATGTCGAGGCGACGGAGAAACATACCGGCATTGCCACGCTCAACCCCGCCGTTCTGCGGGCCATTAGCGAAATCCCCCGCCATGAATTTGTGCCGGCACCGCTGCGCGACCTGGCCTATATGGACATCCCGCTGCCGCTCGGCCATGAGCAAAATATTCCACAACCCTTCCTCGTCGCCCTGATGACGCATCTGGCGGCGGTACAGCGCCACCATGTGGTTTTTGAAACCGGCACCGGCGCCGGTTATCAGGCCGCGGTGCTGGCCCGCCTCGCCAAGCGCGTCTACAGTGTCGAAGTCGTACGGCCGCTCGCGGCTCAGGCGTCGAACCGGCTGAAAGTCATGGGTGTCGGCTCGGTCGAGATCAAGGCTGCCGACGGGTATTACGGTTGGGCCGAAAAGGGACCGTTCGACGCCATCATCGTCAAGGAAGCCGTGCACCATATCCCGCCGCCGCTCCTGAACCAGCTCAAGCGGGGCGGCCGCATGGTCATTCCGGTCGGGCCGCTCGATCAGGCGCAAATGCTCAAACTGGTGACCAAGGATAAGAACGGCCGCTTGCGGCAACGCAATATCCTGCCCGTACGGTTCGCCCCCTTGCAGGGCGGCGAACGGATCTAACCCGCGCCGACCGGCTGTGCCCGCGCGCCCGATAGCGGCTTTTTTCAACCGCCGACTGCAAAAACTTAAGCTTCCTTAACGCCCATTTAACGCCTTCGTGCGATCTTGCGGCGAATGCCGAATCCGCGCCGCAAATCCCTCTCCTCAGCGTTTTGAAGCCGGCCGCCTCTGCATTTTGTTGACCGGGATAGAGATTAAAACTTGATAATAAACGTCGTTCAATTTATATACAGGGCGGCTTCCAGGTAAAGCATGATTGGACATTCGGAAAAAATGGCACGGCGATCGGATCACAGCCGCGAAGAACTCTACGAAATGGTGATGGATACGGCCCGCACCATCGTCGAGCAGGATGGGTTGCGGAACCTCACCGCGCGCAATATCGCCGCCGCCATCGGCTATTCTCCGGGGACTCTGTATAACCTTTTCGAAAACCTGGATGAATTAATTATTCATCTCAATGCGACGACGCTCGACGCCCTCTATGACGCGCTCGCATCGGTGCGGCGGACCGGCGAGCCGGAGATGGATCTCAAGGCGATGTTGCGTGTCTACCTCGACTTCCTGGAGGAGAACACGGCGCTTTGGACGGCGATCTTCGAATTTCGCTCGCCGGGCGAAGATCACATCCCCGACTGGTACCGGGAAAAGGTCGGCAAGCTGATGGGCTCCGTCGAAGAGGCGATCGCCCCCTTGTTTGCGGAAGGCCAGGGCGCCGCCCGTCAGCAGGCGGCCGGCATCCTGTGGTCGAGCCTGCATGGCGTTTGCACATTGGCGAAGGACGGCCGGCTGTGCCTGATCAGCGACCAATCGATGCCGCAAATGGCAGAAACGCTGATCGTCAACTTTCTCGCCGGGCTGCGGAGCCGGATCGGCATGGGACCGCAAAATGGCTAGATGGCATCAATTGAAACGGGTCGGCGGCACGGAGCGCAACATCCGGAGTCTGTTGCCATTCGGACGCAGCGGGATGAGCCGGCTCGAATTGCCGGCAATGATCGATTTGCCCGAGCGCACTCCCTTCTCGAACGTCCCGTGGCCGACACTGGGCGGCAAACAGATCTGGGCGGATCTTTTCATCCATGGCGAATGGCGCATCCAGCGCAACGTCTATACCGGACATTGCCGTTTGCTCGACCGGAACAATATTCGCCGTTGTTGGGGTACTTACGAGCACTGCCGCACCGTCTTCGACCGGCAACGGCAGAAACGCGCCCCCACGGCCCGGCCACGGCACATCGTGCTGCTGATCCACGGGCTTGGCCGCTCCGCCGACGCGTTCACCCAGATGCAGGACGCGCTGCGCCAGGCCGGCTTCGAGGCGGCGAGCGTCAATTACCCAAGCACCCGGCAAGGCATAGCCGCGCACGCGACAAACCTCGAACACCTGATCGACGCCCTCGAAGACGTCGATACGATTTCCTTCGTGACCCACAGCCTCGGCGGTCTCGTCGTCCGCGATATGCTATCGCGCGACAGCGCCTGGAAAGCGCGCTTGCGGGTTCATCGGATCGTCATGATCGGCCCGCCGAACCAGGGCTCCCATTTGGCCGAACGGCTGCGCCGGGTGCCGGGTTATCAGTTCCTGACCGGCGATTCGGGACGCGAGTTGTCGAGCGACTACGCCTCCAGGCTGCCGATACCCGACGCGGAATTCGGCATTATCGCCGGCGGCCGCGGCAACGACATCGGTTTCAACCCGCTGCTTTCCGGCGACGATGACGGCTTCGTGCGGGTGACCGAAACCTGGCTCGACGGCGCCAACGACCACATGATCGTGAACACCACCCATGGCCTGCTCGACGATCATCCGATCACCATCGAGTCGACGATCAGCTTCCTGCGCGATGGCTGCTTCCGGCAGGACGAGGGCCGCGCCGCCAGCTGACTCCAAGAGGATTTCCGACGATGGCGGACCGGTCCACCCCTCTGACATTGCTGCGCAGCAGGAAGTTCCTGCCGCTCTTCACGACCCAGTTTCTCGGCGCCACCAACGATAACTTTTACAAGAACACGGTCTTCCTTCTGACCTCCTTCAGCCTCGCCAACCTGGCGGGTCTCGATGGTGCGATCCTGGTCAATATCGGCACGGCCTTGTTCGTGCTGCCGTTCTTCCTTTTTTCCGCCACCGCCGGGCAGATCGCCGATAAATACGAAAAGAGCCGCATCATCCGGATCATCAAACTGTGCGAAATCGCCATCATGGCGATGGCGGTTTTCGCCTTCGCTCTGCAGGACGTTTACCTGTTGCTGGGCGTGTTGTTTCTCATGGGCGCACAATCCGCCTTCTTCGGTCCGATCAAATACAGCATCATCCCCGATCATCTGGCGGAGCAAGATCTCGTCGCCGGCAACGCCCTGGTCGAAGGCGGCACCTTTCTCGCCATCCTGATCGGCACCATCGCCGCCGGCGTGATCATCGACGGCGCCGCCGGAACCGGACTGGAATTCGTCTCCGGCGGCTTGATCGCGATCGCCGTGCTCGGCTGGATCGGCAGCCGCTTTATCCCGGCGGCGGGCCCGGCGGATCCCGGCCTGAAGGTCAATTTCAATTTTCTGACCGAGACCTGGGCGTTGATGAAGCTCACCCGCCAGCGGCGGGATTTGTTCCTGATCATCATCGGCATCTCGTGGTTCTGGTTGTTCGGCGCCGTCTTGCTGACCCAGATTGCCCCGCTGTCGAATGACTATCTTCTGGCGGACGACAATGTCGCGACATTGCTGCTCGCCATCATTTCCATTGGCATCGGCGCCGGATCGGTCCTCTGCGCCCGGCTCCTGAAGGGCGAAATCAGCGCGCGGCTCGTGCCGTTCGGCGCAATCGGCATGGCGGTCTTCATGATCGACCTGTACTTCGCGTCCGGCGCGGCGGTCACCGGGACGACCGCGACGCTGCTCGACATTCCGCGGTTCCTCGATGCGCCCGAAAATTGGCGCATCTGCGCGGATATGGCCTTGGTCGCAATGTTCGGCGGTATCTTTACCGTGCCGCTTTACACGCTGATGCAGCATCGCGCCGATCCCACCCTGTGGTCGCGCGTGATCGCGGGCAACAACGTCCTGAACGCCCTGTTCATGGTGGTCGGCAGCCTCGCCGCGACAATCATGCTGGCGTTCGATTTCACGATCCCGCAGGTCTTCCTTGCGATGGCGTGCGCGACCGTCCTGGTCGCGGTTTATATTTGCAAACTACTCCCCAATGAACTGGTCAAGGTCGTGGCCGCGGGTGCAATGCGCCTCCTCTACCGGGTCGAAGTTAGGGGGCTGGAGCACTACAAGGCGGCGGGGGATCGCGCGGTCATCATCGTCAATCATGTCTCGTTCCTCGACGGCGCACTGCTCGCGGCTTTTCTTCCCGGGGCGGCCACCTTCGCCGTCAACACGCATATCGCGCGAAAATGGTGGGCGAAGCCCTTTCTCGATCTGATCGACGCACTGCCGCTCGACCCGACCAAGCCGATGGCGGCCAAATCGCTGATCAAGGCCGTCCAGTCCGGCAAGAAATGCGTGATTTTCCCGGAAGGCCGGATCACCGTCACCGGTGCGCTCATGAAGGTCTATGAAGGACCCGGCATGGTCGCCGAGAAGACCGGCGCGCCGATTATCCCGGTCCGTATCGACGGGGCGCAGTTCACCCCGCTGTCGCGGATCCGCGACAAGGTGCGAACGCGGTGGTTCCCGAAAATCACCCTCACCGTCCTCGAGCCGCAGGAATTCCAGATCCCGGATCATGTCCGCGGGCGCGCCCGCCGCGAAATGGCGTCGCTCCAGCTCTATGACATGATGACCGAAATGATCTTCGCTACCTGCAACACCGACATGACGTTGTTTCGGGCCCTGATCGACGGGCGCAGCGTGCATGGCCGCAACTGCGCGGTGGTGGAGGATATCGAGCGCGCACCGCTGACCTATCAGGCGTTGATCACGCGCAGCTACGTGCTCGGCCGCCGCATTTCGGCGATCACCGAGCGGGACGAGCGGGTTGGCGTCCTCCTGCCGAATTCCGCCGGCGCCGCAGTCACCTTCTTTGCGCTGCAAGCGATGGGCCGGGTCCCGGCGATGCTGAACTTCTCCACCGGCCTCAACAACATGCTGTCCGCTTGTCGGACCGCACAGGTCGAAACCATTTTGACGTCGCGCCTGTTCATCCGCATGGCCAAGATGGAGGAAACGATCGCCGGCCTCAAAGAGGTTGCCGAGGTCGTCTACCTCGAAGACATGCGCAAACAGATCGGTACGCTGGACAAGATCTACGGAGTCGTCGCCAGCCGCTTCGCCGGACTCATCGGCCCGCATACGCGCAAGACCGCCGACGATCCGTCGGTCGTGCTCTTCACCTCCGGATCCGAAGGCCAGCCGAAAGGCGTCGTGCTCAGTCATCGAAACCTGCTGTCGAACATCCAGCAACTCGGCGCCAAGGTCGATTTCAATCCCACCGATATCGTGTTCAACGCCTTGCCGGTGTTTCACTCTTTCGGGCTCACCGGCGGCATGCTGCTGCCGGTTCTGTCCGGCATCAAGAGTTTCCTCTACCCATCGCCGCTGCATTACCGGATCGTTCCGGAGCTGGTCTACGACGTCAACGCGACCATCATGTTCGGCACGGATACGTTCCTCTCCGGCTATGCGCGCATGGCGCATCCTTACGATTTCTACAGCATCCGCTACATCTTCGCCGGCGCCGAGCGGGTCAAGGACGAGACGCGCCGCGTTTGGTCGGAAAAGTTCGGGCTGCGCATTCTCGAAGGCTATGGCGCGACCGAAACCTCACCCGTGCTCGCGATCAACACGCAGATGCATTACCGGCCCGGGACGGTCGGACGGTTCCTGCCGGGAATCACGCACCGGATCGAGGCTGTTCCGGGCATCGAGCGCGGCGGCAAGCTGATCGTGTCCGGCGCCAATATCATGCTGGGGTATCTCCGGGCGGAAAACCCGGGCGTGCTCGAACCGTCGGAAGACGGCTGGTACGACACCGGCGATATCGTCGAAATCGACGAAACCGGCTACATCACGATTGCCGGGCGGGCCAAGCGGTTCGCCAAGATCGGCGGCGAGATGGTCTCGCTCACCGCCGCAGAAGGTCAGGCCGCAACGCTCTGGCCCGATCACCAGCACGCGGTGGTCAGTGTTGCCGATGCGCGCAAGGGCGAAGCGATCATCCTCGTCACCGACAATCCGGAGGCCTCACGCGAAGCCTTGCTGGCGGATGCGCAATCGAAGGGTATCGTCGAGCTGATGGTGCCGAAATCGGTCATCGTCGCCGAGGCGGTGCCGCTGCTCGGCACCGGAAAGATCGACTATGTCAGCGTCCAGGGGCTGGTCGAGAACGGCGGCGACTAGATCAGCCTGGCTTTAATTGGAATCGATTGAAGGCAGAAAAGTTGATCGATCCTATATAGATAGAGCAGCCTATGTGCGCCCGAATGGGCGC
>JBFFGE010000205.1:0-7717 GCA_041557595.1 Alphaproteobacteria bacterium
AACCGGCCCGCCGACTGGCGCTTCCAGCCGGTCGGCGACGCCCGCGGCATGGTGATCCATGAAAGCCAATCCTTGCTGGTGGAAATGCAGGTTTGCCGGTCGCTGGAATTCTATCGATACGCCGCGCCGCTGCTGCGCCAAGCGTTCAACGGCGAGGGCGAGGCCTGGAAGGCGGCCAATTTGCACCGGCGGTCGCTTGCCGTGGCGCGCAGCTTCATTCGCGTCGACGCCGACGAGGTGACCTATCCGGCGCATGTCATCCTGCGCTATCGCCTGGAGCAGGCGATGCTGGCGGGCGACCTTTCCATCGCCGATTTGCCGGGCGCCTGGAATGAAGGATTGCGACAGCTGCTGGGGGTCGCGCCGCCGGACGATGAACAGGGCTGCCTGCAGGACATTCACTGGTATGCAGGCGCCTGGGGCTATTTTCCGACCTATACGCTTGGCGCCATGGCCGCGGCGCAGATCTACGAAGCGGCCCTCAAAGCGCAACCGGAGATACCGAAGGCGATCGCGCGGGGGGATTTTTCGCCGCTGATGGCGTGGCTGGCCACGCACATTCACGGCAAGGGCTCCCTCCTTTCGACCGGCGATCTGCTCGCGGCGGCAACCGGCGCACCGCTGCGGGCCGACATCTTCGAATCGCATCTTCGCCGGCGGTATCTGGGCCAGCCAGGATAGCGCCCGCACCCCGCGGTAACGAGCCTTGCCCGGCCCGAACTGCGCGTTTAGGTTAGCGCGTTCTCACGGGAGGAGTGCCGCATAGTGCGCTATCTCAGCACACGCGGAAAAGCGCCGCTGCTGAATTTCGACGATACCCTGCTGGCCGGGCTGGCGGCGGATGGCGGCCTGTATCTTCCCGAGTCCTGGCCGCAATTGTCGGCCGAAGACCTGCGCTCCTTCCGCGGCCTGTCCTATGCGGATTTGGCGGTGCGCGTGATGGATCCCTTCGTCGGCGGCCGGATCGCGCGATCGGATTTCGAGCGTCTGGTTCATGATTCCTACAGCGCGTTTGGCCATCCGGCGGTCGCGCCGCTGACGCAGGTCGAATCGAACCTGTGGCTGATGGAGTTGTTTCACGGCCCGACCCTGGCCTTCAAGGACGTGGCGATGCAGCTGCTCGGGCGGCTGTTCGATTATGTCCTGAAGCAGCGGGGCGAGCGCATTACCATCGTCGGCGCGACCTCCGGCGATACCGGATCGGCCGCCATCGAGGCCTGCCGGGATCGCGCGGCGATCGATATTTTCATCCTGTTTCCCAAGGGGCGGGTTTCCGACGTTCAGCGCCGCCAGATGACCACGGTGCCGTCGTCGAACGTTCATGCCATCGAGATCGACGGCACGTTCGACGATTGTCAGGATCTGGTGAAGGCGATGTTCAACGACGCCGGGTTACGCCGCGACCTGCGCCTGTCGGCGGTCAATTCGATCAATTGGGTGCGTGTGATGGCGCAGATCGTCTATTACGTTCACGCCGCCGTTTCGTTGGGCGCGCCGGACCGGCCGGTTTCGTTCAGCGTGCCGTCCGGCAATTTCGGCAATATTTTCGCCGCCTATGCCGCCCGCGCGATGGGCGTGCCGGTGGCGCAGTTCGTCGTGGGGTCGAACCGGAACGACATTCTGACGCGATTTTTCACCGGCAACGACATGACCATCACGCAGGTCGAGCCGAGCCTGTCGCCGAGCATGGATATTCAGGTGTCCAGCAATTTCGAGCGCCTGTTGTTCGACCTGCTGGACCGGGACGGCGCGGCTGTTGACGCGGCGGTGGGCGCCTTCCGCGAAACCGGCCGATTGCCGCTCGACGATGCGCGCTGGCAACGGGCGGCCGGGATGTTCGCGGCCCATAGCGTCGACGATACACGCACGAAAGCGGTGATCGCCGAAGTATTCCGGTCAAGCGGCATGCTGATCGATCCCCACACCGCGATCGGTATCGATGCGGCGCGCGCGACCTTGCGGGATCCCGCCGTGCCGATGGTGAGCCTCGCGACAGCGCACCCCGCGAAGTTTCCCGACGCGGTCGAAGACGCAACGGGGATCCGGCCGGCGTTGCCCGCGCATATGGCGGATTTGTTCGATCGCGAGGAGCGGATGGTATCGCTGCCGAACGATCTCGGCTCGCTGAGCGATTTCGTGCGCGGCAACATTGCGTTAGAGGGCGCTGCATGACGGTCCGGCTCAGCACCTTGGCGAACGGCTTCCGCGTGGTCACCCATTCGATGCCGTCGGTTGAGTCGGTCTCGGTCGGCGTATGGGTCGGCGTCGGGACACGTCATGAAGCGACGGCGGTGAGCGGTGTCGCACATTTGCTGGAACACATGGCCTTCAAGGGCACGCAGCGGCGCAGCGCGGTCGATATTGCCGGAGAAATCGAGAATGTCGGCGGTCACCTCAACGCCTATACGAGCCGAGAGAGTACGGTCTATTACGCACGGGTCCTGAAAGAGGATGTCGCGCTCGCCGTCGACCTGCTCGGCGATATCCTGAAGAACGCCACCTTCGACGACGAGGAACTGACCCGCGAACGCGCCGTCGTCTTGCAGGAAATCGGCCAGGCGCACGATACGCCGGACGATCTGGTGTTCGATCAGTTCCAGCTGACGGCGTTTCCGGACCAGCCGCTCGGGCGTCCGGTGCTCGGCGATATCGACGTGGTGCGCACCATTCCGCGCCAGAGCATCATCGATTACATGCAGAAGCATTATGCGAGCGACCGGATGGTGCTGGCCGCGGCGGGCCGGGTCGACCACGACGAACTGGTCGCGCTCGCCGAGGACGAATTCGGCGGGCTGACCAGAAATGGCGCGCTGTCGCCCGAACCGGCGCGATATGGCGGCGGCGATAACCGCGTGCAACGGGATCTGGAACAACTGCATCTGGTGATGGGCTTTCCGGGCATTTCCTACGGCGACGACGATTTCTATGCGGCGAGCATCATGTCGACGATCTTCGGCGGCGGCATGTCTTCGCGCCTGTTTCAGGAGATCCGCGAAAAGCGGGGCCTCGTCTATTCCATCTACTGCTTCTCCTCCTATTACGCGGACACCGGATTGTTCGGCATCTACGCCGGCACCGGCGTCGATGAATGCGAGGAACTCGCGCAGGTCCTGTGCGGCGAAATTCAGCGGTTGCCCGGATCGATCCTGGAGAGCGAGATCGTCCGTGCGCGCAATCAGCTGAAAGCCGGCACCCTGATGTCGCTGGAATCGACCGGTGGGCGGTGCGAGCAGCTTGGCCAGCAGACGCTGATCTTTGGCGCGCCGATCCCCCTGGACGAGCAGGTTCGCCGGATCGAGGCGGTCGATTGCGCGGCCGTGGCCCGGGTGGCGGGTCGAATATTTGCCGGGCCGCTGTCGGTCGCCACTGTCGGCCCCTCGGGACAGTTTCCCCAACTCGATGATTTGGCAAAATTATTGACCCCGTAGGGCGTGCGGTGGGGGGACGGTCATATGTGGCAGTTTCTGAGTGGTAAAATGCCGGCGGTCTGTTTCGATGGAGCCGGCATCTATATTCGTCCGCCACACCCCCGGGATATCGGCCAATGGGTGGAGTTGCGGCGCACCAGCGGCCCCTTTCTCATTCCCTGGGAGCCCGCCTGGCCGGCGGATGCGTCGACGCCCGCGGCCTTCCGGCGGCGCTTCCGGCGCTTCCGGGAGGAATGGCGGGCCGGCTGCGGTTTCGCGTTTTTTATCTTCGAGCAGGAAGGCGACCGGCTGGTCGGGGGCATAACCTTGTCGAATGTGCGGCGCGGCGTCGCCCAAAGCGGCAGCATCGGTTATTGGATCGGCGAGCCCTTCGCCCGGAAGGGATATATGACGATCGCCGTCGATCTGATGCTGACCTTTGCGTTCGAGAGCCTCGGCCTGTATCGGGTCGAGGCGGCCTGCCTGCCGCATAACGCCGCCAGCCGGGGCTTGTTGCAGAAGGCAGGCTTCAAGGAAGAAGGGCTCGCACGGAAGTTTCTATGCATCAACGGTGTCTGGCAGGACCATGTTACGCACGCCATCCTCCGCGCGGATTGGTCTCCGGCCCGGAGACGTTAGGCGTGCCCCGCGTCGCCTGACAGTAATGCGGGATCGATGCCGATTTTGGCGATCGCCCGGTCCCATTTGTTGTCCAGCTGCGTATCGAAAACCAGGGCGTCGTCGGCGCGAACGTGCAGCCAGGCGTTTTGCTGAATCTCGCCGTCGAGCTGGCCCGGACCCCAACCTGCATAGCCGAGGGCCAGAAGGCAGTTCTGCGGCCCTTGTCGCGCCGCGAGATCTTTCAGAATATCGACCGTCGCGGTCAATCCGATATGATCATCGACCATCACCGTCCCCGATTGGCCGTATTCCGCGGTATGCAGCACGAACCCGCGGCCGGTTTCGACCGGACCTCCGAAATGTACCGGCATGTTCGGCGGTTGCCGGTCCGTGTCGATTTCCAATTGGGACAGCAACTCGGGAAACGTGATCGAGTCGATGGCCCGGTTGACCACCAGCCCCATCGCGCCTTCGGCATTGTGAATGCACATATAGATCACGGTTTTTTCAAACCGCGAATCGCGCATCGCGGGCATCGCGATGAGGAGCTGCCCCGTCAGGTATCCGCTGCCGGGATCGCTCGATTGCATATCGAATGACATCATGGCGCGAGTCTATCGCTGTCTTCATCCTTGTTTCGACGGCCCCATGATACGGTGCGGGCGACGGAATTTGAACAAAAAGCCGACCTGATGACTGGGTGTTCGCGGCGCATTCGCTCGCGGAAGCGCACGTAAAATTGAGGGGATTTCCGCAGTTTTCCGGACTATATTGATGGCGATCAAGGATCCCGCGCCAAGGCCGTGAAAAGTAGTGGTATTGCGGCAGTGTTGTTAATGATTTCAAATACTTAAAAGGGTAATTCATGGCCATTTGGCGGTTTCTCGTATTTCTGACGGTCCTGGTTGGCGTCAGCGGTTCGGGTGCGCCGGTATACGCGATGGCCAGCGACTGGTCGGTCAACGACCAAGGACGGCTGCGGCTGATTTCCGCTGTTGATGGTGTCGGCGACGGCCGTGACTTACCCCTCGGCCTGCAATTCCGCATGGAGCCGGGTTGGAAGATTTATTGGCGTTCGCCAGGCGACGCCGGCTTTCCGCCCGATGTGGATTGGTCCAAATCGCAGAATCTCGATCGGCTGGAAATAGCCTGGCCGGTGCCCCGGCGCTTCTCGGTGCTTGGCTTTGAGACGCTCGGATACAAGGACGAAGTGGTGCTGCCGTTGCAGGCGGCTGTCACGAAACCGGGCGAGCCGGTGCGGATCGAGGTTGCGGTGCGGTATCTCACCTGCGCCGAGATCTGCGTGCCCCAACAGGCGACGCTGACGCTCGACTTGCCGCGCGGCCCGGTAAAACCGTCGGCGCAGGCGAATTTGCTCGCCCGGTTCAACGCCCAGGTGCCGCGCACAGGCGCGCACCATGGTATGACGCTCAACCGGGCTGGCGTCTCGCCCAAGGGCGAGGATTTGATCCTCCAGGTGCAGGCCGAGGCGGCGGTGCCCTTCGACGCTCCGGATCTGTTCGTCGAAGGGCCGGAAGGCGCATTTTTTTCGCGCCCTAAAATTGCCCTCTCCAAAGACCGGAAGACGGCGACATTGACGCTTGAGGGCGGTGGTATCGCGGCCGAAAAGCTCGATGGGAAGCCGCTGCGGCTCACGCTGGTCGACGGCAACCGGTCGATGGAACGCGAGTTGACCGTACGGCTCGACGATCCCGCGGAGGCGCCGGTTGGCGCCATACCGGGGGGCGATCTCACATTTCTTTCCGTTCTGCTGCTCGCGGTGTTGGGCGGCTTGATCCTGAATTTGATGCCTTGCGTCTTGCCGGTGCTGTCGATCAAGCTGCTGAAAGTGGTGGGCCATGGCGGCGCCGACCGCGGCGCTGTTCGTATAGGTTTTCTCGCGTCGGCGGCCGGAATCCTGTTTTCGTTCATGGTGCTGGCCACCTTCCTCGTCGGGCTGAAGGCGTCCGGTATGGCGATCGGGTGGGGCATTCAGTTCCAGCAGCCGGTATTCCTGGTGGCGATTGCGGCGATCCTGACGCTGTTTGCGTGCAATCTGTTCGGTCTGTTCGAGTTTCAATTGCCGTCGGCGTTTGCCGGCTGGGCGGCCAGGCACAGCCACGGCCGCTCCCTGGTCGGGCATTTCATGACCGGTGCGTTGGCGACCGTGCTGGCGACGCCGTGCTCGGCGCCGTTTCTCGGCACTGCGGTCGGGTTCGCGCTCAGCCGCGGCGCGGCCGAGATCTACGCGGTGTTTTTCGCGCTGGCCATCGGACTGGCAATTCCGTTCCTGGTGATCGCGGCCGCGCCGGCGCTGGCCACCCGGCTGCCGCGTCCGGGCGCATGGATGGTGACGCTGCGTCGTGTGCTGGCGGTGGCGCTGGTCGGCACCGCGGTATGGCTGTTGTCCGTCCTCTATGTACAAAGCGGCCCCGATACCACGCTTGCGGTCGGTTTTCTGCTGTTGCTGGTGCCAATGGTCTATGCGGCCCGCCGGATCGACGGATCCCGGTTCGCGCGCCATGCGACGACCGCGACGGCGATCCTCGTCTTGGCGGCCATCGCCGTTCCTATCGTGCGGGAACCGGCGCCGGCCGGCCCCGCAAGGCCGCAGGCCGGGACGGTCTGGCATCCCTTTGACGAAGCGGCGATTGCCGAACATGTGCGCAACGGCAAGATCGTTCTGGTGGATGTCACCGCGGATTGGTGCATTACCTGTCAGGTCAATAAGACGCTGGTGCTGGGTCGGGGGCGGATCGCCGCGTTGATGCATGGCCCGTCCATCGTCGCCATGCGGGCCGACTGGACGCGGCCCGACCCCAAGATCAGCAGCTACCTTGCGAAATTCGGGCGGTTCGGAATTCCGTTCAACGTGGTCTACGGACCGCTCATGCCGCACGGTGTCGTTCTGCCGGAGTTGCTGACCGAAAACGCGGTACTGGGCGCAATCGCCGAGGCTGCCCGCGACAAGTCGATCGTCGCGCGCTGATCGTCGTCGCGCGGACAGGAGCCGCAAATTTGGGTGGACAATTGGCCGGGTTGCCGTATCTGTCTTACCGGTGGGCGGCGCGCTGCTGCCGGATCGGAAAATCAGCAAATGGGGCACTCCATGACGATAAAAGTAGGTGATAAGATTCCCTCCGCGACATTGTACCGAATGAGCGCGGACGGGCCGGAGGCGGTGACGACGGATGATTTGTGCGCCGGCAAGAAAGTCGTGTTGTTCGGACTGCCGGGCGCCTTCACGCCGACATGTTCGGCACAGCATGTTCCCGGTTTCCTGAAGAATGCGGCTGCGATCAAGGCCAAGGGCGTCGATACCATTGCGTGCATGTCGGTAAACGACGCCTTCGTCATGGGAGCCTGGGCGAAGGATCAAGGCACCGGCGACCAGATCGAGATGCTTGGCGACGGGAGTGCGGATCTGACCAAGAAGATGGGGATCGAACTGGATTTGACCGAACGCGGCCTGGGTGTTCGGGCGCGGCGTTTTGCGATGGTGGTCGACGACGGCGTCGTACGGCAACTCAACCTCGAAGACGGCGGGGCGTTGGAAATTTCGGGCGCCGAAGCGGTTCTCGAGCAGCTCTAGCTGTGGTCTTTCGATAGGTTGTCCATTCGGCCCTGACCGGGGAGACTGGAGTTACCAAGCTTCAGCACTCTTTGGGAGAGCCGAATGAACATTCACA
>JBFFGE010000206.1:0-7715 GCA_041557595.1 Alphaproteobacteria bacterium
CGTCAGATCAACGCGCGGACCACCTGCCGCTTTGGACGCATATGTATAATTGGCATCGACCCCATGGCGGAATAAAAGACAAGACGCCAATCAGTCGACTCCGGATCAACCGGGACAACCTGTTGAGGCTCCACATCTAGAGCTTTGGTGAATTTGCGCCACTCGTCGCGCGACACGTGTTTGGACGCGGCGAATAGACCGACGCCGCCCTGGAGGACCTTCTCTTGATCCCGAAGGCGGTTGTTGATCGCGATTTGCAAATCCTGGGCCTCGAATTGAAACCGTTCCTTGGCCCGCTCGATTACAAAGCCGTTTGATACGCTCCAGGCCAGCCAGGTTACCGCGAGCGAGAATCCGAGAACGATCCACGCCTTGGGCGGATGGCTTGAAATCGTCTTGATCAGGAAGTGCATCGACAAACCTTGGGTATGGGGGACGGATCGCGCATCATTGAAACGATGACGCCGATACTGTTTCCAGAACACGCATGCCGAGAAGAAGTCCGGTATCGGCACTATGCCGTGGCACCCTTAATGAAGACTTAAACCGGGTCGCCGGCTGTGATTTCTTGCGCTTTACTGGAGACTCAAGCGGTGCCGGCCGTCGAACTGAAGGCGCCGGTTGGTGCACACGACTTGGAGGGTTCGCGAATGCCATCTCCCGACACTGTCAAAATCCGCCACCTCACGCATCGGGATGTCGCGCTCTTGGAAGGTCTCCTGACGACCTTCGGCGAGGCGTTCGAGGACACGGAGACCTATAGCGCGGCGCGGCCCGGCAAGGCCTATTTGCGGCGTTTGCTTGGTCGCGAGCATTTCATTGCCGTTGTCGCGGTGAAGAGCGGCGCTGTCGTGGGCGGACTTGCCGCGTATGAACTCGAGAAATTCGAACGGCAGCGTTCGGAAATTTATATCTACGACCTCGCCGTGGCCGCAGCGCATCGGCGCCAGGGGATCGCGACGGCGCTGATCCGGGCGCTGACGGAGATTGCGGCGGCGCGCGGCGCCTATGTCGTCTTCGTGCAGGCCGATCTGGGCGATGAGCCGGCGATCGCCCTCTACACGGAATTAGGCGTGCGCGAGGATGTCCTGCATTTCGATATCGAGGTGAGCTGACGCCGCTTACCTTCGCACGCGCCGCCAAGTTTTCTCCTACGCCGGGGTGTTCGCCGTGAGAAAACTGCGCAGGTGGCGCACGGCCAAGGGGACCCGCTCCGTGTCCTCCTTCCAGGGGAAGAACGTCATCTGGCCATTCGGCGCCAGCATCGCCGATTCTTCCGCCACGGCATAGGGGTGCGGCTGGGTGTCGTCCGGCATGACCAGGATCGGCGTCGTGCAGCCCCGCACGAAGTCGCGTGTCACGCTGAAGACGAAGTCGTTATTTTCGAGATACATCTTCTTGAGGAGGGCGTCGCACATCTCCATCGTGACGTCGGGCTGTTTTTCGCACACCGCCGGAGCCCATCCCTTCATGTTGTTCCGGTAGAACAGGTCCGGCACTTCCGGGCGGAAGCCGCTCGGCTGCGCGGGAACGGCCGCGATGACGCGTTCGGGCGCCCGCGTCAGCATGTTCCAGATGAAGGGACCGCCGATGCAAAACCCGATCACCATGAACTTGTCGATGCCCAGATGATCCATCAGGCCAAGCTGGTCGTCGGTGTGCGAATCCCACGGCCGGTCGGGCTCCACCGGACCCGAGGACCGGCCGCCGTTGGCATTTCGCAGGTCCATCGTGATGCAGTGGAATTCGTCGCTGAGTACTTCCATCGGGTTGAACGGCACCCTTTCGGAAAGATAGCTGATTTTCGCGTTCAACCCGCCGCCGGGAATGACCAGCAGCGGAAAACCGGACCCCGCCTCTTCATAGTAAATCTCAACGGAACCGTTTTTGTAGATCGACATGGCGGGTTTCCTTCATCGGGACGGGCGTGTGCAAGGCTGTCGCAAATGGCGTCGACAGGGCCGCGTGGATTTCGAGCGCCACGATAATCGCGCTCCGGTGCGCGCGGCACAATACAAGGGTGTCGTGAACCGTAACGGGTTTTCGACTGAATTTCCTCGCGGCAGAGCTTCAGGACCAAATGGCGAACCCGAGCCCCGTACCCGTTCCGGCCGGCGTTCGGTAGCCGGGCTGGTAATCCATCCAGGCAACGGGCAGGCGCTCGAGCGCGCCGGCCGCACACAGCCAATTCCGAATCTCCGAACTGCCGCCGTTCAGCTTGTTGCGTGGCAGCGACTGCAGGGCGGTCGCGTCCTTCTCCCTCAACGCGCGCATCACCTCGCCGTCGAGTTCCTCGTCCACCGTGAAATGGCTGAGGCCGCCGGATGCAAGAATGCCGACCCGCGCCTCGTCGGGATAGGCGTCGACCGCCGCGGCGATCGTCTGCCCCAACCTGTAACAGCGTCGCGGACTCGCAAGATTTGGCGGGAAATACGTATTCATGAAGATCGGCACGATCGGCGGCGCGTCGCCCTGCAGGAGCCGGTTGTGCACGAAACCGAACGCGTGCCCTTCGCCCTTTCCCGGCGCAACCGAAGTGGCGCAGGCAACGTCGAATTCGTGGTCGATCAACCAATCGATGAGATGGTGCGCCAGCCTGGAGTCGACGCGGTAGTCCCGCGGTGCGGCCGCTTCGTGATACCCCGCCATCAAGCGCGTCCGCCAATTCGGGCGGTTCTCGTCGCGGCCCAGCGGCACGTTCGGGATCGATTCGCCGCGATAGATCAGGAAACACGGCGAATTTCGCTCGTCGAACAGTTCGTCCTGGTCGTCGCCAACGACGATCAGCGCATCCAGCGCGGCGTCGCGCAGCGCCGTCCGGATTTTCTGCAGGTTCGCCATCGCGGCCGCATGGCGCGCCGCGAGCTTTTCCGGCTGGATTTCATCGGCGACCGCGGCACCGGCCACGCGCAGCAGATCGTCATAGGTAACGGGATTGCCGTCTTTGTCGAGATGGGCGCGGACGCGGTCGATCTCGACAAATCGCGACCAGTCGTCGACCTCGCCATTCAGCATCGGCGTGTGGGACACTCCTATACCAAGCACCAGTCGCGCCATCGCTCATGCCTCTCCGAGCTTGCGGTTCTATTGGTTTGTCGGTTGTGTCATGCGCGCACCCCGTCGCCTTGCAAAAGCACTGTATACAGCAAAAATGCCGCGATTTTGAGAGCCCGTAGGGGCTCGACCGTACGGCCATAAAAGGGCAGGCTATAGCAACCGTCGGGTCTGCCATCTGCGTGCCGTTCCCAACGCCAGCGGCCCCGCTCCGACATGAACAACACTGAAGGTATGACGATGCGACCGAACAAGATCAAACAGATGTGGCGTGACGGTAAATCCGCGACCCTGGGGTGGCTCTCCATTGCCCATGGCTTCTCGGCCGAGATCATGGCGCGTCAGGGCTTCGACGCCCTGTGCGTCGACTTGCAGCACGGCACCTCGGAAATGAACGACATCCTGCCCATGCTGCAGGCGATTTCGCAGACGGACACGGTCCCGGTCGTGCGCGTCGCCTGGAACGATCCGGCGGCAATCATGAAGGCCCTGGATCTCGGCGCGTACGGCATCATCGTGCCGCTGGTCAACACCGCCGAGGAAGCGGCGAAGGCGGTGGCTGCCTGCCGTTACATGCCGGTCGGCATGCGTTCGTCGGGGCCGGTGCGCGCCATGCATTACGGCGGCGCCGACTATGCGGTCGAGGCGAACGACGAGATTATCGTTATGGCCATGATCGAGACGCAGGAGGGCCTCGCCAACCTCGAGGCCATCTGCGCCACGCCGGGCCTCGACGCCGTCTATATCGGGCCCGCCGATCTGTCCTACGCGTTGGGTTTGCCACCGCGCGCCGACAATCCCGACGCGACCCATCTCGCCACCTGCGACAAGATCCTCGAGACCGCGCACAAGCATGGCATCAAGGCCGTCATGCATTGCGCCGGCGCGGAATTTGCCGCGGGCGCGTTGAAGCGGGGCTTCGACATGGTGATGCTAACGTCCGATCTCCACAGCATGATCGCCGGCGCGCGGCGGCAGCTCGACGACCTCAAGGCCAAGACGTCCTGAGGCGGCGCGGGTCCGCTTGGAGGGATCAGCCGGCCAGGTCCGCAACGGGGGCTGTTAAGCCATTTCTTGTTTAAATCGACTCCTATGAAATGGTCTATTTCATGGTTTTTTGCGCAAATACGTCGTCGCAAACCGTTTCGGTTCGCTCGGGATTTGCGCTAGGTCAGCAATGCGGACGTCTTCTTAATTTGAGGTAGCGCTGCTCGAAGCGGTACGCCCAACGAGCTGTTGCGCCGGGTCCGCGAATCGCTGCTAGCTGATCGCTACAGGCTTTCTCGCATCCAACGTTGGGATTGGTGCCGGACACCGCCCTCGGATGTGAGAGGCCTGCCCAGAGGGGGATGTGGAGAGGCAAGTAACAAAATAAGCTCCCGAGCGTTGCCACCTACCAACGCCCCGCGTCCGCCACTCATCTCGAGACAGGCGCGGAGCTTTTCTTTTGCCTGAATTGCCGCCTGTGGCGCCCGGTGTGACTTGAGCCGGTCTGTCACAATCACCAATGGTCGGCTGTAACGTTCGCGGCGACGAAGGGCCGGCCGCGCCGGCATCCACCAGATCCTGGATCAACCTGCCTTTAATTGATTCCATTTAAAGGCAGGTTGATCTAGCCGGACAATGCCTCGGTCAGGGTTTGCACCGTCGGGATCGTTTCGAGCGACTCCAGCGTTGCGATAGAGCATTCCAGCGCTTCGCCTTTCAGCACCCGGACTGCGCAACCGCGATACTTGTCCAACAGCTCGTCGCGGGTCATCGGGTTGCCCGGGCTGCCACGGACGTGATCCACCTGCCGTGTGAAGGTCCGGCCATCCTTCATCGTGATGGTGACCGGGGTCCGACGGCGCGCCGTCCTGTCTTCCGGCCATTCCGGGTGGGCGTTGACCACGACCTTCTCCAACGCGGCGCGCATCCGTGGCGCGGCACAATAGTCGTCCGCAAACGAGTCCAGATCCACGCGACGGTCCAGCAGCATCGCCGCCAGAACGTAGTCGATCGAGAACTTACCGCGGAAGCCGTCTTCGGGTTTGTGGAATCGCACGACGTCGAGGAGGTCCGGATGGACGTCCACCTCGAGCCGTTCAACGTCGTCGATCTTGATATCATGTTCCGTCATCAGCGCCTCTGTCGCATCCAGCGCGCGCAGATTGCCGCCGCAGCACGGATACCGTTTGACCGTCAGGCCGGGGTCGACAATCGACCAGTGCGTTCCAAGCCCGTCGGCCATCTTGTCCAGCGTGTAGTTTCCGTCTCCATGGAACGCCGCATAGAACCCGTAGTCACCTTCGAGGCCCGCGGGATCGGCAACATAGTCCTTCCGGGCGAGCAAGACCGACGTCACCCCGGCGCGGGCCGCATTGCCGGCGTGAATGCCCTTGCCCCAGGTGCCGAAATGCTGCGTCAGACCGCCGGCGTTCGCCGCCGCGAGCCCGATGGCCACCCCCATCTGCGTGGGGTTCAGTCCGGCGATGCTGCCGGCCGCCGCCGCCGCCGCCGAACACCCATAGAGCGAGGTGGGGTGAAACCCGCTGCCCCGCAGCACATGCTCGTGCTGGCGGCCGGAGGACGACATGCGCTCGAACACCTCCAGGCCGATACAGACGGCGGCCACAAGGTCGCCGCCGCTCGCACCCGCTGCTTCGGCCAGGGCGAGGGCCGCGGGCAGGATGCAGGCGGTCGGATGTGAAAAGCCGGTATCGTCGAAATCCAGCAGGTGCGCGAGCGCGCCATTGGCCCATGCGGCGGACACGACGCCGGTGCGCAGGTCGGTCCCGAGAACGGTCGCCTTCGGGTCGCCACCCTGCTCGCGCGTGATGTCCATGACAATGCGCCCGGCGGGTTCCGCGGTCGCGGCGAGCGCCACGCCGGTGCAATCCAGGATGTGCCGTTTCGTTGCCGCGATGGCGTCGGCGCTGATGTCGTCAAGGCGCGTCTTGCAGGCAAATTCGGAAAGAACCGTCGTTGCTTTCATGGATATTCCCCATTCGAGGCGTAACGCCCCGTTGTTGCACCATATTCCACACCGTCCCGCGGCGGAATCTTCATGGCATCACAATAGCAAGGCGCCTTACCTGTAGCAAAGAACCCACTCGTTCGATCTACTGCGCCAGATATCCGCCATCCACCGGCAGTTCGATCCCGGTGATATAGGATGCCTCGTCGCTGGCAAGGAATAGGTTGGCGTTGGCGACTTCCTCGATTTTCCCCTCGCGGCCTATGGGAATCGCGGACATCATCTTGCGACGCAACGCGGGGTCCGCCGTCATCATCGACGTCCGCATCGCCGGCATCACGCCGGGATGGACGGAATTGACACGGATGCCGTCGCGGGCGAACTGCACGGCCGCCGCCTTGGTCGCCAGCCGCACCGCGCCCTTCGCGGCGTTGTAGCCCATATGCACCATGCGCTGGCCGACGAAGCCGGAGATGGACGAGATGTTGACGATGGCGCCGCCGCCCGCCTCTTTCATCTTCGGGATGACGGCGCGCATGCCCAGGAACACGCTGCCCGCATTGACCGACATCTGCTGGTCCCAGGTCGCGGTGTTGAGCAGGTCCGGGTGGCTGCCGCTGACCCCCGCATTGTTGATTAGGATGTCGATCCTTCCATAGGCGGACACCGTCTCCGCGACGAGGGCCGTCCAATCCGCATCGCCGGTCACGTCGAGCCTGCGGAAGCGGGCCTCGCCGCCGGCATCGCAAATCTCCTTGGCGACGGCGGCGCCTTCGGCCTCCAGCAGGTCCGCCACGACGACCCGGGCGCCCTCGCGCGCGAACAGCCGCGCCGTTGCCGCCCCCATCCCCGACGCAGCGCCGGTCACGATGGCCACCTTGTCTTTCAAGCGCATGTGTATCCTCCCGTGGTTATCGGAATCAGTGGTGTCTGTCCCTGCAATCGATCTTCAAGGGGTCGCCTACGCGCGCGGAATCTTGAGCAAATCAGGCGGCAAACCCGTGCGGTGCCACATCTCCACTATACTGATCTGTGCGGCAATGCCGTCGATGCACGGCAGTCCGGTCGCGTCGAAAAGGTGGCGCGCGGGAAACTCCGTCGGACAGATCGAGCCCATGAGGAAACCCATGAGTTCGGCGCCCTGTGCCCGCGCCTGAACCGCACAGTGTTTGAAACGATCCAGCACCTCAGCGCGGCGCTGCGGGTACTCTGTGTTCGGAATGCCGATGACCGTTTCGGCGACATGGAGATGCCCCACACCGAGCGCATTGTAGAGGTCGCGGTAATGGTCCTTTATTCCGTCGCGTTCGTCGCGCGGCATGTAGCTGCACGACGCAAACGGGCGCCCAATCACGCCGCACAACAGAGCGGAGGCTTCCGCCGGGCCGGACATGGGAATTTTCACGCCCAGCGCGCGCGCCGCCGCCACGCCGGTATCGACGCCGCCAAAGGGACAGAACGCGTCATACCCCTCCTGTTCGGCCTGGGCGGCGCGCCGCGCCCCCAATTCGTGGGAGCGTTGAACGTTCTCCACGGTTCGATGGATCGCGTCGCTCGGGGCGCCCCATGGCAGAAATCCGGAAGGTTCAGGCAGGTAGTCCACATCGATTGTTATCGATGGGGTGGCATAGGATTTGATGACGTTGATACGCTGTTCAGCCGCCTCGGGAGAATAGACGCCTCTCGCCGCGGGGAGCATAAAAAG
>JBFFGE010000207.1:0-7683 GCA_041557595.1 Alphaproteobacteria bacterium
GCCGGATCTTTTTCTCTCATCGCTTTCTGTCTCATCTTAAATCCTCAACGGTGGTGATGAGCCAGAAATCCTCCGTTATGAAAACCCCTCAATCTGTCCCAAGGGCGCTGACGCCGCACAATCTACCGGGATCCCGAGCACGTCATCACCCATGGGGCCGTCCGTTTGGCGATGCGAGTAGACATTCTAATCGAGGCTAGGACGCTCAGCGGCCAAGGGATTTGGTACCAATGCAGTACCACAACCGGAAATCGAAAGATGGACAGCAAAATATATTCTAAATTCTTCTTTCATATCATAAAGATAAATGGTGCCCAGGGGCTGACTCGAACAGCCGACACGCGGATTTTCAGTCCACTGCTCTACCAACTGAGCTACCTGGGCACCGGGCCGCCATGGCGGCTGGAGTCTCATAGTCAAATCCGGCCGGTCTGTCCACTCTCTATCGCGGCGCGAAGCCGGGAATCACGGCCGGCGCCGGGTCAGCGGTCTTCCGGCGGCTCGTCCAGTCCGTCGCCATAGGCGCCCTCTTCCGGGAAAGCCGGCTCGTCGGTCGGGATCCGGTAGTCGCCGCCGAACCAGCGCGCGAGATCGAGATCCGCGCATCGTTTCGAACAGAAAGGGCGGTATTTCGGCTCCACCGGTTTACCGCACACCGCGCATTTTCTGCCGCTCATCCCCGCTCTCCGTCGCCAATCACGTCAAAATGATCTCATATCCCGCGCAGTCGTCATCCGGCTGCAGCACCAATTCCTGGCCCATCCGCCGGCTGGCCTCCTGAAGCGCGGGACTCATCGCGCCCTGCAATACTTCGGCCACGGCGGGCGTGCAGCGGAGCACCGGGCGGCCGCCGCCGAGCTGCCGCAGCGCCGCGCGCAACGCTGCGCACGCGGTGGTTTCCGCGGTCGGGCGCGGCTCGGTGTCCGGGCGCACCGTCAAAATACCGGCAAGGCTCGGCCCCCGGCGCTGGCGGGTGATTTCCACCAGCCCCGCCGGCGTCATGCCGAGCACATCGGTGGTGACGCGATCGTCGCGAAAGGTTTGACGCAGCCCTTCGACCAATTGTTTGCGGTGCGACTTGCTGCGCATCGAGACGAAATCGATCACGATCAAGCCGGCGATATTGCGCAGCATGATTTGCCCGGCCGCCGCCGCGGCCGCAATCCTGTTCAGTTCGAACACCGCCGCGTCGCCGCCGCGCCCGCCGCCGGCGCCCCCCATGTTGACGTCGATCGCGGACAACGCCTCCAATTCGTCGATCACCAGACTGACGCCGCGCGGCAAGGCGACACGCCGGGACAGCGCCTCCTCGATCTGTCCTTCCACGCCCTCGGCCTCGAACAACCCCTCCGATCCGTCGTGAAAGGCGACGCAGCCGGCCAAATCGGGCATGTCCCGTTGCACCATTTCATCCGTGTGTGCGGCAACGCGGCGGTCGTCGACGATGATCTGGCCGCTCACCGCGCAATCCCGCAAGGCGCGTTCGATCAGCCCCGGCGCCGCGTGCAGCACGCCCGGTGCGGATTTTTCCCGGGCCAGGCGTTCGGCGTCGGCCCAGGTCTCCCGCAAACGCTTCGCTTCGGCCACGACCCGGTCGCCGTCGACCCGGGATGCGTTGGCGCGAATGACGATACCGTCGTCTTCCTGCGCCACGCCGGCCATCGATTCTTCGAGCGCAGCCCGGCGCTTGCCGCCGCCCAACTGCGGCGACCAGCGGACGCCGCGGCCGCGCGGCCGCAGCACGACGTAGCGTCCCGCCAGGTCCGGCGATACCGTGACTGCAGGCCCCTTGTCGCCCCAGCCGTCGCGCATCACCTGGGCGATGACCGATTCGCCCTCATGCACGCTGCCGGCGCGCGGCAGGAAGGCTGGCGTGTTCAGGCCGATATCGATGAACGCACCGCCCAGCGCCTTGTCAACCCGCGTGACCCGGCCGCGGCAGATCGCGCCGACCTGGCTGGGATGCCCCACGCGCTCGACCTGAAGGCTCAACAACCGTTCCTCCCGGTCGATTCCCGCGATCCGCACCTCGCCCGGCGAAACCTCGATCAGGATATCCCGTGCCACCGCCATTACCGATACCCCAATCCCTTGAACACTTGCGCGGTTTCGAACAACGGCAGTCCCACGACATTGCTATATGAGCCGTTGATCGACCGGATGAAGGCGGCGGCGCGCCCTTGGATTGCATAGCCGCCGGCCTTGCCGCGCCATTCGTCCGACGCGATGTATGCCGCGATTTCGCCGGCGTCGAGCCTTTTCACCGCCACCGCGGTGCGAACCAGCCGCCGCCGCGCGGTGCCGTCCGGCGCGATGATCACCAGCCCGCCAAGCACCCGGTGCCGCCGACCCGACAGCATTTCCAGACACCGGCGCGCGGCGCTTTCCTCCTCCGCCTTCGGCAGGATACGCCGCCCGCAGGCGACCACCGTATCGGCGGCAAGCACGAAGGCGTTTTCGTGCCGGAGGATCACCGCCTGCGCTTTCTCCTCGGCCATTCGCGCCGCGTATTTTTCAGGCGTTTCCGAGGGGGCCGGCATCTCGTCGATTTCCGCCGGATCGACGACATCGGGCGTGATGCCGATCTGCCGCAACAGGTCGAGGCGGCGCGGCGACGCGGATGCGAGAACCAGGGTTGGCGAAGCTGCGGAATTCATGACCGGATAGGAAGCGGTTGAACGGCCGGCGTCAAGTATCGACGACGGGTATTACGGGAAACCGCTGCTGTATCTTCTCGAACAGATCGTCGCGCACCTCGCGATAGGCGTCCAGACGCCGCTCACGGCTGCCTTCGATCAGGCTGGGGTCGAAGACATGCCAGAATTCAAGCTCAATCGCCGCGCTGCGGGTCATTTCCACCGCGCGATGCTGCGCCTCGGGCGAGAGCGAGAGGATCAAATCGAACGAGGTGTCGTCCAGATCGTCGAAGGTCTTCGGTTTGTGCGCCTGCAATTCCATGCCGAGTTCGGCCATGACCTCGATGGCAAAACCGTCGGGTTCACCGGCCCGCACGCCGACGGAATCGACGAACACCTGGCGGCCATGAAGATGTTTCAGCATGGCTTCCGCCATCGGCGACCGCAACGCATTCTCGGTGCAGGCAAAGAGGACGGCGCCGGGGAGGCGTTCGGTCATCGATATCCCCCTCATGCCCGGATATGCAGGACGCAGACCAGGGTGAACAGCCGCCGCGCCGTCTCGGCGTCGAGATTGACCTTTTCCTCGAGCCGTTCGATGAGGATCTGCGAGCCCTCGTTATGGATCGCCCGGCGCGCCATATCCAGCGTCTCGATCTGCGACGGCGATAACCGTTTGATCGCGTCGTAATAGCTTTCGCAGATCTGAAAATAATCGCGCACGATCCGGCGAAACGGCACCAGGGGCAATACCACCCGCCCCTGCGGCGCATCGTTCTCGCCGGCGACGGCGAAAACCAGCCGCCGCCGGTCCTCGATGCTGAGATGCAGCCGGTAGGGGCCCTTGTAGCGGCCGATCGGCTCGAAACTGTTCTCTTCGAGAATGTCGTAGACCGCGACGTTCAGCTCGTGTTCGACCTCGGGGCTCCGGCGGATCACCGACTTGTCGTCGAGCGATATATCGACAATTCGATGATCGCTCATCGGCCTGGTTTCATTCCTGTTTGCCGCCGAGGCGGACGGCAATCGACAGCGCATGCGCGCCCAGACCTTCCGCTTCCGCCAGCGTCACTGCCGCGGGCCCGATCCGCGCCAGACCGGCCGCATCGCAGCCCACCAGCGAGGTCCGCTTCATGAAATCGGTCACCCCGAGACCGGACGAAAACCGCGCGCTGCCGGAGGTCGGCAGCACATGGTTCGGGCCCGCCACATAGTCGCCCACGGCTTCCGGCGTGTGGCGGCCCAGGAAAATGGCGCCGGCATTTCGGATGCGCCCGGCCAGGTCATCCGGATCGGCCACCGCAAGCTCGAGATGCTCCGGCGCAATGCGGTCGATGAGCGGGATCGCCCGATCCAGCCCGTCGACCACGATGATCGCGCCGAAGCGCTGCCAGCTTTCGCGGGCGATTTCCTGACGATCGAGGCTTTTCAGCGCGGTCTCGACGGCCGCCGCCACCGCATCGGCAAATTCCCCGTCATCGGTGATCAGGATCGATTGCGCGGCCGTATCGTGTTCCGCCTGGGACAACAGATCGGCCGCGATCCAAGACGGATCGTTGGCGCCGTCGGCCACCACCAGAATTTCCGACGGCCCGGCGATCAAATCGATCCCGACCCGGCCGAAAACCTGCCGCTTGGCCGCCGCGACATAGGCGTTGCCGGGCCCGGTGATGATGTCCACCGGATCGATGCTCGCCGTGCCGAATGCCAGGGCGCCGACCGCCTGCGCGCCGCCCACCCGGTAAATTTCCATCACCCCGGCGATATGCGCCGCGGCCAGCACCAACGGGTTGATCACGCCGTCGGGCGTCGGCACCACCATGGCGATGCGCGCCACGCCGGCGACCTGTGCCGGAATGGCGTTCATCAGAACCGAGCTGGGATAGGCCGCACTACCGCCCGGCACGTAGAGGCCCGCGGCGGCGACCGGTGTCCAGCGCGCGCCCAGAACGATGCCCTGCGGGTCCGTATAGCGCAGGTCTTCCGGAATCTGCCGTTCGTGGAATGCGCGAATGCGATCGGCCGCGACGCGCAAGGCATCGATCGCAGCGGGTGCGCAATGCGCCGAGGCGCCCGCGATCGCGTCCGGCGCGAATCGAATTTCGGCCTCGGTCAGCGTCAAGCGATCGAACCGCTCCGTATACTCCAAAAGCGCGGCGTCGCCGCGCCGGCGAACGTCGTCGAGGATGCCCGCTACGACATCGTCGACGTCCGCCTCGGTTTCGCGCTTGGTTTCCAGAAAGGCGGCGAAAGCATCCGCGAAACCGGGATCCGCGCCGGTCAGCCTAAGCGGCATTCGCGACCTCCTGGAACCGGTCGATCCAATCGCCGATCTCCACCGGCCGCGTTTTCAACGCGGCGCGGTTGACCACCAGCCGGCTCGTGATTTCAGCGATGGTCTCGACCTCGACCAGACCGTTTTCCTTCAGGGTCTGGCCGGTCGAGACGAGGTCGACGATCCGCCGGCAGAGCCCCAGGCTGGCCGCCAATTCCATGGCGCCATTCAGCTTGATGCATTCGGCCTGCACCCCGCGCGCGGCGAAATGGCGGCGGGTAATATTCGGATACTTTGTTGCCACGCGGATATGGCTCCAACGGCTGGGATCCTCCGCCTTGATCAACTCCGGACGGGCCGCCACCGCGAGCCGGCACCGCCCGATCCCGAGATCGACGGGCGTGTAATATTCCGAATAGTCGAATTCCATCAACACGTCCTTCCCGGCAACGCCGAGCTGCGCCGCGCCATTGGCGATAAAAGTCGCGACATCGAAGCTACGGACGCGGATAAGGGTCAAATTCGGGATGTTGGTCGCGAATTGAAGTTGCCGGGAACGCTCATCCTCGAAGGCCGGCTCGGGCTCGATTCCGGCACGTCGCACCAGAGGCATAACCTCGTTCAAGATTCGGCCCTTGGGCAGGGCCATGACCAGCGGTTCGTTGGCGCGCACGACGTCGGCTCCCAGTTCGAAAAGGGCGATCCTTATCGCACAGGCCGCGGCCCATTGTCACCGTCTTGGGCCGGTTCGCGGCATCATCCGTTGTAAAAGGGCCGACCCTGGCGGCGCAACCACAGCCGGACCAGGTGACGCCTGCGGTTTGTCTCGGGAAAGTCGCGAAATGCGGTCCGTTTGTGGCCACAGCGGCGATTGTCGAGAATCTGCACCTGCCCCGGTTCAAAGACGAATTCCTTCCAAAGGCTCGGATCGGCCATAACCTCTTCCAGCGCCTCGAGCGCGGCCCGGCCCTCGCCATCGATCGGTTCGCCCGCCAGGTCGTGTCCGTTTTCGATTTGAAACCGCGAATGCCGGGCAAGCAAATTGCCGTTCTCGACCGCGAATACCGCATGGCTGATGACGGGGACGTCGTCCGGCGCATGTTCCCGCTGCCGGTCGAACCAATAGGGGCGGTACAGCCGCGCCAAATGATCCGGATGGCGCTCCCGCATGATATTGTGAACGGCCGAAAAGCTGATGATACGGCTGATTCCGCCTTCCTTCGATTTTTGCAGACACAGCAACGAGACATAGTCCGGCGGGCACAGATTATAGCTGTTGTCGGTATGAAAATTCTGCTCGACATTGGTGATGTCCGGGCGCACGCCGTTGCCCGGCTTCTTGCCGGTATCGCGGACGTCATAGATCATCCGCCCGTCCCATTTCTGCGCCACTGGCCGCGCGATCATCGAGGCGAGGAGCCAATAGAGCGCGGTCGTGACGTCCCGATGCGCCGGCATCGACGGCAATTTTTCCAGCAAGACATAACCGACGCCGTCCTGCAGTTCCGCGCGCGCGCGCGCCATCAGGGCACGGCATTGCGGCATGGCGAAATCCGCCGGCCGCAGCGCAATAATCGGCAGCGGATTGTCGCGCAAGGCCCCCGCGACCGCGTCCAGTTCCGCCAGGCACGCATCGTCGAACCGCAGCAATCCCGTCTCGGCGACGAGCGATGCCGCCGTCCAGGCGGACGGATTGTCGATTTTCCCGGCGACCGGCACGGAGGTTCGGTCTCCGGCCGCCGCGGCCTGCGTATTCTCCGAATTCATCAATGCGCGTGTCCTCTTTCCGCCTTTGCCGATCGACGTGATCCGACCATCGCCAACCTATGTCGCGCGCCATCCTACGACGCCGGACCGCGCTTGTCAGATTGCGACGCCATGCGGCACGGCGATTATGCCGGCAAGCCGCGGCAGCGCGATTTGACCGGGTTTGCTTTCAATCCTAAATTATCTTCTTATCATCATTGATTAAATCCGTGCAGCCGTTCAGCCCGGGTCGATTGACTCCCTGGACCTGTGCGCTAATCCTTTAGTACAAATGCCGGAGCAACCGGATAGGGCGGACATCGATCGGGTACTGCACAGCGCCCTTGGGACGATCCGGTGCAATCGATCGGCAACCGTACGTAACACCCCACCCGAACTTCCTCGAAAGTTATTTCAACTCCTAATTCGGCAGAATTGGCGAAAGGAGGTTAAATCAGCCGGAATAAATCCCCCAATCGGGCGGGCCGGGACAAGTATAACGCGCTACCGCCGCGCATTTAATAGGAAAATCTTGCAGCCCATAAAATCTGTGGTTACCGTACAGCCCGGCAGTCACATGATGCAGACCGTTCAACCCGGCATTGCGGGAGCAAAAATAATGTCACGGCTGACGGACGAAGAAATTCTAGAGGTCCAAAAATTCATCGACCGCGCGAAGGCACAATTCGCCGAGCGGCAGCTCGTTGTCGAAGTCGATACGGACCTGTCGAACTGGGTGAATTACGCTAGGCGCGCCACGAAAGACCACAAAGGTCTTCAGTCGCCGATTACCCACGACCCGCGCGCCAGCAATGTGCATCCCGGCAATTCGTTCTGGGTGGCCATACGGGAAAAATCCCGACCGTTGTGGGCGGCGCTCATGCGGCGCGAGCGACTTGTCGCCGGCTGCGCGGCGCATAGGGTCGTCGAAACCGACAATATAATAGAAGAGATCAGAACCCAGCGGATCTATTCCGACAAGGTGCCGCGCCTGGATTTCAAGCCGGTCAAGATCGTCGCGACCGA
>JBFFGE010000208.1:0-7582 GCA_041557595.1 Alphaproteobacteria bacterium
ATTCCAACATAGAGTTCCATCGCTGCTCTCCTGATCGTTCATCACACTGAAGCCAGCTTACGCCAGACTTCGTTAGATTACGGAGAGCAGCACATCGCCTCGAATGGGTGCTACCCGATCCCCGAGTTACGCCATGTTGAAAAACATCTCGTCCGCAGCCGCACCCTTCGACAAGCTCAGGGTGAGGCTGAGTGATTCCAACAGGTCGGCCTCATCCTGAGCTTGACGAAGGATGCGGCCAACCCCGCCAGGCATGTTTTTCAGCAGCCTGTTAACGGCTTTGCGCGCCGCCGGTGGCGCGTCGCTGGCCGGCGCGTTTCAGATTGCGCCGGGCGATTGCGGCGGCCGGCGTGTCCGCATGGTGATTGATCAGCCGTAGCCAGTCCGCGGCCGCGCCGGTGCGGTCGCCGGCGAGCTGGCGCAAGATGCCGCGTTCCAACAGGGCGTCCGGGGTGTCCGGCGCAAGCGCGAGCGCCCGGTCGATGTCCGCGGTCGCCGCCTTGTGCCGGCCCGACAGCCGGTAGGCGCTGGCCCGAAGCGTCAGCGCATCGACCGAAGCCGGATCGGCGATCAGCGCGGCGCTCAGGTCGAGGATGGCATCCTGATAGCGTTGCGCCGCCGCCAACGCCATGGCGCGGTCGATGCGCAGTTCCGGGTCCCTCGGTGCAAGATCGACCGCGGCGCTCAAGACCGCATGCGCCTTGCCCGGCTGCCGCGCGTTAAGCCATGCCTGTCCGGCCTGCGACAGGAGTTGCACCCGCACCGATTCCGGGGAGTCCACCGGCAGGCCCCAGGCAAGCTCTTCCAGACGCGCCGCCGCGGCATCGAATTTGCCGAGTCCCAGTAGCGCCACCGCCGCGCAGTGGCGCGCCCCGCCGGCGCCGCCATGTTCCTCCCAGGCGCGGGCGCGCTCCAAGCCCTTCGCCGGTGTCGTGCGGGCGAGGCGCATGCAATCCTGATAGCGCGTGCCCGCGTCGGGAAGGGCGGTCGGCGCCTCTGCGCGCGCCGGTGCGGCGCCCAGCGAAAGCCAGATCAGGACAACCGCGACCGCGGACCGATGCTTGTTTTGTCTCACGCCGAAACCTACAGTCTGCGCTCCTGACGGCCGCGCCGCCGCGGTCCGGTCTGTTGCCGCGGCCGTGACGGAGCGGCCGCCCAATCGGAGACACAGTAGCGCAACATGGCCCCTCCCCGCCTCTTTTGTTTCGGCCTCGGTTATTCCGCCCGAGCGCTCGCCGATGCCGTCATGGCGCAGGGTTGGCGGGTCGCGGGGAGCTGCCGATCGACCGAGAAGCAGGCGGACTTGCGCGATGCCGGCATCGAGGCGTTCCTGTTCGACCGCGGGCAGCCGCTGAGCGATTCGGCGGCTGCGCTATCCGGCACGACGCATCTGCTGTCTTCGGTGCCGCCGGATGCGGCCGGCGATCCGGTTCTCGACCATCATCGCGCCGAAATCGCCGCGCTGCCCGCCCTGCAATGGGCAGGATACCTGTCGACGACGGGCGTCTATGGCGACCGCGATGGCGGCTGGGTCGACGAATTTTCGGATCTTCGGCCCAGCGGCGAGCGCGGCCGCCGGCGGGTCGCCGCCGAACAGGGTTGGCTGGAGTTGCTGTCGCGAAACCAAGTGCCCGTGCATATCTTCCGCTTGGCCGGCATCTATGGGCCCGGCCGCAACGCGCTGGAATCCGTTCGGGCGGGCCGGGCGCGGCGCATCGTCAAGCCGGGACAGGTGTTCAGCCGAATTCACCGGGACGACATCGTCGCGGTCCTGCGCGCCTCGATGGCGCGGGCCAATCCGGGCGCGGCCTATAATTTATGCGACGACGAAGCGGCCCCGCCGCAGGATGTCATCGCCTTTGCCTGCGATCTGCTCGGCGTTGCGCCGCCGCCCGAAATGCCCTTCGAGCAGGCCGAATTGTCCGCCATGGCGCGCAGCTTCTACCGCGATAACAAGCGGGTCCGCAATCGGCGGATCAAGGAGGAGCTGGCCGTGCGGCTGGCCTGGCCCGACTACCGGACGGGCTTGCGGGCCCTGTTGGCGGATCAGGCCTCGTCCAGCTGACCGGCGATCGTCTCGACCGCCTGCAGCAGCCGGGCAATATCCGCGTCTCTGGACAGCCGGTGATCGCCATCCTTGATCAGCGACACGTCGACGCGGTCGCTCCGCAGCGCCTCGGCGATCTCGAGCGATAGCCGCCATGGCACCGCGTCGTCGCGCTGGCCGTGCAGGAGCTGCACCGGCCCGTCGAAGGGGATCGGCCCCGGCAGCAGAAGATGGGTGTTGCCTTCCTCGATAAGGCGGAGCGTGATCGGATAGCCGGCCGGGTCGTACTCCGACGGCCGAATCCAGACGCCGTCCTCGCGCAGCCGCGTTTTCACCGCCTCGTCGGCGCGCTGCCAGAGCCGCCGGGTCATATCGACGGCGGGTGCGATGCCGATGAAGCCGCGCACCCGCTCGGGCCGGGCGATCGCGGCGAGCAACCCGATCCACCCGCCGAGCGAAGAACCGACCACGATTTGCGGTCCCATGGTGACCGAATCGAGCACGGCGATCGTATCGGCCAGCCATTCGCCGATCGTGCCGTCGATAAAGTCGCCGGATGAACTCCCGTGACCCTGGTAATCGAAACGCGTCATTTGCCGGCCCTGCGCCTGACAGTGCCGTTCGAGGGAAAGCGCCTTATTGCCGGTCATGTCGGATTTGAAACCCGTGCAGAACACCACGCCGGGCGTGATTCCCGGCGTATGAAAATGGGCGATCCGAATGGCCGCGTCGCGTTCGAGTGTTGCCGGTTGCCGCGTCAAGCGATATGTCCTCTGTCGGGCAAGGAATTGGGCGAGGCCGAATGGCGGATTCCGTTGAAACTACCATGCCATCCCTGGCACCGGCCAGCGGCGGCGCGGCGCCGGTCATCCTGCAGGTGCTGCCGGCGCTGGAGACCGGCGGCGTCGAGCGGGGCACGGTGGACATTGCCGGCGCCATCGCAGAAGCGGGCGGCCGATCGCTTGTCGCATCCGAAGGCGGCCGCATGGCCAACGAATTGCATCGTGTCGGCGCGGAACACATCACCTTGCCGTTGTCGACAAAGAGCCCGTTCGCGATCCGGCGCAATGCCCGGCGTCTGGCCGAGGTCATTCGCGCCAACGGTGTCGACATCGTTCATGCGCGCAGCCGCGCGCCGGCCTGGTCCGCCCTGTTCGCCAGCCGGCGTACGGGCGCGCATTTCGTCACCACCTTTCATGACACCTACAATTTCGGCCCTCCGTTCAAGAAGCTCTACAATTCGGTGATGACGCGGGGCGAGCGGGTCATCGCGATCTCGCAATTCATCGCCGACCATATGGTCAAGACCTACAAGACCGACCCGTCGAAAATTCGCGTGATCTACCGCGGCGTGAACATGGATATCTTCGATCCGCAGAAGGTGCCGGCGGTGCGGGTGATCCAACTCGCGGAGCAATGGCGGCTGGCCGACGGCATTCCCGTGGTTCTGCTGCCGGCGCGGCTGACGCGCTGGAAAGGCCAGGCGCTGCTGATCGAGGCTTTGGCCCGGCTGGGCGACGGCAATGTCCGGTGCCTCCTGGTCGGCGACGATCAGGGCCGCGCCAAGTACCGGCGCGAGCTGGAGCGGCTGGTGCGCCGGCACAAGCTGGACAGCGTGGTTCATATCGTTGGCGAGTGTTCCGACATGCCGGCGGCCTACAAACTGGCCGACGTCGTGGTGTCGGCATCCACCGACCCGGAAGCCTTCGGCCGCGTCATGGTCGAGGCCCAGGCGATGGGCAAGCCGGTAATCGGCGCGGCGCACGGCGCGAGTTCGGAACTCATCCTGCCCGACCGGACCGGATGGCTGTTCGAGCCGGGCAATGCGGAACAGCTTGCGGGCGCGCTTTCCGCCGCCCTGTCGCTCGACACCGGCGCGCGCGAGGCGTTGTCCAATGCGGCGATCGCAAATGTCCGGGCCCGCTTCTCCAAGACCCGGATGTGTCACGATACGCTCGATCTATACCGGGAAATTCTTGCCCCGGGGGGGCCGGATCCGGCGTGACGGCCGATCCGCATGAGCGTGACGGGAAAACCGATTCGATGGTGGGCGATCCTCCGCGAATTCTGATCATCAAGCTCGGCGCGCTGGGCGATTTCGTGCAGGCGCTGGGGCCGATGCAAGCGATCCGGCGTCACCATCCCGCGGCGCGGATCACGCTTCTGACGACCGCGCCGTTTTCGCCGCTGGCGGCGGCGTGTCCCTGGATTGACGATATTCGCCTCGATGAACGGCTGCCGTGGTGGCGCGTCGGGCAGTGGCGGGAATTCCGCCGCTGGAGCCGGCTGGCGGGCTTCGCGCGGGTCTATGATCTGCAGACGTCTGACCGCAGCGGCTGGTATTTCCGGCTGATAGGGCGCCCGTACCCGGAATGGTCGGGCATCATTTCCGGATGCTCGCATCCCCATGCCAATCCGCAGCGCGATTTCATGCATACGGTCGACCGGCAGGCGGAACAGTTGGCGATGGCGGGCATCGCGGCCGTGCCCGCGCCGGAACTCGTCTGGTTGGACGCGCCGCCGCCGGATGTGGCGCTCACCGAGCCCTTCGTGCTGATGGTGCCAGGCGGCGCGGCGCACCGGCCGGAGAAACGGTGGCCTGCCGCATCTTTCGGTGATTTGGCGAACCGCCTGCTGGCGGCCGGCTTCCAGCCGGTGCTGGCCGGGGCTGCCGCGGACCGGGCGGCGATTGCGGAGATTTCCGCGGCCTGCCCGGGCGCGCTTGACCTCGCCGGACAAACGTCGCTGTTGCAGCTTGGCGGTCTGGCCCGGCGGGCGGCGGCCGCGATCGGCAACGATACCGGGCCGATGCATCTTGCGGCGGCCGTCGGCTGCCGCGCGGTGGTGCTGTTTTCGGATGCGTCCGACCCGGCGCTGTGCGCCCCCCACGGCGGCGATGTGGCGATCTTGCGGCAAGTGCCGCTGGCGGAACTGACGGTCGCCGAGGTTGAAGCGGCCTTGCGCTTGCGTTAAAGGGAGACGCAGCCGGCGGTTGGCGCCGGCATGTGGCTGAATGTCGGATTGGATCATGGCGAAAAGCGGAGAAATCGACGCGCAGGACGGACCGGTGGCGATTACCTTGCCCGACGGCAGCGTGCGCCAGTTCGATCATCCGGTAACGGGGGCGGAGGTTGCGGCCGATATCGGGCCGGGATTGGCCAAGGCCGCGGTGATGGTCCGGGTCGACGGCGCCGAGAGGGATTTGAACCGGCCGATCACGACGGATGCCGCGGTGGAAATCGTGACGCGGGACAGCGAGGGCGCGCTCGAGCTGCTGCGCCACGACTGTGCGCATGTCCTGGCCGAGGCGGTGCAGGAACTGTATCCGGGCACGCAGATCACATTCGGCCCGTCGATCGAGGATGGGTTCTACTACGATTTTCACCGGGACGAGCCGTTCACGCCCGACGATTTCGAAAAGATCGAGGCGCGGATGCGCGACATCGTCGCCCGCGACGAGGCGATCGTTCGGGAAGTTTGGGACCGGGATGCGGCGGTCGCGCATTTTCGAAGCGCGGGCGAGAGCTTCAAGGCCGAGCATGTCGAGACGCTGCCGGAAGACGCGGAAATCTCGATCTACCGGCAGGGCGACTGGCTCGACCTGTGCACCGGCCCTCACCTGCCGTCGACCGGCAAGCTCGGTACGTCCTTCAAGCTGATGAAACTGGCGGGCGCCTATTGGCGCGGCGATCCGACCAAGCCGCAGCTGCAGCGCATCTACGGCACGTGCTGGCGTACCGACAAGGAATTGAAGGCTTATCTGCACCGGCTGGAAGAAGCCGAGAAACGCGACCATCGCCGGCTCGGCCGCGAGATGGATTTGTTCCATATCCAGGAAGAGGCGGCGGGCAGCATCTTTTGGCACCCGAAGGGCTGGACCCTGTATCGGATCGCCGAGGATTACATGCGCCGCCGGCTGGACGCGGCGGGCTATGTCGAGGTCAAGACGCCGCAAATGGTCGACCGGATGCTGTGGGAGCAATCCGGGCATTGGGAAAAATTTCGCGAGCACATGTTCACGGCGGAAGACGAAGGAAACAAGACCCTCGCGCTGAAGCCGATGAACTGCCCGTGTCACGTGCAGATCTTCCGTCAGGGACTGAAGAGCTACCGGGACCTGCCGATCCGCATGGCCGAATTCGGCTCCTGTCACCGCAACGAGCCGTCCGGCGCGCTACACGGGCTGATGCGCGTGCGCGCCTTCACCCAGGACGATGCGCATATCTTCTGCACGGAAGATCAGATCGTTGGCGAAACCGAGAAATTTTGCGGGCTCTTGACGTCGATCTATCGGGATTTCGGGTTCGAGGATGTGTTGGTGAAGTTTTCCGACCGCCCGGAGGTCCGGGCCGGCACGGACGAAACCTGGGATCGCGCGGAAACGTCGCTGAAGGAAGCGACCGAGGCGGCCGGGCTCGCCTATTCGCTCAACCCCGGCGAAGGGGCGTTCTACGGTCCCAAGCTCGAATTCGTGCTGCGCGACGCCATCGGCCGCGATTGGCAATGCGGGACGCTGCAGGTCGATTTCGTGCTGCCGGAACGGCTGGACGCGTCCTATGTCGGTGAGGATGGCCAGAAGCATCGGCCGGTCATGTTGCACAGGGCCATTCTCGGGTCGTTCGAACGGTTCCTCGGCGTGCTGATCGAACATTATGCCGGCCGCCTGCCGCTGTGGCTGGCGCCGGTACAAGCGGTGGTGGCGACAATTACCAGCGATGCCGATGCGTATGCGGACAAAGTGACGGCGGCCTGCCGCGAAACGGGAATTCGCGTAAATATCGACAAAAGGAATGAAAAAATTAACTATAAGGTGCGAGAACACTCACTCGCGAAAGTGCCGGCGATCCTTGTCGTGGGAAAGCGGGAAGCCGAGGAAGGCACCGTTGCCCTGCGCCGCCTTGGGGGTAAGCAACAAGAATTTCTTGCGCTGGAGCGAGCAATTAATAGACTTGTGGAGGAATCGGCGGCGCCGGGTGGGTGATATTGCCGATCTTTTTGAAAACATTCACACAAATGCAACAACGATGAGGATTGTTCTATAGCTAGGAGACCCTATACACAGGCGCCGGTCCGCGAAGGCCCGCGCGTCAATGAGAGCATCGAAGCGATGGAGGTCCGCGTAATCGACGAGAATGGCGAACAGCTCGGTGTGCTGCCGCGGGGGGACGCGATTGAACGCGCCGCCAGCGTCGGTCTCGATCTGGTTGAGGTTTCGCCCGGCGTCGTTCCGCCCGTTTGCAAGATTCAGGATTTCGGCAAGCTCAAATACGAAAATCAGAAGAAAAAGAGCGAAGCCCGCAAAAAGCAAAAGACGATCGACGTCAAGGAAGTGAAATTCCGCCCGAACATCGAACAGCATGACTACGAAGTGAAGATGCGGGCGATGCGGCGGTTTCTCGATGACGGCAACAAGGTCAAGGTCACGCTGCGATTTCGCGGCCGCGAAATGGTGCATCAGCATTTGGGACTGAAGGTGCTGAACCGTGTCCGCGAAGAAACCGACGAAATGGCGAAGGTCGAGCAGATGCCGCAAAT
>JBFFGE010000209.1:0-7581 GCA_041557595.1 Alphaproteobacteria bacterium
ACGCCGGCCGCAAATGGCGCGCACAGGCCGAGGCGCGCGGCGACGTCGAGAAAGAGATCGGCGGACCGCAGGGACTCGAGCCAACCCGCTACGGCGATTGGGAAAAAGCGGGCCGCTGCATCGATTTCTGATCGAGCCGCCGGCGCATCGCAGTACGGAAAGGGCGCAATGACATCCGCCGCCACGATCAGGTAAGACGCCTACGCGTTATGGCGGCCGCTCGCCGGGCGTCAGGATTTGACCGACGCGGATTTCGAGGCGTTGGCCGACGCCTATGCCGAGCCGCACCGGCGCTATCACACGCTGGTGCATATCCTCGAAATGTTGGCGTGCGTGGACCGGTCGGGCGACGTACCGGAAGATCCGGACGCGCTGATGCTGGCGGTGTGGTTTCACGATATCGTCTACGATTCGCGGGCGCCGAAAGCCGGCAACGAGGTCGCAAGCGCCGACTGGCTGACATCGGTTTGCGCCACGCCGGCGGCGGCCCCGGCCGCCCGCATGATTCTCCATTCGGCGCATCACGGCCCGTCGGACGATCCGGATACGCGGCTGTTCTGCGATCTCGATCTATACCGGCTGGCGGGACCCTACGCGACCTTTCAACGGCACGGCGACGATGTGCGGGCCGAATACGCCTGGGTCGACGACGCGGCCTGGGCCGCGGGGCGGGCCGAGTTCCTGCACGGCATGCTGGCGCGCGAGACGCTCTACCAAACCGACTATTGGCATACCCGGCTGGAGACGGAGGCGCGGAACAATCTGCGCCGCGCCGTCGCCGAGCTGGCGTCCAGCTAGAGCAAATCTGTCGCGAATCGTTTCGGTTCGCTCGGGATTTGCCGTAGAGCCCCGCTCCGCCTTACCGGTTCATGCGGTTGTCGACCAGGTCGTCGACCACCTGCGGCTCGGCGAGCGTCGAGGTGTCGCCGAGATTGCCGAAGTCGTTCTCGGCGATCTTGCGCAGGATGCGGCGCATGATCTTGCCGGACCGGGTCTTCGGCAGGCCCGGCGCCCATTGCAGCCAGTCCGGGCTGGCGATCGGGCCGATTTCCTTGCGCACCCATTGCACAAGCTCCTTGCGCAGATCGTCGCTCGGCGCCTCGCTCGCGTTGAGCGTGACATAGGCGTAGATGCCCTGGCCCTTGATGTCGTGCGGCGCGCCGACCACGGCGGCCTCCGCCACCTTGGGGTGGGCCACCAGCGCCGATTCCACTTCGGCCGTGCCCATGCGGTGGCCGGACACGTTGATCACGTCGTCGACCCGGCCGGTGATCCAGTAGTAGCCGTCCTCGTCGCGGCGCGCGCCGTCGCCGGTGAAATACTTGCCGGGATAGGTGGCGAAGTAGGTGTCGATGAAACGCTGGTGATCGCCATAGACCGTGCGCATCTGTCCCGGCCAGCTGTCGGCGATGCACAGATTGCCTTCGCAGGCGCCGTCGAGCTCCTTGCCTTCCGCGTCGACCATGACCGGCTGGATGCCGAAGAAGGGCCGTGTGGCCGAACCGGGCTTGAGGGTGGTCGCGCCGGGCAGCGGGGTGATCAGGATGCCGCCGGTTTCGGTCTGCCACCAGGTGTCGACGATCGGGCAGCGCCCTTCGCCGACCACATTGTAGTACCATAACCAGGCTTCCGGGTTGATCGGCTCGCCGACCGTGCCGAGCAGCTTGATCGACTTTCGGCTGGTCTTCTTGACCGGGCCGTCGCCGTCCCGCATCAGCGCGCGGATCGCCGTCGGCGCGGTGTAGAAAATCTCGATATCGTGCTTGTCGCAGACCTGCCAGAAGCGGCTGGTGTCCGGATAGTTGGGCACCCCCTCGAACATTACGGTGATCGCGCCGTTGGCCAGCGGGCCATAGACGATATAGCTGTGCCCAGTCACCCAGCCGACGTCGGCGGTGCACCAATAGACCTGACCGTCCTTGTAGTCGAAGACGTATTGATGGGTCATCGAGGTGTAGACCATGTAGCCGCCGGTGCTGTGCAGCACCCCCTTCGGCTTGCCGGTCGAACCCGAGGTATAGAGGATGAACATCGGGTCTTCCGCGTCCAGCTCCTCGGCCGGGCAGTCGGGCGAGGCCTCGGCCACCAGATCGTGATACCAGACGTCGCGGCCGTCATCCCAGCCGATCTTGCCGCCGGTGCGCTTGACGACGACGCATTTCTCGATCGTCGGGCAGCTCTTGAGCGCTTCGTCGGTGTTCGCCTTCAGCGGGACCGGCCGGCCGCCGCGCAGGCCTTCATCCGCGGTGATGACGATGTTGCACTCGCAATCCTGGATCCGTCCGGCCAGGGCATCGGGCGAGAAGCCGCCGAACACCACCGAATGGATCGCGCCGATCCGGACGCAGGCCAGCATCGCCACCGCGGCTTCCGGAATCATCGGCATGTAGATGGTAATGCGGTCGCCCTTCTTGGCGCCGATCGATTTCAGCCCGTTGGCGAATCTACACACTTCCGCGTGCAGTTCGCGGTAGGTGATTTTCTTGTCGTCCTTCGGGTCGTCGCCTTCCCAGATGATCGCCGTCTGGTCGCCGCGCGCCTCGAGATGGCGGTCGAGGCAGTTATAGGCGGCGTTGGTCTTGCCGTCATGGAACCAGCGGACGTGCAGGTCTTTCTTGTCGTAGGAGACGTCCTTGACCTTGGTATAGGGCTTGAACCAGTCGATCCGCTTGCCGTGTTCGCCCCAGAATCCTTCCGGATCGCTGACCGAGCGGTCGTACATTTCGAGATATTTGTCGTTGTCCGCCCAGGCCTCGGCCGCGACATCCGCGGGCACCGGGAATAAATTTGCGTCACTCATGATCTGCCTCCCTATCTGAGGTTCGATTCTTTGCGGCCCGGCGGGTCACCCGGCCTGCTGTTCGGCGCGCTGCATCGCCGTCTTGATGAGATCCATCGCCTCTTCGCCTTCGCCCCATCGCTTCACCTTGACCCATTTCCCGGGTTCGAGGTCTTTGTAATGCTCGAAGAAATGCGCGATCTGATCAATCAAAATTGGCCGCAGATCGCGATAGGAGCCGATGTTTTGGTAAAACGGGTGAAGTTCGTCGACGGGAACGCACAGGATTTTTTCGTCGATGCCGCTTTCATCCTCCATCAGCAGGACGCCGACCGGCCGGGAGCGGATGACCACGCCCGGAATGACCGGGATCTGGCCGACCACCGCCACATCGGTCGGGTCGCCGTCCTCCGACAGGGTGTGCGGAATGAAGCCGTAGTTGAAGGGGTAGTACATCGCGGTGTGGAGAAACCGGTCGACGAACATGGCGCCCGATTCCTTGTCCATTTCGTACTTTACCGGAACCCCGCCGATCGGGATCTCGATAATCACGTTGATGTCATAGGGCGGGTTCATGCCGACGGGGATCTTATCGATATTCATGGCTCACGCTCGTGCCGATCGTGCAGCCCCGCGGGGCCCGGGCTTCCGCGACCCACTCTTACTATGAAGCGGGAAACCCAAAAGGGCTCCCCGATTCAGGAAGCCCTTCATGTTCCGCTTCCGCGGCATCCCCTCGGAGTCCTAGACCATTTCTTGCTCAAATTGACGCATATGAAATGGTCTAACTCTTGGTTTTTACGCAAATTCGTCGTTGCGAACCGTTTCGGTTCGCTCGGGATTTGCTCTAGCTGGTGAAGATGCCGATCAGAATCAAAACCGAGAATGCCGCGATCAGTCCGATCAGAGCCTTATTCTTCATAACGAGCGCCATCGATAACCTCCTGATTTCCCCGACCGGGGACAAGAATTTTTATTCACAAAACGAATCATCGCTCTAAAAGGCCTATCGTAAAGGGTAAAGTCGTTCACAATTGACCGTATTTCACAAAATTTTGTGAATTTAGTGAAACTCAATGCGAGGATCGGAATTGGCATTTTTGCGCTAGCATGCAATCGGCGCTTCGAAATCGAGTTCGGGGGCGCGGCAATGCGGAAGGGGATATCATGCAGCTTCAACTCGCCACCTGGCCCGAGGTCGAGTCCTATCTGGAAACCAGCACCGGAATCATCGTGCCGATCGGCTCGACCGAACAGCACGGCCCGACCGGGCTGATCGGCACCGATGCCTTGACCGCCGAAGTGATCGGCCGGCGCGTCGGCGAGGAGACCGGCGCGCTGGTCGCGCCCACGGTGTCGATCGGCATGGCGCAGCATCATATGGCCTTCAAGGGCTCGATCACCTACCGGCCGTCGACGCTGATCCTGGTGGTGCGCGACATGGTGATGAGCCTGGCGCGGCACGGCTTCGACCGCTTCTTCTTCGTCAACGGCCATGGCGGCAACATCATGCCGGTCAACACGGCGTTCAGCGAAATCCATGCGGAATTGGCCGAGGCGGTGGCGCTGCGCGGGCCGGGCGCCAACCAGATGCCGTCGGAAGTGTTTTGCAAGATCGCGAACTGGTATCAGATGCCGGGCGTCGAGGCGCTGAAGAAAAAACTCTACGGCGACAAGGAGGGCTATCACGCCACGCCGTCGGAAGTCGCCGTGACCTGGTATGCCTTTCCCGACCAGCGCCGCGACGGACCGCTTGCCCCGATCGAAAATGTCGGCCGCGAGATCCAGGGCGCGGAGGATTACCGGCGGCGCTATCCCGACGGCCGCATGGCCGCCGATCCGTCGCTCGCCGAGCCGGAACACGGCAAGCAGTTCGTCGAGATCGCGGCGCGCGAATTGGCGGAAACCTACCGGAAGTTTTTAGCCGGATCGTAAGGCGGGAAAACCGGCCAGGGGGCCAGCCGTGTTCTACATTGCCATCAAGACGATTATTTCCGCCGCGCTGATCGTGGCGGTCAGCGAGATCGCCAAGCGGTCGCCGTTGTTTGCCGGGCTGGTCGCATCGATCCCGTTGCTGTCGCTGCTCGCGATTATCTGGCTCTATGTCGATACGCGCTCCGTCGATCAGGTGTCCCAGTTGAGCTGGAGCATCCTGCTCCTGATCCTGCCCTCGCTGTTGCTGCTGATCGCATTTCCGCTGCTGTTGAAAGCCGGCGCGCCGTTTCCGCTCGCCGTGGCGGCGGCGATTGTCATCACGGCGGTTGGGTATTGGGGCTATGCGAAAATCCTGGCCAGCTTCGGCATCGCGTTTTGAGCGCCGTTGTTACAGCCCGCGCAGCACCACCGCGCCGTCGCGCAGTTCCAGGTCGATCGGTGTCAGGCTATCGCCGGCGCAGGGGCCGGCGATGCAATAGCCGTCCTCGACCCGGAATTCGGCGCCGTGGGTCGCGCAGAGAATGTATTTCCGGTCGAGCGTCATGTACCGGTCGTCGACCCAGTTGAGCGGCGTGCCCACATGCGGGCAGTCGTTGCGGTAGCCGAAGACCGCGTCGCCGCGGCGCACCACGACGATCTCGATAATCTCTTCCGGCCGGTCGATATCGAACCCCTTGCCTTCGCCGTCGGGGATGTCTTCGATGCGGCAGAGAACCTGTTCTTCGATCGCTTGCATGGACCGGCGGTTACACCTCGGTCTCGGCCATGGCGCAGAGGACGGCCCATTCCTCGTCATTGATCGGTACCACCGATAGGCGCGACTGGCGTACCAGGGCGAGGTTTTCGAGCCGCGGCTCGGCCTTGACCTCGGCCAGCGTCACCGGCTTGTTGACCGATTTCACCGCCTTGACGTCGACCATGCCGAACCGGCCGGAGTCGTCCGTATGGTCCGAGTAATATTCCTTGACCACCTCGACGATGCCGACAATCTGCTTCTCCTTCACCGAGTGATAGAAAAAGCCCAGATCGCCGATCTTCATGGCCTTCATGTTGTTGCAGGCCTGATGGTTGCGCACGCCGTTCCAGGGCTCGCTGTCGACCTTCTGCTGGTCGTCCCAGGACCACGCGCCCGGTTCGGATTTGAAGAGCCAATACGTCATTTTCCGGTGTCTCCCGTTATTCCTTCGGCCAGAGGTTTTCGTAGGCCTGGCCCCATTGATCCTCGTAGACGCCGTTGCGGTTGAACGGCTCGGCCGCGAGCCACGCGTCGGCGGCCGCCCGGTCGGGATAGTCGACGATATAGAGGGATCCGACCCGGTCTTCCAATTCGGTGGCGTTGCTGTCGTCATAGAGCGGCCCGGCGGCGAACAGGTGGTCCTCGGTCGCCGCCAAGTAGTCGAGATGGGCCGCGCGCTGCGCCTTGCGGGGTCCCGCCGCGTCGTCGCCGTTCAGATTGAAATAGGCGAACAGCCGGTCGCGCACGGGTGGGCGGCCCGCCTTCGGCCATTTGTTCTGAAACCCCTTGATGTTGATGTAGCCATAGACGCCGTTCGCAGTGAATGGCTCGTCCTGCAGCCAGGTGCCCGCCGCCGCGCGGTCCGGCCAGTCCATGATGAAGATCGAGCCGTTCATCGCGGCGCCATCGTCCGACCAGAGCGGTCCGGCGGCAAAGAAACGATCGGCCTCGCCCGCCAGGTATTGCTGGTGGCTCGCGCGCAGCTCGGCCCGCCGGACCGCCATGTCCGGCACGTCCTGCATGAAGTAGACGAACAACATCGACTGGTTTTCCCGCGGTCCGGGACTTTACGCGCCGTCGCCGGTCGCCGGGTTCCACTGCCCCTTGCGCATGCGCTTGATGGTGACGTTCTTGAACACGCCGTTCTGGGTGAACGGGTCGCCGTTGGAGAAGGCCTTCGCCGCCTCGCGGCTGTCGACGGCGACCAAGAAAAGGCTGCCGGTCGATTGGCTTCCGTCATCGGTCTGGGTCGCGCCGGCGACCACGATGACGTCCTTCTTGCTTTTCAGGTATTCCCGGTGCGGCGCCAGATGCTCGTCGCGAATCGCATCGGTATTCGGGTTGTCTTCGCAAATCACTGCCCACAGCATGATCGTCTCCCTGTTGGTGTTTCTTTGGCCGCCGTCCCGCGACGCTAGCCGAGAGGCGCGGGTACGGTCAAATAGCCAGTCAATTGGCGATATCCTTAAGTGACTCAAATGAATTGGCTTTTTCAATCTTGAATAATATGCTGATTCTGTTATATTTTTCAAATGGATGCAACGTACAATATTAATGGCGGACTCAAGCCGACGCTAAAACGTTTCGCTGATTTGAACGGGCCGGATTTTTTTCCGACGCCGCGTTGGGCGACATTTGCTCTCGTGGATAATGAAAAGTTTCTAGGTAATATCTGGGAATGTGCATGTGGTGATGGTTCCATGTCTCGCGTTCTAGAGGAAACGGGGCGACCGGTGTTCAGCTCAGATCTATACGACCGAGGCTACGGAGAATCGAATATTGATTTTCTCAATGCGACGGAACAGTCCGATAACATAGTGACAAATCCGCCATACAATTGCGCGGAGGGGTTCGTTGCAAATGGCGTCGGGTTGGCGCGTCAAAAATTTGCACTGTTGCTACGACTCGCGTTCCTAGAGGGCGCAAATCGAGCAAATACAATTTTCTCGCGAACTCCCCCTTCACGCGTTTGGGTTTTCAGCGAACGGATTACGTTTTACCCGGCTGGCGTGAAACCTAAAGGCTCTGGTACGACGGCTTACGCTTGGTTTGTCTGGGACAAGAGCGCCAAAAATGGGACCGAACTTAGGTGGTTCAAACCAGGCTATAAGGCACGCTATTCTTAAAGCCC
>JBFFGE010000210.1:0-7567 GCA_041557595.1 Alphaproteobacteria bacterium
ATTATCATTACCCCAATAGAAATTCACCGTTTTGGTGTTAACCAGATATCGAGGCTATCGGTCGCGGGATTAAAAAATTGTAAACCGCACAAAAAATTTCAAATCTCGGGCACCGAAGTCAGGACAGGTATACTGTCGAATATTCAGGTCCCACGGGTCCGGATGACGGGCAGGGCGGGACCGGTGAAGGCGCGAGGCGAACATGGCGCGGCCCGGCCAAAAGCGGGAAACGTGGCGATTGCGGAACGGTTTTGTCTTTGCGGCGATCGGTTCCGCCGCCGGGCTCGGCAATATATGGCGTTTTCCGCACGTTACCGCCGAGCACGGCGGGGCGGTCTTCGTAATGCTCTATTTTCTCTTCATTATTCTCGTTGCGGTGCCGGTCGTAATTGCGGAATCGGCAGTCGGCCACCGCAGTAGACGGAGCCCGGTTGCGGCCTTTCGGATGCTCGGCGGTGGTACTCCGTGGGCCGCGACCGGGTACCTCGCGGTGGCGACGGTGACGGTGGTGCTCGGCTATTACGCGGTCGTTGCGGGGTGGACCGCGCGGTATTTCTTCGCCTCGGTGACGGGCGTTCTGTGGTCCGTTCCTGCTGCCGGCTACGGCGACTATTTCCAGGCATTTGTTGCCGATGGTTGGACGCCGGTCGTCTGGCAGGCGGCCCTGCTGGCGATTACGGTCGCCATCGTATCGGCGGGGGTGCGGGGCGGGATCGAGCGGTGCAACCGGTTCATGGTGCCGGTTTTGGCGATAATTCTCGTAGCGTTCGTCGCCTTTGCCCTGACGCTCGACGGCGCCGCGCGAGGGCTCGAATTCCTGTTCAGGCCCGATTGGGCCGCCCTGGCGCGACCCAAGGTCTATCTTGCCGCCTTGGGCCAGGCCTTCTTTTCGCTCGGCGCGGGCGCCGGCATCTATCTCACCTATGGCAGTTATCTGCCGGTTCGCAGCGGCCTGGCGCGTCCGGCGCTCCTGGTGGCCGGCGGCGACACCGCCTTCGCAATGCTGGCGGCGCTGGCGATCTTTCCGGCGCTGTTCACCTTCGGCGGCAAGATCTCCTCCGGACCGGGGCTCGCCTTCGTCACCTTGCCGGAGCTGTTCCGGACGATGCCGACCGGCGCGGTCTTTGGATCGATGTTCTTTCTGCTGCTGTGTCTCGCCGCGGTGACGTCGATGGTGTCGATGCTGGAAGTCGTGGTGGCCAGCCTCGCGGCCGACGGGCGGCGGCGCCCGTCGGTGTCCGTCATCGCGGGCTTGGCGATCTTCGCGCTCGGCGTTCCGGCGTCCCTCGGCTTTGGACCGTGGAAGGGCGTGCACTTCGCGGGACTTGGAATATTCGATGCGATGGATTTCGCCGCCTCGAATGTCGCGCTGCCGATCGGCGGTCTGCTGATCGCCACCTTTGTCGCCTGGCGCTGGGGCAAGGCGCGTGCGGCGGCGGCTGCAAAGCTCACCGGCGTGTGGTCCGCGGCCTGGTTCTTTATGCTGCGGTATGGTGCTCCGGTGGCGATTATCCTGGTGTTTCTGGCCGCGACGGGAATAATTTGACGCTGCTCTATCTTTATAGAATCGATCAACTCTTCTGGCTTTTATTCATTCCAATTGAAGGCAGAAGAGTTGATCTACGGGAGGGCGCCCCCATTTCTCTGGCGTGGGGCGCGGTACCCCGATGACAGTGGTGTCAGCACGCAACGAACGGCAAAGGATCGAAACATGGCAGAGACGCAAACGGCGATTTTTGGAGCGGGCTGCTTCTGGGGCATCGAAGCCGCTTTCCGGCGGGTGCCGGGCGTCAAGAGCACGGCGGTCGGCTATTCCGGCGGCGAAAAAGCCAATCCCACCTACCAGGAAGTGTGCAGCGGCACGACCGGCCACGCGGAAGTGGTGCGGGTCGAGTTCGATCCGTCGGAAGTATCGTATGACGACCTGCTGAATGTGCTGTGGGAGGTGCACGATCCGACGACGATGAACCGGCAGGGGCCGGATTTCGGAACGCAGTACCGATCCGCGGTTTACTTCACGGACGCCGCGCAGGAAGAAACCGCCAAGGCGTCCAAGGCCGCGCTCGAGGCGTCGGGCCGATTTCGCAGTCCGGTCGTGACCGAAATCACGGCGGCCTCCGATTTCTGGATGGCCGAGGACTATCACCAGCAATATTTCGAGAAACAGCGGGCGGGCGGCCGACGGTTCTGACGCGTCGCTCGCGGCAACGGCGGCGGGACGCATGAAGATAACTCTGACTGCCGGCAGTTTTGCCGAACCGGTCGGCCCGAATGCGGTCCGCGCCGATTGGGCGGCGCGCGGCTATTCCTGCCACGACTTCAGCGATCCTCCCGGCCAGGCGTGGCGCGATTTCGTGCACGACACGAACGAGCTGGTCACGGTGGTCGAGGGACGCCTCGAGCTTGAGATCGCGGGCGAACGCGTGACCGCCGGCCCCGGCGACGAGGTGTTCATTCCCCGCGGCGCGCGGCATTCGGTCTTCAACATTCATGACGCCGCCACGGTCTGGCTGTTCGGCTACGACTGACGGGCTACGGCGGTATTGTCGTTGTTGTCGCTGGCGTATCGGCGACATTTCGCGATACGCTGTCGGTACGGTGATTTGACTGGCGCCGCAGACTGCGACTTCGGACGGGCGGGCCGGCAGCTGAACCAGGCGGACAGCACCTATAACAAGAAAAATAATTGCCGACACGCGCAATGCGTGTAAACTGTCGTTCTACCGTTCCAAGGGGAGGACCTCACGATGACGGCATTATTGCGACTCATTGACGAAACACTCGGCGCGGCCCCGGTCGAGGTCGGCACGCTGCGGCTCGCCAGCGAGCGCGTGACGGTGCGTGAAGTGATTCGGCGGCGGCTGGAGGAAGAGGAAAAGCGACTAAAGGCGAAAAGATCGTCGCTTCCTTTTCGGGGGATGCAGAAGTTGCGCGCTCGGGAATCGGTGCTTAATGAGAGCCGGTCGGCGGGTGCAAATATTGATGAAGAGCTGCAAAATATTTGCCGGGCGATAGAACGGCACAACTTGATCGTCCTATTCAACGATCAACAGCTGTCCGACCCGGATGCGGAAATTTCCGTGACCGGCGAAGAGGCAATGACTTTTCTCCAGCTCGTTCCGCTGCAAGGCGGGTGATCGGGAGGCATCGGCATGTGGCTTCGGGCTCTCTTCGGTTCGCGGAAGCGCAGCCCCTATTTGAAGTACAATCCCGAACATGGCTTCGCGCGTTCGGATAACCTGATCTGGCTGTACGTTTGCCAAGTCAGGGAACGGCACGGCGAATGGTATTTCAAACGCGGTCCCGGTCCGCAGGAAATTCCTGCTACCGAGGCGATATTGGCGCTGCCGCTGGACGAGCAGGTCGCCCTCCTGCCCGATGCCTTCTGGGCGGTGACGAATAAACGCGTTGTCGACTTAAGCGAGTACTACACCCGTTGTCCCCGCCGAATAATGCTGTGGCGCTTTATCGCATTGATCACGCGGCGAAAATTGCCGTTCACCGACCAATGCCTTCAGAAGATATTCAGTATTTTGGGCAGGGCGGAATTCGACCATGTTGCGCGACTAGGCGGGTTGTGGAAGGGCTTGGAGCGGTACGCTGCGGAGCACGAACTCAGCGATCCATTGCGGGAAATTTTGCAAGAATATCGCGACCACCATTCGCCGGGGACCTACCGGGATCGTCTCGATGCTGTCCTGGGTGAGAACCAGCCACCCCCGGTTCCGTCGCGACCGATGCCTGATCTGGTCGATACCGCGTGGGGCGGCGCGATTCGCAGGTGGATTGCAGGCCTGGAGCCGCAAATTCGGACGGTGTGGATCGAGCTCTTCGAGCTAGCCTTCGCCGGCCATAAGGTATCGCGGCCGGGCAAGCGGTGGCGGACCCGGGCGGAAGAGTTGGTTTCCGCGATCGGACCGGAAAAATATGCGGGTCATTTGGCTTGGATGATGCGGCGTTTCGACACGCGATCATATTGGAATTCCAACACAATCAAGCTCAAGAATATCTCATACCGGGCGTCGATCCCAACCAGGATACACTCAAAGGCCTGATTTGGGCGGCGCAGTTTTGCGGCGCAAGGGCACCGACCGAGAGCTTACGCCAATTCGCCATTCGCTGTTATCAGAATAGCGGTAGCGGCTCGGGCGTCGAAAGGTTGGGAAATGCCGTTTTTGTCGCCTTCGAATCGATGCCGGATGACGTCGGGCTGCCCTATCTGTTCATGAGCCATGGCGACATGCAGCATGAAGGCGCCCGATTGTTGATTAAGCGTGCGATTGAGCGTCGCGCGAAGTCGCGCGGCGTCACGGTCGAAGAACTGGGCGATTATGGAATTCCTACATTCGGCATGGATCGGTCGGGCGTTTACCGGGAGGAAATTGGCAAGCGTAATATCGAAATTTCAATCGACGCACTGGGGCGGGTCCGAGCATCGATATTCGACAAGACCGAGAAAAATCCAAAGAAGTATAGCCTCCGCCGTCTCGCCAAGAGCAATTGGTTTTTAGCCGACCGGTTTAGAAAACTCATCGAGCGTATGGAAATCGAGCGCGAGCGACAATGCCGGCGTCTGGAGGAATTATTTTTTTCGAGTCGCATGCGGACGGTGGAAGAGATGCGGACGCGTTACATTGAACATCCGTTCGTCGCGCATTTCATTCCCCGGATTATTTGGCAACTGCGAAAGAGCGGCAGCAGCGAAGCGGCCGTATTCGACGCGGGAAAATTTTACGATGTTGATGGGGCGGAAATCGCATGGGTCGACGATGAGACGGTAATGACACCGTGGCACCCGGTTCTCGCTACCGTTGACCAAGTTCAGGCATGGCGAAACAGGATAGAAACGCTCGGAATTAAACAGCCCTTCGAGCAGGCCTATCGCGAAATTTTCGTCCCTACCGAGGTCGAATTCGAGACGGAGTTCTACTCCAACCGGTTTGCGGGTCACTTCGTATGGGAGTTTGAGTTGCATCAACGGTTGGCGCATCTGGGATGGGAAGGTCCGGAACAGCCCGAAGACGATGAAGCACTTTACAAATTCCGGCGCTTCGCCAATTTCGATCTGCAAGCGGTGCTATACGGCGATCCGGTTGCCGATGCACGGCGCGGAACGACTGATAACGCATTGCTATCGAGCGGTTACGTCATGTTCGCCCGCGCGTCGGACGATGACCATTCACCAATTCGCATTCATGACGTCCCGCCGATCGTATTCTCCGAAGTCATGCACGACTTGTCGTATGCCGTGGCCCGCTCCGCGATTGCGGTAAACATGGAGTGGCGCGACCACACGCAGCGCGACAAAGCGGCTGCCTATAATTTTCGGCGTTCGACCCGCCACAACAGTTCCGGCGCACGACAACGCGCCGAAAAGCTGAAACAGATCCTGCCCGCGCTGGAGATTTCCGACCAATGCCGGGTTTCGGGATGCGATTTGATGGTACACGGCAAGTTGAATGTCTACCGAATCCATTTGGGCAGCGCGGCGGTATTCAAGCAACCGAACGACCAGCATATTTGCATCGTGGAGGGGAGGCATAAGGGTCGTTATACCGGCCGGGTCCCGGAAGGCGCCAATATTGACTCAACCCTTACAAGCGCGATCAGCAAGGCGATACTGCTCGCTAACGATCACGCGATTACCGATAAAATTATCAGGAGCCAGATCGGTCGAAGTTAGTCCGGTCGGGCGATCGCTGATTTCGCGTCGCGCTTGGCCCCGGTCACGATGATGTCAGATCGTGAATGATGCGATGACCTGTTGCCGATCCCTCCACCCACCCCTTGCGCCATCGTCGGCAAAAGCTAAAACAAGAGCCTCCAAAATACGATCGGGCGCGGGAGGCACGACATGGACGATACGGCGCGGGCGGGCAAGCGGACATATAACGATCTGCACGAGCATATCGCGGCGCTCGACGCCGCCGGACTGCTGATCCGGATCGACGAGCCGATCAACAAAGATACCGAAATGCATCCGCTGGTGCGCTGGCAATTCCGCGGCGGCATCCCCGAGCCCGAACGCAAGGCCTTCCTGTTTACCAACGTCACCGACAGCAAGGGCCGCAAATACGACATCCCGGTGGTGGTCGGCGCGCTCGCCGCAAATCCGGAGATCTACCGGATCGGCATGGGCGTCGAGACGGTAGAAGATATCGGACCGGTCTGGAACCGCGCGCTCTCCAATCCGATTGCGACCACCGTGGTCGAGGACGCGCCGGTGCACGAAATCGTGCAAACCGGCGCCGAGGTGCAGGGCCAAGGCAACGGCGTCGACGGTTTGCCAATTCCGATCTCCACGCCCGGCTTCGATGTTGGCCCTTATTTCACCGCCGCGACCTGGATCACCAAGGATCCGGATGACGGCGTGCAGAATATGGGCGTCTACCGCGACAACCTGAAGGCGCCGGACCGGGTCGCCGTGATGATGCTGCGCTCCATGTCGGCCGGCGGCTATTACCATTGGAAGAAATACCAGGAACGCGGCGAGCCGATGCCGGTCGCGATCATCCTCGGCTGTCCGCCGGTGGTCGAATACACCGGGCCGCAGAAGGTCAAGATGGGCGTCGACGAACTGACCGTGGCGGGCGGCCTCGCCGGCGGCCCGGTAAATGTGGTCAAGGCCAAGACCGTCGACCTGATGGTGCCGGCGGAGGCGCAGGTCATCGTCGAAGGCACGATCGATCCGGAGTATCTGGAGCCGGAAGGGCCGTTCGGCGAATCGCACGGCTATGTCGCGCTGGAGGAATATAATCTGGTGATGACCGTGACCGCCGTGACGCGCCGGCGCGATGCGGTGATCAGCTCGATCATTTCGCAGGTCACGCCGAGCGAATCCAGCGTCATCAAGCGGGTTGCCTATGAGCCGATGTTCCTGTCGCATCTGCGCGACACGCTCGGCATCAAGGGGGTGAAGAAGGTCTCGCTGCATGAGCCGCTGACCAATCTGCGCCGCGTCGTGATGGTGCAGTTCGAGCGCGGCGTGGCGCGCACCGAAGTGTGGCGCGCGCTCTATGGCGTACAGGCGCTGCAGCCGGCGGTTGGCAAGTATTGCATCGCGATCGACGAGGACATCGACCCGAACAGCGGCGATGCGGTGTTCTGGGCGCTGTCCTACCGCGCCAATCCGGCGCTCGATATCCAGATCCTGAAGCATCGCGCGCGCGGCCACGGGCCCGTGCTCAAAGGCGTCGACAGCGATTCCACGCTGTTGATCGATGCGACCCTGAAAGAGGACATGGCGCCGGTCGCGCTGCCGAAGAAGGAATATATGGAGCACGCCAAGGAACTTTGGGAGAAGCTGGGCCTGCCGCCGCTCAAGCCGGATTCGCCGTGGCACGGCTATTCGCTCGGCGACTGGAACGACGATTGGGATTTGGCCGCCAAGCGCGCGGCGGAGGGCGACTATCTGCGCAATGGCGAACGCAGCCATCAGTGGCGCCGCAAGCTGGAAGATCCCCAAATTCCGATCCGCGACGTGCTCGGCAAGGATTTCTTCGACGATTGAGTGTCGTTTGCAATTTCTTGAGATTTGCCACCTATTGTTCGTGTCGCGGCCTAAGAA
>JBFFGE010000211.1:0-7566 GCA_041557595.1 Alphaproteobacteria bacterium
GCCTTTTCCACCGTCGCGGCCGTCACATTCGCGCGAATGGCTGCGCGCACGGCCATGAACAGCGGCAGGAGCGTCACGCCGTCATAGTCGCCGGTCCTCGCCACATAGCGATTGAGCAGCAAATTGGCGAAACGCCGCATGCCGCGGAACTCCAGATCCATCAGCAGGAAGGCGAGGTCGTAGAAGACGTCGATCCGCGCCAATCCCGGATCGAATTCGATGCAATCGAACAGAACCGGCTTGCCCTCGGACAAGAACAGGTTCTTGAGGTGAAGGTCGCCATGGCAGTGGCGGACGTAGCCGTCGTGCGCGCGCCGCCGCATTTTCTTGGCCACTTCTTCGTCGAACAGCTCGGCGCAGCGGCGTTGCAGGTGCGATATTTCTTCGGCAGGAAACACGCCCGGAGAAAACGCGCCCAGGCTGGCGGCATTCCCGGCGATCAACCGTTCCATGGCGACGGTGATATCCACGTCCGGGCATCGTTCGGCCGTGACATGGAATTGCGCAACGGTATCGGCCAGCGCCTCGATCAGATCCCCGTCCAGACCGCCGCACCGGACCAAATGGTCGAAGAGGGCTTCCTGATCGAAACGCCGCATTACGACGACCCAATCCAGCGGAGCGCCAGAGCCTCCCAATGTGATCGTTCCGGCGGCGTCGCGCGCGACCGGCACTGCATCGAGATAAAATTCGGGCGCCGTGCGCCGGTTCAACCGCACCTCTGCCCGACAAAATGCCCGGCGTTTCGCGATCGTTGAAAAATCCATATAGGGAAACCAGACGGCGCGCTTCAGCTTGTAGGCCACCTCGCCGCACAGGAAGATCATCGCCCCATGGGTTTCGATGATGTCGTCGGCCGGCGTCCCGCGCCCGGCGCCGGAAGCGAGAAAGGCAATCGTATCTGATTGATCGTCGGTGATCGCGCCGGGGCGGCGCCCATCCTTGACGATAGGCATCTTTGTCAACGCCATTGATCCACCCCGCCCCGGCGCGGCCATTCGAGCCGGCAAACCCGTCGGTCGGACGCTCCGTCGATCCGCCGGAGCGTCGCGCCGTTTACGCGCTAAGCCTTTCGTACCGGTCGCCCTCGGCGATATCTTCGAGCGACGCCAGATCGTGCACTTCGATGAGATGCGGATCGGGAACGGAAATTACGCCTTCCTTCCGCATCTGCGCGAACGCCCGGCAAACCGTTTCATGGGTGAGGCCGAGATGATCGGCGATATCGACCCGCGTCATCGGGATGGCGATACGCGCGCGTTCGCCGTCCAGGTCCGCCGGATGTCCGAATTCCAGCAGGAAGGAAGCGACTTTCTCGATCGCGGACTTCCGTCCGAGCAGCACGAGTTGGCGCTGCGCCGTCCGAAGCTCGTCAGTCACCTGACCGAGCATGAATTTTTGCAACACGGGGTCCCGCTCGACCTCTTCATCGAAGTCCCGCCGCCGGATGCGTACGAGTTCGACGTCCGACACCACTTCGGCGTTATACGGAAAGACGTCGGTGGCGGTCAGCCCCAGATACTGCCCGGCCCGGCAAAACCGGCTGACCTGCCGGCGGCCGTCCGACATCAAGCGGTAGATGCACAGCGTGCCGCTCACCACTTTGAAAACCGCATCCGCGTCGTCGCCTTCCCAAATGAGACACTCCTTGGCGACATTGCGCTGTACGGTTCCCAGCACGTTACACAAATAACCGTCCGCCTGGATGCCGACGCTTTGAGAATTCAACGCCGTCATTACACCCCGTGCTCCCGAACCTTCGAAGTAGCGGTCATTTCGGAATTCGGTCGGTGTGAAAATTTGCCCCATAACTTCGCTCCCTGATCTCCGGTTGCAAAACGCTCACTGCTTGGAGCCATTAGACGAAGCGCGCGGCGGCCCGGATAGTGAGGAATTGTCCGTAAGGGACTCTACCTAGTGACGCTATGGAAATCGGGTGACGGCGGCGCTAACACACGCTGGATACCGTGTCGGACCTCAACACGGTGACGAGGAGCGGCGGCTCGCCGGAATGTTCCTCGATGGCGTGCAGGAGCGTCGTCCCGCTCATCTCGGGAAGCCGCAGCTCCATACTTTGCCATGAATTTCCGGATTTCCAGTTGTGCTGGAGAAAATCGTCATAGCTGCAATAGGTTCGCACGACATAGCCCGCGGATCTCAGCAATACGGCCAGCGACTCTCTAAAAGCGCGATCCGCGTCGACGATATAGACCGTGAGGCGTTGCGATCCGGCCTGTTGCGTTGCCATGGTTATTCAATCCAAACCTCGATGCGCAAGACAACCAAATTCTTCGGAGCCCATAGGCACGCTTGCGTCGTCGAACTGTGCGGGTCCGGAATGACAATTTAAAGTCGGGGAAAATACCTAAAATTCGGTCGTCTGCCACCCGTTCGGGCCAGGTCCGGTCACAAAGGCTCCGGATCGATGCCGGCGGCAAGCGCCATGCGAACCAGATGGGACAGACTGTCCGCACCCATTTTTTCCATCACGCGGGCGCGGTGGATTTCCGTCGTGCGCGGACTGATGCCCAACTCATAGGCTATGATCTTGTTCGGGCGGCCGATGACGAGCAGATCGAGCACTTCGCGTTCGCGCGGCGACAGGCGGTCGACCCTGGACCGAATGTCGGCATTGACGCCGGGCGCCCCGCTGCGCGACATCGTAACGGCGCGTTGAATGCTTTCCAGGAGGTCGTCATCCCTGAAGGGTTTTTCGATGAAATCGACCGCGCCGCTTTTCAGCGCGCGCACCGCCATCGGCACGTCGCCATGTCCGGTGATCATGATAATTGGCAGGTCGGGACGCCGCGCTTTCAGGGTTCCCTGCACCTCGAGGCCGCTCATGACCGGCATGCGCACATCCAGCAACACGCAAGCGCCCTCGACCTCCCGGCACGCATCGAGAAATGCCGGCCCGGACGGATAGCTCTCCGCCGAATAGCCGGCCGACTTCAACAACACGGCGAGGGACGTGCGGAAGGCTTCGTCATCGTCCACGATGAAAATGGTCTGCTCAGCCATGGGCAGCCTCCCTTCCCGGCGTTACCGGCACGCTGAAAAAAAAGGTGACGCCGGCTCCGTCATTGGCCGTCGCCCAAATTCTGCCATTGTGGCTTTCGATGATCGATTGGCAAACCGAGAGGCCGATTCCAAGCCCGTCGGCCTTGCTGGTATTGAACGGGAGAAAGAGTTTATCGGCAATATCGTCCGCAATGCCGGGACCGTCATCGCAGACCGACACCACCACATCGCCGGTGTTGCCGATTTCCGAGGCGATCAGCAAACGCCCCGATCCCGCCGCCTGAATCGCATCCAGGCTGTTCCGGATGAAGTTCACCAGAACCTGCTGGATCTGGATACGGTCGATCAAGACCTCCGGAAGATTCTCGGCCAGGTCGAATTCCACATCCACGCCCGCCGCCGCTGCGCCGGTTAATGCGATCGTGCTGGCTTCCTGGATCACCTCATTGATATCGTCGCTGAGCCGTTCGGTTTCGCCGCGCGCCGCAAAATCCCGCAACCGCTTGATGATTTGTCCCGCGCGGAACGCCTGATCCGAGGCCTTGGTCATGAAATCGCGAATTTCCAGCGTCTCGTCGCCAAACTGCGATTCAAGCATCCGGTTGCACGCCTGCAGGTAATTCATAATCGTCGCGAGCGGTTGATTGATTTCATGCGCCAGGCTCGTCGCCATCTCGCCCATTACGCTGAGGCGCGACACATGGGTGAATTCCGATTGCAGCTCCCGCAAGCGCCGGTCGCTATCGCGGGCGGATTCCTCGACCCGCTTTCGATCGGTCAGATCGTGCATAAAGCCGGTAAAAATCCGGTCGTTGGCGGTTACCGCCTCGCCCACCGCCAGATCCACGGGAAATTCCTCGCCGTCCTTCTTGCGCCCGGTGACTTCGCGCCCGATGCCGATGATACGTTTTTCGTCGGTATCCAAATAGCGCGCGAGGTATCCATCATGTTTGTCATGATATGGCGCCGGCATCAGAACCTTGACGTTTTGCCCGATCAATTCCTTCTCCGAATATCCGAACATGCGTTCCGCCGATGGATTGAAGGAAATGATCGAACCATCCGGCTTGATCGTAACGATCGCGTTGGGGGACGTGTCGAAAGTGGATTTCAGGATGGCTTCGCTGTCTCTTAGCGAAGCCTCCGACCGAATCTTGTCGGTCAAATCCATGCCGGTGCCGATGACGAAATCCACGCCGCCGTCGGCGTTTCGTGAAATCGTGTTCGACCACGCAATAAGACGCCTGTCGCCGGCCTTCGTAATCCAAAAATTTTGATGTTCGCTCGGCAAAATGCCGGCATTCAAATCGGCGAAGACCGACCGAAACGATTCGGCTTCTTCCGCGGGCACCAGGAAATCCCAAACGACACGACCGAGAATTTCCGCTTCCCGATACCCGGTCAGTCGTTCGCATGCCGCATTGAAACGCGCGACGCGCCCTTCGGTGTCGAGAAAGATCACAAGGGCGCCGATCGTATCCAACAGCGTGTCGTACGCGTCGGAGGAAATATGCGGATGTTCCGACATCGGTGAATTCTCGCTTAATCGAAGCCGCGGAACAACGCGACATATCGACAGTACTCCATGAACCGGGCAACAGACCGATATGGAACGGGGATTGATTCGCATCAATGACCGCGCCTCGATGATCGCGCCTCATAGACATCGTGGAAAGCAACACGGAATCGTCAACCATGGATGAAAAACAGATCAACGACTATGCGCGCCGGTTGCGCGCGTCGCATGGCGACAAGGCGGAGCTTGTGGCCGCACGGAAATCGAAGGAGTTCGAGGATCGCAACAGAGCGGAGGATGCCGAGGATTGGAAGCGGATCCGCGCCGCCATCCGGACTCTGCGCGACGTGCGGCTGAATTGACCGGCCGCGCTACACGAGACACGAAGATACGAGAAGGTGCCCCGGTCCGCTGGGACTCCGCCCCTGCCCTGGGACCGGGAAGGCGCCAGACAGGAGACGCGCAATGCCGCGACAATCAATTCGATGGGTTTTGGTCGCCAATGGCCATAAAGCCTGCATTCTATCGATCAAACGCAAAAAAGAAGTGTCGCTGATAAAGGAATTCGAAACGGATGCGCTGCCGGCGCGCGAGCTGGTCTCCGATCGGCCGGGCCGCAGCTTCGATCGGCATGGCGACGGCCGCCATACCATGGAACCGCCGACCGACCCACACCGTCAGACCAGCGTGCGGTTTCTCGTCGATGTCGCAGCTTTTCTCGATCAGGAACGGTTGCAGAATCACTATCGGCAACTCATTGTCATTGCCGCGCCGGCGGCGCTTGGCGTGCTCCGGAAGCACTTTTCCAAGCCGGTTCACGACGCGATTATTCGGGAAATTCCCGCAGACCTCACGCAATATCGATTCGACGAATTGCCGGTCTATCTAGAGAAGCTCGAAAGACAGTGAAGACGACCATGGTTCTGACCGAATAAAAAGAGAGAGTCGCGCCCACCGCATGGACAAAAAAATTCATTTGAACGTCTGGTATTTTCTGTTCGCGCTGCTCGCGATCGTTTTTCTTCGCGACTGGTGGGCCGAAAGCCAGCAGGTCGAAACGATTCCCTATAGCCAGTTCCAGAGGCTTCTGGAGTCGAACCAGATCGAGACCATCGCCATTGCCGACCGGTATGTGCGCGGCACCTTGCGGACGCCACAGCCCGACGGGCGCCGCCAGATCTTCACCTTGCGGGTCGATCCGGATTTCGCGAAGGATCTTGCCAAATACGACGTGACCTATACGGCGATCGTGGAAAACAAGTTCTTCTCGAACCTGTTGTCGTGGGTCCTGCCGGTGCTGTTCTTCTTCGGCATCTGGTATTTCGTCATGCGCCGGTTCGCGGCGCAGCAAGGCCTCGGCGGCATGATGTCGGTCGGCAAGAGCAAGGCCAAGGTCTATGTCGAGACGGACACCAAAGTGACCTTCGACGATGTCGCCGGGGTGGACGAGGCGAAGGAGGAATTGAAGGAAATTGTGGATTTCCTCAAGGACCCGACCACCTATGGCCGGCTCGGCGCCCGCATTCCCAAGGGAATTCTGCTGGTCGGACCGCCCGGCACCGGCAAGACCCTGTTCGCCCGCGCCGTGGCCGGGGAGGCCGGCGTGCCGTTCTTTTCGATCAGCGGCTCGGAATTCGTCGAGATGTTCGTCGGTCTCGGCGCCGCCCGCGTGCGCGACCTTTTCGAGCAGGCCCGCAAGAGCGCGCCCTGCATCATCTTCATCGATGAGCTGGATGCGCTTGGCCGTGCCCGCGGCGCGGGACCGATGGGCGGCGGCGCCGACGAAAAGGAACAGACCTTGAACCAGCTGCTGAGCGAACTCGACGGATTCGATTCGAGTTCCGGCGTCGTACTGCTCGCGGCGACCAACCGCCCCGAAATCCTGGATCCCGCCCTGCTGCGCGCGGGACGATTCGACCGGCAGGTGCTCGTCGACCGACCCGACCGGGCGGGCCGCGTGGCGATCCTCAAGGTGCATATGCGAAAGATCGAGATCGATGATGCGGTCGACCATGAGCAAATCGCCGCCCTGACCCCGGGGTTCACCGGCGCCGATCTCGCCAACCTGGTCAACGAAGCCGCGATACTCGCAACCCGGCGCGCGGGCAGCACGGTCACGATGGAGGATTTCACCGGCGCTATCGAACGGATCGTCGCCGGGCTGGAAAAAAAGAGCCGGGTGATCAATCCCATGGAACGCCGGGTGATCGCCTATCATGAGTTGGGCCATGCCTTCGTCGCGATCTGTCTCGCCGATAGCGAGCGCGTCCATAAGGTGTCGATCATTCCGCGCGGGGTCGGCGCCCTGGGCTATACGATCCAGCGCCCCACCGAAGACCGCTATCTGATGTCGCGCTCCGAATTGGAGAACAAGATCGCGGTCCTGCTTGGCGGCCGCGCCGCGGAGTCGCTGTTCTTCGACGAGATTTCGACCGGCGCGTCGGACGATTTGAGCAAGGCTACGGATATCGCCCGCAATATGGTGACGCGCTACGGCATGGACGAAACGCTCGGCCATGCCACCTACGCTGAGGAAATGCCGCAATTCCTGCTGCCGCTGCAATACCCGACCGGTACCGGCGCGGTCTTCAGCGAGGAGACCAAGCAAGGCATCGACCGCGCGGTGAGAAACCTGATCGCCGCCGGATTCGACCGCGCCCGCGACCTCCTCGACCGGCATCGCGACAAGCTGGAAACGGCGGCAATCCTGTTGCTGGAAAAAGAGACGCTTCAGGAGGAAGACCTCAAGGCGATCGCGCGCGATCTGGGCCGGCCTTCTGACGACCCCGCCACCCCGGAACCGGCCCGCGCGGCCGGCTAGAGCAAATCCCGAGCGAACCGAAACGGTTCGCGACGACGTATTTGCGTGAAAACCAAGAGATAGACCATTTTATATGAGGCAATTCAAACAGGAAATGATCTAAGGGATGGGCTAGATGTGGAGCCTCAACAGGTTGTCCCGGTTGATCCGGAGTCGACTGATTGGCGTCTTGTCTTTTATTCCGCCATGGGGTCGATGCCAATTATAC
>JBFFGE010000212.1:0-7493 GCA_041557595.1 Alphaproteobacteria bacterium
GCGTAAGCTCCTTGTGTAACGGTCAAGTGTTGCCGGGGTCTTAACGATGAAAGCGTGCTTGCGATAATTTCGTGCGGCCGGCGCTCGCCGCGGCGCCAATTAGAGAGGACATATGACCAAAGCGACCCAAGCACCCGACCTCGCCTATGTTGCTTTGGTCGTGGATGCGCCGGACCGGAGCGCCGCGGTGTTCGAGCAGGATTTCGGGCTGCCCCGGCAGGATTTTTCCTGCGGCGGCACGACGGTTCCCGTGATTTCCGTCGGCGCATCGGCCATGGCCTTTTTCCAGCCCGGCGATCCTTTCCTGGGACCGGATGCCAAGAAGGGCGTCCACCATCTTGCCATCGCCGCGGCGGATCCGAAGGCCGCCGCCGCCGACGTTTCAGGGCTTCCGACGGAAAACGGCCTGTCCAAGGGGCTCGGCGGCAAGGCGCAAATTGCGTTGGCGCGCCCGGCGACAGGCGGCGTGCGCGTCCGGTTCAGCGAACCGCTCGGCCTTGCGGCCGGATCGTCGGACATCGTGGAGAGGATCGATCACCTCGGCGTGGCATCCGCCGATAACCGCGCGGCGCGCGCTGCCTTCATCGACAAGCTCGGATGCGTATACGAAAGCGAGCAGACCGACAGCGAGGTCGAGACGATTTCCGAAAACTTCACTTCGGACACCTACAAATACATCTTTCACACGCGACCGTCGCAGCTGGTCGGCAGCATGCGGGTTACCTTCATCACCGTCGGCGATTGCGAGCTTGAATTCATCCAGGATTTGACCACCGATGTGACGGCCGACGCGGCGCGCCATGACACGGCCGGCAACACGCGCGGCGACCGAAGCGCTATTGCCCGCTACATCGCATCCCGCGGCGCCGGTCTCCACCACATCGCCTTCAAGACCCCGGACATCGCGGGTGCTTTGGCCAGGCTGGATTCGGCGGGTCACCGGATGATCGACTTGAAGGGGCGGCCGGGATCGCGCCGTGCCCAGATCGGCTTCATTCATCCGACCGCCCTCGGCGGCGTCCTGGGACATTTCGTCGAGCGCGAGGAAATCTGATCATGGCCGGTTACGCACTGAACTACCTCGCCCTCGTCGCGCGCGATGGGGATGCGGCCTGCCGGTTCCTCGGTGGCTCGCTCGGTCTGCGGCGAACGGATATGACGCTGGAAGGGCGCAGCATTCCGTTCTTCGGGATCGGCAACTCGGCCGTCGCTGTGTTCGAGATTGACGATCCGTATCTGGACGCGCCGAGTTTTCCCGGCGTGCACCACATGGCGCTCGGTGCCGACGATCCGGCGGCGACGGCGGCGCGGCACGACTTGCCGGTTATCGATGAAGGGCTCGGCCCCGACGGCAAACGCTATGTCGCGATCGACAAATCGGCGACCGTCGGCATCCGGATGCGCTTCATCGAGCCGCTCGGCATTCCGGCCGTCGCGGGTCCCGCCTATAAGATCGATCATCTGGGGATCGCCAGTAACGACAACGATGGCGGCATCCGCGTCTTTGTCGACAACCTCGGGTGTCCGCTCGAAAGCACCCAGACCGACATCGAGATCCGCAACGTCACCGAGAGTTTTATCTCCGACAAGTACGGCGCGGTCTATCATGCGCGCCCGCCCGAGATTCTGGGCGGCTTGCGCGACGTCTTCATCACCATCGGCGATTGCGAGTTGGAGTTCCTGATGGACTACGACCCGGCGATGAGGCCGAAGGATCGGCTCGGCGAGGAAGAGGGCAATACGAAGGGCGATCAAAGCGCCATCGCGAAATTCGTCGAACGGCGCGGCCCCGGTCTTGCCCATCTTGCGCTTGCGACCAGGGACATCGATGCGATCCTGCCGAAACTGGCCGAGGACGGGTGGCGCATGATCGATTTGGTCGGGCGGCCCGGCGGCCGCGGTTCGAAGATCGGATTCGTCCATCCGTCAAATTTCGGCGGCGGCCTGTTGATCCATTTCGTGCAGCCGCAAGACGCGTGAGAATGCGCAGGTAGGATGTATTTTCCTCGAAAGGACCCGCGAGTATGACGACCGCACCGCCGGACAAATATGGCGATCACTTCGACGAGTCTTTCGATGTTGTCGTCGTCGGCTACGGGTTCGCCGGCGGCGCCGCCGCGATCGAAGCCAGCGACCAGGGATGTTCGGTCTTGTTGGCGGAGAAGATGCCGGACCCCGGCGGCATATCGATCACGGCGGGCGGCGGTATTCGCATTGCGGACGACGCCGACGACGCCTTCGCCTATCTCAAGGCGAGCTGCGATGGGCGGACGGACGATGCGATCCTGCGCGTCTTCGCGGACGAGCTGATAGGGCTGGCCGATTACATCCGCGGCCTCGCCAAGGTCAACGGTGCGGAATGCGAAGCCCGGCATCATCCCGGCAACTATCCTTATCCCGGGTTCGATACTTTCGGTGCGATCGAGATTGCCGACGTGCCGGGATTCGATCCGCGTGTCGGCTATCCGCATGTGCAGGGACGCAATCGCGGACCCTTGCTGTTCAAGGTGGTGGAAGACAACGTCAACAAGCGCGCCATCGAGGTGCGTCTCGGATGCCCCGCGCAGCGCTTGACGACGGACGGCAGCGGGAACGTGACGGGGGTGACCTTCGAGCAGGATGGTGCACTGCGCCGGGTGCGGGCGCGCAAGGGCGTGATCCTTGCCTGCGGCGGTTTCGAAGCCAATGCGGAGATGCAACGCCAGTATTGGCAGATCAGCCCGGTGCATTCCGCGGCCAGCCGCGGCAATACCGGCGACGGCATCCGCATGGCGCAGGATGTCGGCGCGGAGCTGTGGCATATGTGGCATTTCCACGGTTCCTACGGGATGCTCCACACCGATCCGAAACACGCGACATGTTTTCGCATGAAACGGTTGCCGGATTGGCGGCCCGAAGGCGTGATCGACGGCGCGCCGGTCCCGGCGAATTTGAGCAAGGCCGTGAAGATGTCGTGGATCGTGCTCAACAAGAAGGGCAGGCGCTTCATGAACGAGGCACCGCCCTATGTTCAGGATACCGGCCATCGCGCGCTCGACCTCTACGACCCGCAAACGCAAGGTTTTCCCAATATTCCGGCCTACGTCGTCATCGACGAAGAGGGCCGAAAAATGTATCCGCTGGGGCAGGCGGTGTATAATGACCGCGAGGCCGAGCCCTACACCTGGAGCGACGACAACCTGAAGGAAGTCCAGCTTGGCATTCTCAAGCAGGCAGGCTCGGTGGAGGAACTTGCCACGCATATCGGCGTGCCGGAGGAGAGAATGCAGGCGACACTCGACCGCTGGAACGATCAATGCGCGCGCGGCCAGGACGAGGACTTCGATCGTCCGGCCGAAATGATGATGCCGATCCAGACGCCCCCATTCTACGTCGCCGAAGTGTGGCCGGTCGTCTCCAATACCCAGGGTGGGCCGCGGCACGACACCAGGCAGCGGATCCTGAATACCTATGGCGAACCGATCCCGCGTTTGTTCGAAGCGGGCGAACTCGGCAGTATTTGGGGCAGTCTGTATCTTGGCGGTGGGAATCTGTCGGAATGCTTCATTACCGGACGCATCGCGGCGCGCGAGGTGGCAGCGCTTCTCGACCTGCCAGAATCTCGTTAACCGGAGGGCGATGCATATGACAGTTGAGACCTCGGCGCTGAATGGCGATTTCGGCGTTTTGATCGATCGCGTTACGCGGCATGATCTGGGCGATCCCGCATTCCAGCGGAAGGCCTACGATCTATGGACCCGCCATGGCGGACTTCTTGCCGTCCGGGGCGAGGACCTGCCCGAGATTACGCCCGAGGAGTTGATCGCCTGGTCGGGCGTCTTTGGTCGCGTCGAGACGCAATACGCAGCTGCGCGGGAAGACAAGATGGTGGCGGGCTATCCGATTTTGCGGATTGGCAACGTCAGGGATGACGCGGGTAAGCCGGTAGCCCAGTTTTCAACCGTACCGCAGCTCCAGAGCGACGCGGACGTGCGCTACAACCCGGAAACGCGGCGTCCGGTCTGGCACACCGATTCGACCTTCCGTCGGAATCCGCCCATCGGGTCGGTCTTCCATTGCAAGCAGGCGCCGCCGGAAGGGGGGGAGACATTGTTTGCAGATACGCGGAGCGCCTTCGCGCGGCTCGATGCGGACGCCAAGCAGAAGCTCGAAGGTCTGGAGGCAGTCTGTTCGCTTGCGCATCACGACAAGAAAATCAATCGATACTCGCCCAACTACCCGGTCCTGACGCCGGAACAGCGGGCGGCCAATCCGCCGAACCGGGTGCCGGTCGTGCTGACGCATCCGGTCAGCGGACAGCCGGCGCTCTATGGTCTGAACAGTTCTACCTGCGCCGTCCTCCCGAAAGGACAGGGAATTTCCGACGCGCAGTTGGATGTCTGCGATCTGGAAGGGATCGAAGACGACAGCGTTCTGGTTTTGCGCGATCTGTTGCCATACGTGACGGGACCTGAATTCACCGTGCGCTGGCGGTGGCAATTGGGGGATGTGGTGGTGTGGGACAACCGCTGCACGATCCACGCGGCCACCGGGTTCGACCATGAACGATACACGCGCGAAATGTGGCGGCTGACATTGCTGGATAAGCCGCACGCGGAGACGGCCCATTAGACCATTTCTTGTTTAAATCGACTCAAATGAAATGGTCCATCTCTTGGTTTTTATGCAAATACGTCGTCGCGAACCGTTTCGGTTCGCTCGGGATTTGCTCTAGCGAATGCGAAGGGAACGCGGCCAACATACCGCGGTTTGACGATTTTCGGTCCGCGCGCCCCTAATCGGCAATCCGTCAGCCGGCCTTCCGATTGCGGTCGAGCCAGCTGTCGACCAAGCCCACCGATTCGTCGACGGCGTCGAGTTGCATGCCCTTCTGCGCCGCGATGGTCTTCACCAGGCAATCCGCGCGCTCGATATATTGCGCGCCGGCGAGCAGGGCGCGCGCCGCCGAGGATGGTTTCGCCAACCCGTTCGCCGCATTGGCGTATTTTTCAAAGGGGACAAGATCGTTTTTCGCGGCACCCATCGACTGGCAAACCTCGCTCACCCAGTTGTAGACCGACCGCGACAATTCGATATCGCTGTGCACCGCGTCCTTGATGGAGCGCATGTCGTCCTTTTGGATGCAGCGATAGTTTCCGGTAAGCAGCATGCTCCACTTTGCAAGCGGCACGAAGACCGAGTCATGCACCTTCAACTTGACCGGCAATTCGATCGCGCCGTTGCCGTCATCGAACCGGATCGCTTCGATATCCGCCTGTATCTGGCGCAGGATGGCGGTGTGCTCATCGGACTCGAACCGGGCTGCCTTGAAGTTGGTCGGGAGGCTGACCTGCAGCACGTTCGTCGGTTCCTCCGGCGGGCGAAAGGCCTGCGGGTCGGGACTGCACAATGTGATCAAGCCCGGATCGAAACTGTCCCAGACCGTGGGATCGGTATAGCAGTGGGTCAGTTTTGTCGTATCGAGTCCGGGAATGCGCGCCAGGTAGGGCAGCGGCGGCATGTTCATGATCGACATGCACGGCACCCTGGATTTCGCGACCGCGTCCAGCAGTTCGCGAACGCCGGGCAAGCGATATTGCGGCTCCTGCATCGCGAGCGCGATCAGGTCGTAATCCGACGGATTGACGTCGCCGGGACCGGCGGCGGACAAATTGCCCGGCAGTTGCCGCGAATCGATTTCCACCAGCCCGTCGCGCTGCCGCGACGGCATGCGGACGCGCGCGCCTTCCTTGTTGAACAGGGCCGCCTCGTCGGGCAGGCAAACCAGCTTCACGGAATGTCCTGCGAGCAGCAGCTTGATTCCCAGGAGCGATCCATATGACGCGCCCATAATCAGTGTTTTGTAAGTCGTGCCCATGACGTCGCGCTCCCTCGATGCTGTGTTAACCAAGTGTGGATTATTTGTTTTTTTCAAATCGACGAAAAAGTGTGCCCATTTGCAGCGCGGCGGGTCAAGCTTTTGGAGTTGTGCGCGCGACCGTTGTCGCCGGAGGTCGTCCTAGACGGGGCGCCAGATTCGCTCCCACAGAAGTTCGCGCTGCTGCATCACGCCGCCATAGCGCCGCAGCGGCGGACGCAGCACGAGCCGCTCACCGTCGAGAAGCGCTTCGCGGATCTGGTGACCGCCGATCCGACTGGCATCGGACGCCATATCGACGGCGGTGGTCAGGGTGGTTCCGTCAAGCGTGTAGAAACCGCCGTAGGAGCTGTAGCCGCGGTCGGCGTCCGCATCGAGGCTTGCATCGCCGTTGCACAACGCCGCCAGCATGCGGCCGTCCGCGGTAAAGGTTATTTGGCCGACCGGGTGATCCCCGTACGGCGTCGGCAGGCTGTTGCCCGTTTCGTCCCATGCCTTGCTCTCGACAAGGCGCCATATCCCAATCAACGCGTCCATGTCCCTGCGGACTCCCTATGCCGCCATCGGACGATCCGTGGCCTTGATCACCACGCGCCATAGCCTGCGTTCGTGCGGGAAATAGTCCGCGACCGGATAGTGCAGGCAGTGCACGTTCTCCCAGACAATCAGCGTGCCGGGACGCCAGACCAGGCGGAACTGAAACTCCGGCTTCTGCACATGGGCATAAAGTTCCGCCAACAGCGCGTCGCCTTCGGCCGTCTGCATTTCGGCGATGCGTCGGCAATAAATCGGGATGTTGACGAACAGGAACCGGCGCCCGTTCGCAGAGTTCAACCCGACCAGCGGATGGCGGATCGGCGGCGCACTTTTCATGGCCGCGACTTCTTCCTCGGAATAGCGCCGCTTGGTGTTCTGGGTCGGCGTCATCTTGTGCAGCGTATGCAGCCCCTCGATGCGCGCCTTCATGTCATCCGACAGCCCGTCATAGGCCGCTTCCAGACTCGCGAACAGCGTATCGCCGCCGCAGGGCGGCAATGTGTCGGTATACAGCGCCAGCACCGGCGTCGGGTACTCGCGGAAGGAATGATCCATGTGCCAGAAATTGATTCGCTGCCGCTGCTCCGGCCGAATATGAATGGCGCCGACTTCTGGCGAACTGCCGTCCTCCACTTCCAGATCTTCGCGGACGGGGTCGCCGAAGGTGCGCATGAAATCGGCGAATTGCGCGGTTGAGAGCGTCTGATCGCGGAATACCAGCGCGTTGCGGTCGACCAAGGCCGCGCGCAGCGCGTCCGCCTGAACATCGCGCACATGCGTCAGGTCGACGCCGGACACCTCCGCACCGACGGCCGGCGTTATGGGCTGAAGGTCGATGTCCTGTCGCGACATGCGGAAGCTTTCCCTTTGGACCACCGCCGCAAGTATAGCCGGATATTCCGGACCGCAGCAAAGGCCCGGCAGGGCATCCGGTTCCGCGTCCGTTGACGCGACGAAGGATTGCGGTGGCGCGCCGCCCACACGCGCCCGGAAAGCGTTCAATACGCGGGCATCTTATTCCGCCTCTCCCTGGTTCTGCCCATGGGCGCAGCGTGGCACCGGAGCATAGACCCATACATATATTTTGGCGGAACTATAA
>JBFFGE010000213.1:0-7455 GCA_041557595.1 Alphaproteobacteria bacterium
CGGCAACTCGCGGCGCTGCCGGTGCCCGGCGGCGGGCAGTGGCTCAGGCATTCCGTCGAGGTACCGTCGCAAACCGGCAAACCGATGATCGCCATCGTGATCGACGATGTGGGGATCAACCAAAGGCGGACGCGCAAGACAATCGGCCTGCCCGCGCCGCTGACGCTGTCCTTCATCCCCTATGGTTACAATTTGAGAAGTTTGGTGGCGTCGGCGCGCAAGGCTGGCCACGAGATTCTCGTGCATATCCCGATGGAGCCCCGCGACCGGAAATGGGATCCGGGTCCGAATGCCCTGCTGACGAGCCTGAACGAGGCGGAAATTTTGCGCCGGTTGCGGTGGGGGCTGGATCAGTTCGATGGCTATGTCGGCATCAGCAATCATATGGGCAGCAAATTCACCGCCTGGCGGCCCGGGATGACCACGGTGTTGCGCGAAATTCGCAGCCGCGGACTCCTGTTTCTCGATTCCTGGACGAGCAACCGGTCGCTTGGCCTGTCGATGTCCCGCCACATCGACATTCCCAGCGTCGCACGGGATATCTTCATCGATCACGATATCAGCCGGGGCGAAATTCGGGAGAATCTCCGGCGGTTGGAACGGATCGCCCGGCGCCGCGGCTTCGCGATCGGGATTGGCCATCCGCATGATCTGACCACCTCCATCCTGGCGGACTGGATCGGCCAGGTTCGGTCGCGCGGCGTCGACCTGGTGCCGATTTCCCGTGTCGTGCGGTATCGTCTGGGCGCTGGGTAAGGGGGGTGGCAACGCGCGGCACGGAGACGCGCGTGGTAATGCAGGAATGGTCTATCGGTTGCCCGCGCTGCTTTCTTCTTCGGCGATGCGCACCGCTTCCTCGACCGCCCGCATCAGGGCCCGCGCCTTGTTCCAGCTTTCCTGGTATTCGCCCTCCGGATCGCTATCCGCGACCACGCCGCCGCCGGCTTGCACGTAAACCGTTCCGTCCTTGACCACCGCGGTTCGCAGGGCGATGCAGGTGTCCATGTCGCCGCCGGCGCCGAAATAGCCGATGCAGCCGGCATAGGCGCCGCGTTTTTCAGGCTCCAGCTCATCGATGATTTCCATCGCGCGCACCTTCGGCGCGCCCGACACGGTGCCCGCGGGAAACCCCGCCATCAACGCAGACAGGGCGTCAAGATCACCGCGCACCTTGCCGATGACGTTCGAGACGATGTGCATGACATGGCTGTAGTATTCGATGATGAAACTCTCGGTTACCCGGACCGAGCCGACCTCGCTGACCCGGCCCACATCGTTCCGGCCGAGATCGAGCAGCATCAGGTGCTCGGCGCGTTCCTTCGGATCGGCCAGCAGGTCCTCGGCGTTTCGGCGATCCTCTTCGGCGTTGGCGCCGCGCGGACGGGTGCCGGCGATCGGCCGGATCGTCACCACCTCGTCCCGCAGGCGGACCAGGATTTCCGGGCTCGAGCCGACAATCGCGAAATCCTTGAAGTCGAGGAAGAACAGAAACGGCGACGGGTTTAGCCGCCGCAATGCGCGGTAGAGCGAGAAGGGCGGCAGGCTGAACGGAATTGCAAAGCGTTGGCTGACCACGACCTGGAAGGCGTCGCCCGCCAGGATGTAGTCCTTTACGCGGCGCACCATGTCGTGGAAGTAGTCGCGCGACATATTCGATTGCGGAACCGGCGGATCGCCGACCCAAGGCGCCGGATCGCGCCGCGGCAGGGCGCCCTGCAAATCCGCGATGACCGCGGACAGGCGATCGCGGGCCTGGTCATAGGCGGTCTTGGCATCGATGCCCGAGCGCGGCCGAACCGGCGTGACGACCGTGACCATATCCTCGATGAGGTCGAAGATCGCGATGACCGTCGGCCTGACGAACATACCGGAGGGTAGTCCCAAAATATCCGGATTGGCGTCCGGTAGGCGCTCCATCAGCCGGACCATGTCGTAACTCATATAGCCGACGAGCCCGGCCGCCATCGGCGGCATTCCTTCGGGCAGGTCGATCGCGGATTCCGCGAGCAACGAGCGCAGGGACGTCAGCGGATCCTCGCCGTACGGCTCGAACCGGTCGGGAGCGGCCGCGGGATCGCGATTGATCTCGGCGCGGTCGTCCTGACAGCGCCAAATCAGATCGGGGTCGAGGCCAATGAAGGAATAGCGCCCGCGAATGGCGCCGCCTTCGACGGATTCGAGAAGGAAACTGTACGGTCGGTCCTGCGCCAGCTTGAGCATCGCCGAAACCGGCGTTTCGAGATCCGCTACGAGACGGGCCGAGACCACCTGAGGCTTGCCTGCGCCATAGTGGCCGGCAAAGTCATCGATTTCAGGACTCGCCCGCATCGCGATAGAAGTAGTATTGGATGGCCTCGCGATTCACCACGACGTCGTGTCGGGCACGCAAGGCATTGCCGAGTTGGGCCGCGATGTCATTCGAGAGGCCGAGCTTGAGCATTTCCCGCATGGCATCGACGCCCTTTGCGTCGGCGGATGGCCGGCTCTCGCTGATGGCGGTGAGCTGCGCAATCCGGACGCCTTCCGAGCCATCCGCATGGAACGCGTCGTTCACCGATTTGGCGGCGAACAGGTCGGAAATCAGCGCAGGCGGCATGTCGGGCGGCGCCCCGTTGCCATTGCGGGAGAAGGCGCCGGACTTGACATGCTTCCAGCCGTTCTTCTTTGCCAAATCGGCAAGTTTCCCGCCTTTCTTGAGGTCTTCGACGGCTTTCTTGGCCCGGTCGCGCGCCGACTTCCATCGCTGATCGGTCTGCCAGTCGTTGATGACCTGCTTGCGGACGTCGGCCAATGGCCGGAGTGCGGGCTTGACGATCGAATCGACGGCGAGCACGAAGTAGCCGTTTTCGCCTGTCTCCGTGACCAGGGATTCCTGGCCCTCGTCGGTTTCGGTCACTGTCTTGAGGAACGGCGCGCCGGGCAAATTCGCGATCGCCTTGTCCTTGGCGTCAATGCCGTCCTTATCGATCATATCGATTTTGTGCAGGGTAAGCCCGAGATCGGCGGCCGCATCGGTCAGGGTGCCGCCGCTGCCAAGCGCATCCTCGAGTTTGTTGACCTGCGCGAAGATTGCCTCCAGGGCTTCTTCCTTGACGATGTCCTTTTCCAGGCTTGCGCGGACATCCTCAAAACTCGGCGTTTTGCCGGGGACGATCAGCGCGGCTCGAATGATTTGCAGGCCGAACGGACCCTTGATGGGCGCGGAAGTTTCGCCGCTCTTGAGCTTGAACGCCACGTCGGCGAGTTCCGTCGGCAATTCGTTTTGCGTGACCGTGCCGAGATTGGTCGACGATTCGTCTTGATCCGCAACCGCTTTCGCCACGTCGACGAAACTCTTGCCCTCTTTCAGCATGGCTGCCGCCCGGTCCGCCGCCGCCGCATCGGGCAGCAGCATTTGCTGCAACTGCCGCTTTTCCGGAACGCCCAGGCTCGGCAGCCGTTCGGTATATGCTTCCTTCAACCTATCTTCCGAAACCTTGATGGATTCCTCGGCCTTCTTGGGATCCAGATAGACGAATCGAATGCCGCGATACTCGGGCGCGGTGTATTGATACGGCTTCGATTTGTAGAAGCTCTCGATCTCCTCGTCGGTCGGCATGCGCATCTTGCTTTTCGGATTGACCGGAATAGTGGCGAGCACGGCCTCGCGTTTCTCCTCCCGCCAGGCATAGAGCTGATCGATCAACGGTTTCGGCGCCTGCGTTCCTTGGGTCAGGCTCTCCAAATATTGGCTGCGGATGATTTGGCTGCGCAATTGGCCGAGGTATTGCTGCTCGCTCATCCCGTTGTTTCGCAGGACATTTTGAAATTCGGTCGGGCCGATATCGCCAAGCTGCGTTCGAATTGTCTGGCGCAATGCCTCTTCGCCGACGACCATTCCCATCTTGCGGGCGCCTTCGTCAAACAGCGTTGCGGTAATCAGACGGTCGAGAACCTGGTCGAGGATGCCGAGCTGGCGCGCCTTCGCTTCGTCGATGTTTAGCGGGCGGAGGCGCCGCACCTCGCCCCGGAAGGCGTCCTGCAGCGCGTTCACCGAAATTCTTTGCTTGCCGACATTGGCGACCGCGTCGCTGGGCTGACCGAAGATATAGGTATCGCCTATACCCCAGACCGCGAAGCTCACGACAAGCAGGCCGAAGAGCACCTTGATGATGATGGAACCGACGGAACTTCGAAGGAATTGCAGCATTGCCGTTTCTCTACGGTTGAGGGAGCGCCCGGGTTTCCGACCCGCTCGCACAGGCCGGCGCATGATAGAAGCGCCTCCATGCGCCCGCAACGGCTAATCCGGGGGGGCGCTGGCGACACTCGACGCTGTCATGGTAAGACGCAGTAACGGAAAATTGCGGTCGCGAAGGCGCGTTGCGCCTTGCTACCGGCGGCATTTGGATCATTGGGCAAGGGCGAGATGCGATGAACACGAAACGAATTCCGGTGATCGCCGGTAACTGGAAAATGAACGGTCTGCGAGCATCGGGCTGCGCGCTCGCGGCCGCCGTCGCCGACGGCGCTGCGGGGTTGGCATGCGAGTTGATACTGTGCCCGCCGGCCACGTTGTTGGCCCCGGTTGCGGAAATTCTAAAAGACGGCGCGGTGCGCCTCGGCGCGCAGGACTGCCACCCGGCCGACTCCGGCGCCCATACGGGGGATGTCGCCGCGGCGATGCTCGCGGATATCGGCTGCAGCGCGGTTATCGTCGGGCACTCCGAGCGCCGGACCGATCATGGCGAGACCGACGCCCTGGTCCAGTCCAAGGCGTCGGCGGCCTACAGGGCGAATTTGCTGGCGATCGTGTGCGTCGGCGAAACCGAGGACGAACGCAATGCCGGCCAGGCGCTCGATGTCGTCGGGCGCCAGGTCGGTCTGTCGCTGCCCGACGGCGCCACGGCGGCCAACACGATCGTCGCCTATGAGCCGGTCTGGGCTATCGGCAGCGACCGCACGCCGACTCCGGACGACGTTCGGGAGGTTCACGGCCATATCCGGGATGTGCTGACCGCCCGCTATGGCGAGGCGGAGGCGGGCGGGATGCGAATTTTATATGGCGGTTCGATGAAGCCTGCGAATGCCCGGGAACTCCTCGCAATTCCCAATGTCGACGGGGGGCTAATCGGCGGCGCGAGCCTGATCGCCGACGACTTTCTGGCAATCGCGAAAAGTTGTCCCTAGCCACGCGCATCAGAAGTGACTAAATAATCCGATACCGGATCACGCCATCGTCGGGTCCGGCATGTTTTCCCGCTTTAACACCTTGCCGATGCGGACGGACCATTGGAAACCATCATCCTTGTCATACATTTGATTCTCGCCATCGGCATCGTTGTGACCGTGCTGATGCAACGCAGCGAAGGCGGCGGGTTGGGCATCGGCGGTGGCAGCGGCGGCGGGCTGATGAGCGTGCGCAGCGCGGCAAACCTCATGACCCGGACGACTGCAATTTTGGCCGCGGCCTTTATGGTCACCAGCTTGACGCTGGCGATCCTGGCCGGTATGCGGACGGACCGTAAATCGATTCTGGAACGGCCGGCAGCCACGACGCCGGTGGAGCAGCAAACGCCGGCAAAGCCGAAAGTGCCGCTTTCGCAATAAGGGGAGCGCCGCCCGGGCCGGCGCAAACGAGTGGGGCCGAATTTTTGGCAAGTGACACGACGCTGACTTCATCACGGTTGGTGATTTGAAGACGATGCCTCGGTTTATCTTCATTACCGGCGGTGTGGTGTCTTCCCTAGGAAAGGGTCTGTCTTCGGCGGCGCTCGGCGCGCTGTTGCAGGCCCGCGGGTTCAAGGTCCGTCTCCGCAAGCTCGATCCTTATTTGAATGTCGATCCAGGCACCATGAGCCCCTATCAGCACGGCGAGGTCTACGTCACCGACGACGGTGCCGAAACCGACCTCGATCTGGGCCATTATGAACGCTATACCGGGGTATCCTGCCGGCAGAGCGACAACGTCACGGCCGGCCGGATTTATTCCAACGTCATCGCCCGCGAACGGCGCGGCGACTATCTCGGCGGGACTGTGCAGGTCATTCCGCACGTCACCGACGCCATCAAGGAATTCATTACCGCCGACCTGAGCGACGAGGATTTCGTGCTGGTCGAAATTGGCGGAACGATCGGCGATATCGAGGGGCTGCCCTTCGTCGAGGCGATTCGCCAGCTCGGCAACGAGGTCGGCCGGGCGAACAGCCTGTTCATCCATGTCACGCTGGTGCCCTATATCAAAGCGGCGGGCGAGTTGAAGACCAAGCCGACGCAGCATTCGGTCAAGGAATTGCTGAGCCTCGGAATACAGCCGGACATCGTGATGTGCCGCAGCGACCGGGAAATTCCCGCCGATTCGCGCCAGAAGCTCGCCTTGTTTTGCAATGTCGGGCCGGACCGGGTGATCCAGGCGCTGGACGTGGACACCATCTACGATGTCCCGATCGCCTATCACAATCAGGGCCTGGACGCCCAGGTGATGAAGCATTTCGGCCTGCACAAGGGCAAGGAAGGCGATGTCGACCTGGGCCGCTGGCACGAGATCGTGAAAGCGATTCGCGCGCCCGAGGGCGAAGTCACGATCGGGATCGTCGGCAAGTACACCAATCTGCTGGACGCCTACAAATCGCTCAGCGAAGCGCTGACCCATGGGGGCATCGCCAACAAGGTCCGGGTCAACCTGAACTGGCTCGAATCGGAAATCTTCGAGGCGGATGGGGTGGCGGGACGTCTCGAAGGGTGCGACGGCATTCTCGTCCCCGGCGGTTTCGGCGAACGCGGCGCCGAAGGCAAGATCAAGGCCGTGCAATATGCCCGGGAGCGGCAGGTACCCTATTTCGGGATCTGTTTCGGCATGCAGATGGCGGTGATCGAAGCGGCGCGCAACCTCGCCGGCTTGCCGGAAGCGGGATCCAGTGAATTCGGCCCGAGCACGGAACCGGTGGTCGGGTTGCTGACCGAATGGTCGCGCGGCAATCTCGTCGAGCGGCGCACGGGAGACGACGACCTCGGCGGGACGATGCGGCTCGGCGCCTATAGCTGCAATTTGTTGCCAGGCACCAAGGTTGCCGAAATCTACAGCAATCAAAGCACGATCAACGAACGGCACCGGCACCGGTATGAGGTGAACATCAACTACCGGCAACGGCTCGAGGATGCGGGGCTGCGCTTTTCCGGCCTGTCGCCCGATGGCGAATTGCCCGAGATCGTCGAACTGGTCGACCATCCCTGGTTCGTCGGTGTGCAATTCCATCCCGAATTGAAGTCGAAGCCATTCGAACCGCATCCGATGTTCACCAGTTTCATCAAGGCCGCGGTCGATCAGTCGCGGCTGGTCTAGATGTGGAGCCTCAACAGGTTGTCCCGGTTGATCCGGAGTCGACTGATTGGCGTCTTGTCTTTTATTCCGCCATGGGGTCGATGCCAATTATACATATGCGTCCAAAGCGGCAGGTGGTCCGCGCGTTGATCTGA
>JBFFGE010000214.1:0-7414 GCA_041557595.1 Alphaproteobacteria bacterium
AAAATCGCGCCTTCGAGACGGTCGACGAATTGCGATTGGTGATGGGCATGACGCCGGCCTTGTTCGCACGCGTGGAACCGGCGCTCACCGTGTATTCCGGCAAAAGGGGTGTGGACCCCCGGGTGGCGCCGAAGCCGGTGCTGCTTGCCCTGGGATTGGGCGGCGAGAAGGAAGTCTCCGCATTCCTCGAATCCCGGCAACAGTCGGGCGCCGGGAACCGTGCCGCGGGTATCCCCGGATTCGACATTTCGCCGCGTTTTCTGACCACCAGCACTAACGCGATCTTTCACATTCGCTCGACCGCATTGTTGCCGTCGGGTGCACTGTACGTCCGCGATGCGGTCTTGCGAATCGCGCCTAACCGTACGCCGCCTTACACTATTCTACATTGGCGGCGCGGGAAGCTGGCAGACGGCGGATAGGGTTTGGGCCGGCCTCAGTCGGATTGCTTCAGTACGAACTTACCGATGCGCTTGACGACCTTGGATTCGATGCCGAAGAAGCCATGGGCGCTCAACGCGCCACAGTCACGGCCGATGGCCATGAATCCGCCGTCGAACAGGCGTATCTTGACCTTCGGCGCATTGACCAGGCCTTCGGCGATTGCGTGCGAATCGGCCGGTGGCGTCACGAAGCAGGTGTCTTTCTCATGGGCGACGATAAGCGTCGGCACCTGCACGCCGGCCAGAACGACATCGGCCAACGAATTCTGACCCGGCGTCGGCACGGTCACCGAAGCCGTCAGGACAAGGCCATCTGGTCCGACGGGCGCCGGAAGCTGCGCCGCCGCATGTGCGGCCGAGATCGACCCGCGGCTGGTGCCGATGACCCATACGGGCAATCCCGGGAAACGTGTCCGCAAATCGGCGATGACGCGCTGCATGTCTTCCAGATGCTGCGGGCCGACGCGCTGTCCCCGCAGGCCGCGCGGAAATAGCGCATTGTCGAAGAAATCGGAGGCGGCATCCATGACCGCGACGTTGAATTTTCCTTGCGCCGCGAAGTGGTGGCGTGTTCGCACCAGGAAATTCGCGGTGTCGATTCCGAGGTCCCCGTCGGCGATACCCAATCGCCCGGAGCCGCCCGCGAACAACAAAACCGTCGCGACGGGGTCGGGCAGATCGATATCCGGGTCGCCATCGTGAATCAGGATGTAGCTTTGGCTAACCGTCGCGCCGCCGGCGGTACGTGTGTATTGCAGGGTCACCACCTCGTCCGCAAAGGCGGGCGCCGCCATCGCGCATGCGGCGAGAATCGCAAGGGCGCAGCAGGCCTGGCATGACCATGTGACGGACTCGAAAAAAATGCGCATCAAATTGCTCCCGAAAACTGGGTGAAACGCGGAACATCGTGCGAATTCGCCGAGTAGTATAGCCGGCCCTCGCGGCACGCGGCAGAGACGCATTTGGGCGAGGCAGTAGCCGATCTTGGCAGCGCGAATGACGGAAAACGAAAATTGCCGACATGCCGTGGGCAGCAGTCTCCGCTGGACCTGTTCAGAGTTTTCTAACCGCCCTCGATTGCCGGCAGGAAACAGACCTCGCTTCCCGGCGGGATCGGCTCGAGGCTGGCGTCCTGAAAGATCTGTCCGTCGATGGCGACCGCCATATCGGTGCGCAGGATTTCGCCGAGCCCCGGGAAGCGCTCGTCGAGCGCCCGGATCAGACCGCGCACATTCTCGCCGTCGATCTCGATCCGTACTTCGCCCGCGGTAAATTTGCGGGCGATTTCCCGGCTCAACAGGACTTGGACCAACGCCTCAAGCCTTCTCGTCCAGTGCCGCGAGGATCTTCGGCGGAGACATCGGCAAGTCGGTCATGCGGATACTGATCGCGTCCTCGATCGCGTTTGCGATGGCGGCCATCGGCGGCACGATCGGGACTTCGCCGACGCCACGGACGCCGAACGGGTGGGAAGGGTTCGGCACCTCGACGACCACCGCGTCGATCATCGGCAAATCCGACGCGACCGGAATTCGGTAGTCAAGGAACCCCGGGTTCTCGAGCCGGCCGTCCTTGTCGTAGATATATTCCTCGTTCAATGCCCAGCCGATACCCTGGACGACGCCGCCCTGAATCTGGCCTTCCACATAACTCGGGTGAATCGCGCGGCCCGCATCCTGCACCGCGGTGTAGCGAAGAATTTGCACGTGGCCGGTATCGCGATCGACTTCGACGTCGACGATATGGGTCGCGTAGGCTGGGCCGGGCGCCTGCACGTTCAGCGATTTCCGGGCGTTGATCGGGCCGCCGGTGGAAATCGACTTGCCGGCGATCTCAGCCAGGGTCAGGGGCTCGAACTTACCGGCGTTGTCGCCGGCCGGGCGGGCAACGCCATCCGCCCAGGTCACCGCGTCCACGTCGATGTCCCAGATCTGGGCGGCGCGTCCGCGGAGCTGCTCGACCACGTCCTTGGCCGCTTCGGTGACCATCATTCCGGCCGCGAAGGTGACGCGACTGCCGCCGGTATGGCGGTTGAAGCCGAGCGAGCTGGTGTCCGCGATGATCGCCCGCACGCTGTTGATATCGACGCCCAGAACCTCGGCCGCCATGATAACCAGCGAGGCTCGCGAGCCGCCGACATCGGGCGTGCCGGACATCACCATGACCGTGCCGTCCTCGGTGACGCTGACCGACGCGCTGGTTTCGCCGCCGACGTTGAACCAGTAGCCGGAGGCGACCCCGCGGCCCTGGTTCGGGCCAAGCGGTGCGGCGTAATGCGGATGCGCTCTCGCCGCTTCAAGCGTCTCTTCATAGCCGACCACGCCCAGCATTGGGCCATAGATCGTCCGGACGCCCTCGCGGGCGGCGTTTCTGGCGCGCAATTCGAGCGGGTCCATGTCCAGGCCGCGGGCGACCTGATCCAGGGTGCTCTCGACCGCGAAAGCGGCGATCGGTGCGCCCGGCGCCCGGTAGGCGGTTGCCTTCGGCCGGTTCACGACGACGTCGTATCCCACTGCTTTCGCGTTCTCGATCTCATATGGCGTGAAAGCGCACATGCAACCCTGTCCGGCGGGAGATCCCGGGAAAGCGCCGGCCTGGAATTTGACTTCCAGGGATGCCGCGGTGATCCGGCCGTCCTTGCGGGCGCCGATCTTGCAGGTCATGGCCGATCCGGATGTCGGGCCGGTCGCGCGGAATACGTCGGCCCGGCTCATCGTCATTTTCACCGGACGACCGGATTTACGCGACAGCAGCAATGCGTGCGGTTCCAGCCAGACCGTCGTTTTGCCGCCGAAGCCGCCGCCGATTTCGGCCGGCGTCACGCGAATATCGGCAACGTTCATGTTGAGCAAACCGGCGCAGTATTGCCGGATCATGAATTGTCCCTGGCTGCTGGCCCAGATCTTGGCCTGTCCGTCTTCGGACACTTCGGCGACCACCGCATGCGGCTCAATATAGCCCTGGTGCACCGGTTTGGTGGTGTAGCGTTTCTCGATGACGATGTCGGCTTCCTTGAAGCCGGCCTCGAGATCGCCGATCGAAAATTCGAGGCGTTTCGCCACGTTGGACGGTTTCTTGGGTGTCGGCTCGACGCCGCCGGTAAACATGTCCTCATGCAATACGGGCGCGTCGGGCTTCATCGCCTCCTCGACATCGATCACATGCGGCAGGACTTCGTATTTGACCGCGATCAGCGACAGCGCCTTCTTGGCCGCCGCCGGCGATGTCGCGGCAACCGCGGCGACCGCGTGACCTTCGTACAAGACCTTGTCCCGCGCCATCATGTTTTGCGACAGGTGGCGGAAGTTCGGCGGCGCCGTGCCCTTGGTGGCCTCGCTCGGCGGAATATCGGGGAAGTCGGCCGCGGTGATGACCGCCTTGACCTCCGGCATCGCCTCGGCCTTGCTCGTGTCGATCGAGAGAATACGCGCATGCGCGTGCGGGCTGCGCAGCATTTGGCCGACGAGCATGTCGGGCATGGCATAATCGGCGCCGAAAGCGGCCCTGCCGGTGACTTTGTCCACACCGTCCGGGCGTATCGTCCGTTTGCCGATCCATCTGTATTCCTTGACGTCGTCTGGCATGACCAGGCCTCTCCCTTATCCAGCTCAAGCGTTCGATTTGTCCGTGACCGCAGCGGGGTGCCCGGGATGTCTGGAATTCCCGGCGGCGCGCCGTTCACGATATCGATGAAAACCCTGAATTTGAATCCTGCCGAATTCTGGCGCGTCGGGCAAGAGGGATCATCGCCATTTACGACCACCGGCACGGCGGTCGGACGCGCGGATTGACGCATTGCACCTTTGCGCCGATTCTTAATCCGCGTCGCCGCCTTACCCCACAGCAGAGGAGATAAACCGTGCCGTTCTATCGTTTCGAGCAGCTCGAAGACATTGTTTCAAACCCGCATTTGTCGACGGGCAAGGGGCCGATCATCGAGGGCGAATACATGAATTTGCGCCTGAACAACAAGGATGCGGGCACGGGATCGAAGCTGCATTACCATCCGAACGAATTGATGGTCTTTCCGTTGTTTGGAAAGATCGATTCAATCGTCGGCACGGATCATCGCGTCGTTTCTCCCGGCACCTTTGTTCATGTGGCGCCGAACGTGCTGCATTCGATGAAGGCGACGCTCGACGGCACCCTGAGCTACCTCTACGTCAAGGATCGCACGTGGTCGATGGTCGGCGTCGCGGCGGATGCGGCGCCGCCGGAGCAGGCCCTGTCGATCGACGAGCTGAAACAGGCATTGGCCCGTGGCGAACAGCCCGGTGGCGCAGCCGCCGCGGGAAAATCGGAGGGTATTCCGGAAGCGCCGGGCGACAGCTATTTCCCGATCATCGAGCGGTTGGACGCGGCTTCGGCCTCGGCGCGGCGCAACTTTTGGGTAGAAGGGACGCGGCTCGCCTTCGGGTTTATCGAATGCCCCGCCGGCAGCGATGACGGCGCCGCGTCGGCGCCGCACGAACAGTTCATCTACGTAATCGCCGGCGCGATCGAGGCGGCGATCGGGGCGGAGCGCAAGAGCGTCGGGCCGGGCGATATCCTGCATGTGCCGAAGGGAGCTGAATTGTCATTCGCGGTCGGCGACCGGCCGGCCCGGTACGTGGTGTTTCAGCCGAATTCGGCGCTCGAGCAGGCGCTCGACGGCGCGGCATAGGGCTTCCGCAGCGCCAATCCGGAACCAGAGCAGCGTGCGCCCATTTGGGCATACGCTGCTCTATCTTTGTAGAATCGATCAAGCCGCCTTTAATTGATTCCAATTAAAGGAGATTGATCTAGGACACCGGGTATTCCCGCCGACACATCAGCGCGCCGCTTCGATCGACGATCACCGACCAGCCGGGCGGCACGACCGACGTGCCGCCGGCTTCCTCGATGATGGCGGGTCCGTCGAGCGATAGGTCGATCGGCATGCGATCCCGCGCATAGACGGGACAATCGACCCAGCCGTCGAACCAGACCGGCCGGTGCTCGACGATCGGGTCGTCCGCGTCATCGGCCGTGAAGCGCAGCGTCGGCTTGTCGACCGTGCCGGTGGATACCAGCCGGATGTTGACGATTTCCGCGTCGTTCTCCGGGTCCGCGTAGCCGAAGGTTTCCGTGTGCCGCGCATCGAAGGCGCGGCGCAGGGGTGCGAAGTCGGAATCCTGCAGATCCCAGGGAATCGGCAGCGTGAAGGACTGGCCGGCATAGCGCATGTCCAGCGAGATCGCGTGTCGTTGGCGCTCCTGGGCGATACCGTCCGACGAGAGTTGCGCCGCCGCGCGCTCGGTCATCTCCGCGATGCGGCGGCGGAGCGCGTCCACGGCCAAGGCCGACAAGCGGCCGCCCCAGGCGCTGACCGAATCGCGGCGCAAATCCGCGAGCATTTGACCGAGCGCGGAGAGGTGTCCCGGGAAGCGCGGAATCACGACGCGCGGGATGGCCAGTTCCTCGGCGACCAGAAAGACGTGCATCGGTCCGGCCCCGCCGAACCCGATCAAGGCGAAGTCGCGGGGATCGAAGCCGCGATGGACCGAGACGGTGCGCACCGCGCCGGCCATCTTGGCGACGGCGATCTGCAAGGCGCTGTCGGCGACGCGGATCGCATCGCCCGTGTCGAGCGGTTCCATCAGCGTGCGGAAGGCCGCTTCCGCCTTGCCCTTGTCGAGGATCAGCCCGCCGCTCAGGGAGCGTTCCGTTGGCAGCCGACCGAGCAACAGGTTCGCGTCGGAAATCGTCGCCGCCGCGCCGCCGCGGCCGTAGCAGGCGGGGCCGGGCATCGCACCGGCGCTTTGCGGGCCGATTTCCAAGGTGCCGTCCGGCTGGATCCAGATGATGCTGCCGCCGCCCGCGCCGATGGTGTGGATATCCAGTTGCGGCATTTGCAGCGGATAGGCGTCGATCTGGTTGTCGTAGGACATGCGCGGCGTCAGTTCGTGGATCAGCGCCACATCGGTGCTGGTGCCGCCCATGTCGAAGGTGATGCAGTCGCGCAGCCCGGCCATTTCGGCGATCCGCACGGCGCCGTTGACGCCGCCGACCGGACCGGAAAGAAAGGTTCCCGCTACCCGGTTCGCCGCATCGGCCAAGGTCATCGCGCCGCCGTTCGATCCCATGATATTGACCGGCGCATCGACCGCCTGGGACCGTAGGGCATCCTGCAGCGTGCCGAGATAGCCGGTCATGACCGGCGTCAGGTAGGCGTTGAGCACACAGGTCGAGGTGCGCTCGAACTCGCCCCGCTCCGGCACCAGGGCGGCCGATTGCGAAACCGGCAGGGGCGCCAGCAGCTTTCCCAATGCGGCGCCGGCGGAGGCCTCGTGCGCCGGGTCGATGTAGCTGTTCAGAAAGGCAATGGCGACCGACTCCACGCCCGCGTCGCGGAATCGCACCGCGATCCGCTCAAGCGCGGCGGTGTCGATGGGCGTCAGAACGGTGCCGTCGGCGGCGATGCGCTCCGAGATCTCCAGGCGGAGGTCCCGGCCGACCAGCGGCGCGGGCCGTTGCCAGCCGATATCGAACAGCCCGCCGATCAGCCGGCGCGTCTTGCCTATCTCCAGGACATCGCGGAATCCCTCGGTCGTCAGCAGGCCGGTCCTGGCGCCCTTGCGTTCGAGCAGCGCGTTGGTCGCGATGGTGGTGCCATGCACGAAGGCGGAAATGGTTTCGCCGCCGATACCGAGCGCCGTCAGCGCGTCGAGCACGCCGCGCCATTGCTCGCCCGGTAGCGACGGTACTTTTGCGGAGAGTAGTTGTTCGCTTGCCGGGTCATAGGCGAGCACGTCGGTAAAGGTGCCGCCGACATCGATTCCGACGAGATAGCGGCCCCCGGTCATTGCGACGCTCGCCGTCCCACTGCATTGAGCCGGACTCGGTCGCCGGGCCGGGCGCCCAGCGCCGCGACGCCGTCCGGGCCCAGACGGAGCGCATCCGCCGGGCCGGTTTCGTCGATCGTCAGCCAGCCCCGCAGGGCGACACCGCCG
>JBFFGE010000215.1:0-7394 GCA_041557595.1 Alphaproteobacteria bacterium
AAGCGCGTTTTCAACATTGATCCGCCAGCGTCCTCCAACGCCATGATGCAGAGGCCACAGACCTACTGCGCAGAGAACAGTGAACCCGGCAGGCGCATCACGGAGAGCTTGACAACCAATCCCCGAGTTAGAGAACAGCCTGCTCAATCATTTCTTGTTTAAATCGACTCATATAAAATGGTCTATCTCTTGGATTTTACGCAAGCACGCCGCCGCGAACCGTTTCGGTTCGCTCGGGATTTGCCCTAAAAATCGAGATCGGCGTAGTGCCGCGGCGGCGGATAGCCGGGGATATGGTCGCCCAATATGTCGCGGAAACTCGGGCGCGACTTGATCCGGGCATACCAGTCCTTGGCACGCGGATGCTCGTCCCAGGGCACATCGCCGAGATAGTCGATACACGAGATATGCGCCGCGGCGGCGATGTCCGCGAGCGAAAACTCCTCCCCCGCCAGCCATTTCCGGCTATCGATCAGCCAGCCGATATAGTCGAGATGGATATGGATGTTGCTGTGCCCCGCGCGGATCGCCGCCGAGTTCGGTTCGCCCAGCGACAGCAGGCGCTTCATGATCTTCTCGTATACGAGATGCTGGGTGACCTCGGCGTTGAATTTCTCGTCGAACCAGACGATCAGCCGTCGTGTCTCCGCCCGTCCGGTCGGGTCGCGGCCGAGCAGCGGCGGCTCCGGATAGACTTCTTCGAGATATTCGGTGATCACCGAGGAATCGCTGAGAACCGGGCCGTCGGCGGTTTCAAGCACCGGCACCTTTCCCATCGGGTTGAGCGCCAGGAACCCTTCGCGCCGGTCCCAGATTTTTTCGATACGGGGTTCGAGGTCGAGTTTTTTTTCGGCCATCGCCACGCGTACTTTGCGGCAGAAGGGCGAGAGCCAAAGGTGGTAGAGCCTGTGCATATGGGGACTATAATCCTGCGCTGGCGGACGCGAAACCGTCTAGCGGCGGAAGAATACGACGTGCCTCAAGCAGCGCTATTCCGCGATGCCGTCCAGGCTCGCCGCCTGCTCGCCCGCGAGAGGCTGTTCGAGATGATCGATCGTCTCGTAGGGCACGATCTGCCAGAAACGATCCTTCTCGACGACCCAATCCGCAAGGATACTCTCGGCCCAGCTCGACTGCGTCTCTTCGAAATGTTCCGCGATCAGGCCACGGCAGGTTTCTTCCCAATGTTCCGTCTCGATGCGCTGACAATGGACCGATTCCGAATTGATCCGGTACTGGAACGCATCGTCGACATCGTAGACGAATGCCATGCCCCCGGTCATGCCGGCCGCAAAATTGTCGCCGACCGGACCGAGCACCACGACCGTGCCGCCGGTCATGTACTCGCAACCGTTCGATCCGCAGCCTTCCACCACGGCGACCGCGCCCGAATTGCGCACGGCGAAGCGCTCGCCGGCCTGTCCCGCGGTGAACAACCTGCCGGCGGTTGCGCCATAGAGCACGGTATTGCCGATGATCGTGTTGTGATTCGACGCAAGCGGCGACGACGACAGCGGCCGCACGACGATCGTGCCGCCCGAAAGCCCCTTGCCGACATAATCGTTGGCTTCGCCGAACACCTCGACCTTCAAGCCCTGAACCGCAAAGGCGCCGAGCGATTGGCCGGCGGACCCGCGCAGCCGCACCGTGATATGGCCCGGCCGCAGACCGAACATGCCGAATTGCCGGGTGATGTGCGACGACAGGCGGGCGCCGATGGCCCGCTGGGTGTTCTGCACATTGTATTGCAGTTGCATCTTCTCGCCGTCGGTGAACAGCGCCGCCGCATCCTTGACCATCTGCGCGTCCAGCGTGTCCGGCACTTCATTGCGCCCTTCGATGGTGCAATAGCGCGGCTTGTCGCCGGCATCGGCCCGGGCGAGCAGCGGATTGAGATCGAGGTCGTCGAGATGCTCCGCTCCGCGGCTCACCTGAAACAGGAGATCGCTCCGGCCGATGACGTCCTTCAGCGAGCGCATGCCGAGCGACGCCAGAATCTCGCGCACTTCCTCGGCGATGAAGCTGAACAGGTTCACCACCTTTTCCGGCGTGCCGGTGAATTTCTCGCGCAGCGCCGGATTCTGCGAACAGATGCCGACCGGGCACGTGTTCGAATGGCACTGCCGCACCAGGATGCAGCCCATCGCGACGAGCGACGCCGTGCCAATGCCGAATTCCTCCGCGCCGAGCATCGCCGCCATGACTACGTCGCGGCCTGTCTTGATGCCGCCATCGGTACGCAGTTTCACCCGGTGCCGCAACCCGTTGAGGGTCAGCACCTGATGCACTTCCGAAAGGCCCATCTCCCACGGCGTTCCGGCGTATTTGATCGACGATTGCGGCGACGCGCCGGTGCCGCCGGAATGCCCCGATATCAGGATAACGTCCGCATTCGCCTTTGCCACGCCCGCGGCGATCGTGCCGATACCGGTGCGCGCGACCAGCTTGACGCACACCGACGCGTGCGGATTGACCTGCTTCAAGTCGTAGATCAGCTGCGCCAGATCCTCGATCGAATAGATGTCATGATGCGGCGGCGGCGAGATCAACGTGACGCCCGGCATCGAATGGCGCAGCCGCGCGATCAACTCGCTTACTTTCAGTCCGGGAAGCTGTCCGCCCTCGCCGGGCTTCGCGCCCTGGGCAATCTTGATTTCGATTTCGCGGCAATTGTTGAGATATTCGGTCGTTACGCCGAAACGGCCCGACGCAATCTGTTTGATCGCGCTCGACGCATTGTCGCCGTTTCGCTTCGCCTTGTAGCGCGCGGGGTCTTCGCCGCCTTCGCCGGAATCGGACTTTGCGCCGATCCGGTTCATCGCGATCGACAGCGTTTCATGCGCTTCCGGCGACAAGGCGCCGAGCGATATTCCCGGCGCCACGAGCATCTTGCGGATTTCCGTGATCGATTCGACCTCGTCCACGCTGACCGGATCGTATTTCGGGTCGAAGTCGAGCAGATCCCGCAAATTGATCGGCGGCAGGTTGGAAACGCCGTTGCTGAATTTCAGATATTGGCCGAAGGCATCCGATTCGACGGCGGCCTGCAACTGGTGGATCAGGTTGCCGTCCCAGAAATGCGACTCGCCGCCGCGCCGGTAGCGATAGAAACCGCCCATCGGCAAGGCGACGAAATCCTCCGCAAAAGCGCGGCCGTGAATTTCCAGCACCTTTTTCTGGATGCCGGTCAGGCCGATGCCGGAGATGCGGCTGGCGAGACCCGGAAAGAATTCGGCAACCAGTGAGCGCGACAGTCCAACCGCTTCGAAATTATACCCGCCGCGATACGAACTGATGATGGCGATGCCCATCTTCGACATGATCTTGAGCAGGCCGTCATTGAGCGCTCGCTTGAAGCGCAACAGCGCTTCGTCGAGCGGCATATCGTCGAGCAGCCCGCGCCGCCGGCGGTCGGCAATCGATTCTTGCGCCAGCCACGGATTGACCGTCGTCGCGCCGACCCCCACCAGCACTGCGGCGTAGTGCACATCCATGCATTCGGCACAGCGGACATTGATCGAGGTAAACGTGCGCAGCTGCGTGCGGACCAGATGGGTATGGACGGCGCCGGCCGCCAGGATCATCGGGATCGCCGCATACGCCGCGTTGACCTTCACATCGGACAGCACGATATGCGTGTTGCCGCCGCGGATCGCGTCCTCGGCCTCGGCCTGAATGCGCGTGACCGCATCCGCCAGCGCCTGCGGGCCTGCATCGACCGGAAACGTACAATCGATCTCGAAAACCGACTCGCCCAAATGATCGACCAGCGCCGCCAGCTCGCCATTCAGGAGTATCGGCGAATCGAGCTGCAGGAACTCGAGCTGGCTTTCGTCCTCGTCAAGGATGTTGCCGAGGTTGCCGAGCCGCGTTGTCAGGCTCATCACCCGCCGTTCGCGCAAACTGTCGATCGGCGGATTGGTCACCTGGCTGAAGTTCTGCCGGAAGAAGTGATGCAGGCCGCGGTATTTGTCGGACAAAACGGCGATGGGGGAATCGTCGCCCATCGAGCCGATCGCTTCCTTCGCGTCTTCGACCATCGGATGGAGAATCATTTCCAGATCTTCCATGGTCCAGCCGACCGCCACCTGGCACCGGCGCAATTCCTCGCGCGTTAACGCCGTGGAGTCGGCCGTCGGACCGGCGCGCAAACTTTCGAGCTTGGTGCGTTTCTTGAGCCATTCGCCGAACGGCCGAAGGGCAGCGACCTTATCCTTGATGTCCCGGTCGGTGTACAACTTACCCTCGGCAAGCTGCACGCCGATCATCTGGCCGGGACCGACCCGGCCCTTCCGGACCACGGCGGTTTCATCGACACGGACCATGCCGGCCTCGGACCCGACGATCAGCAGATCGTCATCGGTGACCACATAACGCAACGGCCGCAGCCCGTTGCGATCCAGTCCCGCAAGGACCCAGCGGCCGCCATAGGCGCAAATCGCCGCCGGCCCGTCCCACGGCTCCATCACCGAATTGCCATAGGCATAGAATTGGCGATGCGACTGCGGAATTGTGTCCGAATGCTCCCAGGCTTCGGGGATGAGAAGGGACTTCACCTCCGGCAACTCGCGATCGGTGCGCACCAGCAGTTCGAACACCGCGTCGAGCGCGGCGGAATCCGATCCGCCCGGTTGGATCACCGGCTTGATGTCCGCGATATGATCGCCGAAACGCTGGTTCGCCATCGGCGTCTCGTGGCTGCGCATCCAGTTCACATTGCCGACCAGCGTGTTAATTTCTCCGTTATGCGCGAGCACCCGGAAGGGCTGCGCCAATCGCCACGTCGGGAAAGTGTTTGTGGAATAGCGCTGGTGGTAGATCGCGAAATTGGAAACGAACAATTCGTCGAGCAGATCGGGATAAAACGCCGTCAATTGCTCCGCCAGGAACAGGCCCTTGTAAATCACCGAGCGGCAGCTCAGCGAGCAAATGTAGAATTCGGCGATACTCTCCGCCGCCATCGCCTTCTCGATTCGACGGCGGATGATGTAGAGATCGACCTGAAACTGACTGTCCGAGACGTCGCGCGCGTTCGCGACCATGACCTGTTCGATTTCCGGCCGGGTCGCATTCGCCTTCTCGCCGATGACATCGACATTCACCGGTACCTGGCGCCAGCCATAGATACGATGCCCGAATCGCAGGATTTCCGTTTCGACGATTTGCCGGCAGCGCTCCTGGGCCGACAGGTCGGTTCGAGGCAGAAAGATCATGCCGACGGCGAGCCGTCCGGTACCCGGCGTATGACCGGTCCGACGAATGTGTTCCTTGAAGAAATCCTGCGGAACCTGCACATGCAGCCCGGCGCCGTCGCCGGTCTTGCCATCCGCGTCGACCGCGCCGCGATGCCACAGGGACTTGAGCGCCTCGATGCCCTTCAACACCACGTCGCGCCGCGAATCGCCTTTGATCGAAACGATCATTCCGACGCCGCAGGCGTCGTGCTCCTGCGCCGGGTCATAGACGTGGTTTTGCTGGAGAAATTCGGCTCTGTGCCGCCAGTTTTCGACAAAATCATTCATGGCCGGATCCTAGGAGGCGAGCGGCAGCGGCTCGCCGCGCCGGCGCTCGATAAATCGATGAATTCCGTCGGCGGCATCGCGGCCGTCGCGAATCGCCCATACCACGAGCGAGGCGCCCCGGACGATATCGCCCGCGGCGAACACCCCGTCGGCCGCCGTCATCATCGTGTTCCAGTCGATTTTTACCGTCCCCCATCCGGTCACCGGAAGCTCCGGTTCGTCGAACAGCGTCGGCAAGTCTTCCGGGTCGAATCCGAGCGCGGTAATCACCAGATCCGCCTCATGAATTTGACTTTGACCCTCGATCGGCTGCGGCGACTGCCGCCCGCTCGCATCGGGCAGCCCGAGCCGCATGACCTGTGCCCGGACGCCGGTTACCCGCTCATCGCCGAGGAAAGCCTCCGGCGCCGAGAGCCAGACGAATTCCACACCCTCCTCCTCGGCGTGTTCCACCTCGCGCGCGGAGCCCGGCATGTTGTCCCGGTTCCGGCGATACAGGCATTTGACCGAGCGGGCGCCCTGGCGCACCGCGGTTCGCACACAATCCATCGCGGTGTCGCCGCCGCCGATCACCACCACGTTGCGGCCGGACGCATTCAGCACGCCGCTATCGAAATCCGGCACCGGATCACCCAAACCCTTGCGGTTGCTCGCGATGAGGAAGTCGATCGCCTGCACGATATTGCCGAGCCCGACGCCGGGGGCGGCGATGTCGCGCGACTTGTAAACCCCGGTGGCGATCAACACGGCATCGTGCCGGTCCCGCAGTTCCGCCAAGCTCGCATCGCGGCCCACCTCGAAATTGAGATCGAATTCCACCCCGCCATCCGCCAGCCACGTGCCGCGGCGCTCGACGATTTCCTTTTCCAACTTGAAATTGGGGATACCGTACATCAGCAAGCCGCCGAGCCGGTCGTGCCGGTCATAAATGACCGTCCTATAGCCGAGGCGGCGCAAGCGGTCCGCAGCGGCGAGACCGGCCGGTCCCGCGCCAATGATGCCGACCGACTCGATTCGCTCCCGCGCCGGCGCGGGCGGACGTATCCAGCCGTTTTCCCACGCCACTTCCGTTATGTAACTTTCCACCGTGCCGATCGTGACGGTGCCGTGACCGGCCTGTTCGATGACGCAATTGCCTTCGCACAGGCGATCCTGCGGGCAGATGCGCCCGCAAACCTCGGGAAACGTATTGGTCGCGGACGCGACCTCATAGGCTTCCTCCAGCCGGCCTTCGGCGGTCAGCAGCAGCCAATCCGGGATATTGTTATGCAGCGGACAATGCTGCTGGCAGAAGGGAACGCCGCATTGCGAGCAGCGCGCCGCCTGCAGCGCCGCGTCGTCCGTCCGAAACCGCTTGAAAATTTCGTCAAAGTCACTTCGACGGCGGTCCGCATTCCGTTTTTCCGGCATCTGCCGGCCGGTATCGACGAAACGCAGCATTTTAGTCGGCATACCTTACCTGCCCCCTTGAAGTCCGGTTTTCCCCTGGTTTTTTTGTATTGGAACACTTGGACGGATGCCGCCGTTATACGGCTGTCATCGCGTCCACGCGGCTCGGCCTTAATTCTCACATGCGCTCGTCGGGCAAGCTCAAAACCCGCCGCCGCCACCCCATGACGGTCGCCAAACCTTGAAATCGGCGACTTCGTCCCGCAACGCTCCACACAAAACTACAGCACTGAACCCCGGAAATCTAGCGGATTCGGCACATTAGGTCAAGTATATTGTCCTAATATTTATGCCGGTCATCACGCATCGCATCGTGGCCGATTCCGCGAGGTCGAAAAATAACAATTTAGTCCCATATCGGAACTACCAACGCGACTGCAATGCGTAGCGGAGGATGCCAGAACAGCGTGCGCCCATTTGGGC
>JBFFGE010000216.1:0-7347 GCA_041557595.1 Alphaproteobacteria bacterium
CTTTCGATAGGTTGTCCATTCGGCCCTGACCGGGGAGACTGGAGTTACCAAGCTTCAGCACTCTTTGGGAGAGCCGAATGAACATTCACAAGAATGCCCGTTTGACGCCGCTCGGTCGAGAACGAATGGTGCGCATAATGCTAAGCGGGCAAACCCGTGCTGGTACACGGCTCGAAGTGGGGCCAGGTCAATCTTGGCGCGAGGTGTCTCCTGACAAAACAGAGAACGTTCAGGCGGCGGAGCGCGATTTTATCGAGTTTGCAAATGCATTCGGGGAGCGGTGGCGCAACCGGCTAGCCGAATGCACGGGCGCAGATCGGTGCGGCCAGTGTGCTTACTACCGTGGTTTGAGTGGAGGGTATGACTTTTGGGATTTCGGTGTTTGCGCAAATGCGGACAGTAACTTGGACGGCCAATTGGTTAGCGTAAAGAGCGGCTGTGATAGCTTCAGTGTCAAATTTGTTCCGTGACGCTGATGCAATCGTGCTGCTTCACGACGTTTGAGGGGCCGAGCGCGGTTGATCGAAAATTGCCTCGCCGTCTTCAAACCGGTATTTCGATTCCGTCCGCTAAAATGCTACTATGTTTCCCGGTACGATCGCAGGGCGACCGGGCCGGTGACCACATATCCGCGGGAGAAACGACATGTCACGGACGCTGACGCAGGACGAAATCGACCACTATTACGAACACGGTTACCTCGTGCTGCACGACGTGGTGCCGCAGGAAATTCTTCGCGCGTCGGTTGCAGAAACGGAGCGTATGGTCGCCGTCGCCGCGACCCTTACCGAAGCGATCCCGATGCTCGACCTCGACCCGAGCCATACCCCGGAAAAGCCCCGGGTTCGCCGCATCAAATCCCCGCATGAGCATTCGGAATACTTCGGCGGGCTTGCCGCCGACCCGGCAATTCTCGACCTGCTCGACCCGCTGATGCCGTCGGGCATCCGCATCCATAACACCAAGGTCAACATGAAGTCGGCGGGACTGGGCGAGTCGATCGAATGGCACCAGGATTGGGCCTTCTATCCGCACACCAATGACGATGTGTTGGCGGTCGGCATCTACCTCGACGACTGCACGGAGGAGAACGGGCCGATGATGGTCATTCCCGGTAGCCACAAGGGGCCGACCTACGACCATCACGAAGGCCCGTATTTCTGCGGCGCGATGGATGTCGAAAAGTGCGACGTCGATCTTACCGCGGCGGTACCACTGACCGGGCCCGCGGGCACGTTGACGATCCATCACGCCCGGCTGATTCACGGTTCCGCCCAAAACCGGTCGTCGCGCTCGCGGCGCTTTCTGTTGTACGCCTATGCGGCGGTCGACGCCTGGCCGCTGCACGACCTCAAGGGCGGGATCGAGGCTTTCGACAGCCGGATCGTACGCGGCGAGCCGACGCTGAGTCCCCGCGTGAAGGAGGCGCCGGTTCGCATTCCGCTGCCGACACGTCCGGGCCTGATCAAGGGGTCGATCTACGACAATCAGAGCATTCTCGGGAACAAGTATTTCACGGCCGTCGAGCAGGAGCAGCCGACGCGCCAGCCGGAGCTGGCTTGAACCGCAGGCATGACCAAGGTCCAGGTGCAGCGCAGGCTGCGGCTGGCCCCCGTTCCTCGCCCGGGGTCGGTCGGAGCAGGCCTCGATGAGCAGCGCCGGACCGGCCGCGGTGATGCGATTGTATATCGGTCTTGCTTCGATGCATGAAGGGAGAACAGGGCTTGCTGTCCATCGGTAGTTTGCCGGGACCGTTCGGGGCGGAGATCACCGGGCTCGATCTGCGGCAGCCGGTCGAGCCGGAGGTGTTTGCAAGCATCGAAGCGGCGCTGCACGAACACGCGGTGATCTGCATTCGGGATCAGCAGGCGATGACGCCGGCGCATCACGTGGCCTTCAGCGCTCATTTCGGCGAATTGGAAGTGCATGTGCAATCGAGCTTTAACCTCGAGGGGCATCCGGAAATTTATTGTATTTCCAACTGCCTCACCGAGGAGGGCAAGGCGAAGGGGTTGGCCGAGGCGGGCCGGGTCTGGCACACCGACCTGTCCTACATGCGGGCGCCGAGCCGGTGTTCGCTGCTGCATGCGGTCGAGGTGCCGCATGACGATGACGGCAATCCGCTGGGGGCGACGATGTTCGCCAACACGTCGATGGCCTATGCGGCGCTGCCCGACGCTACCAAGAAGCGACTGTCGCGGCTGACCGCGGTGCACAGCTATAGCGCCATCTACGACAAGATCGTGGCCAAGAGCAAACCGGGCCGCCAGGGGCTGAAACCGCTGAACGATGAACAGAAACGCAAAGTGCCCCCGGCGACGCACCCGGTGGTGATCGCCCATCCGCATACCGGCACGCCGATCGTGTTCGTCAATCACGGGACGACGGAGCGGATCGTCGAGCTCCCCGAGGACGAGAGCCAGGCGCTGGTCGATGAGCTGTGCGGCCATATCGTCAAACCGGCATTCGTCTATACCCATCGTTGGCGGGTCGGCGACCTGTTGATCTGGGACAATATTCAAACGCAGCACCTCGCGGTCGACGATTATTGGCTGCCGCAGCGCCGGCACATGCAGCGCACCACCGTCATGGGGCCGCCGCCGCAGGCGGCGTGAAAAAGGGGCCTAATTTCATCGAAAAGTGACGGAAATTGGGCATTGTTATGATATTCGCCATATTCAGGAGAGAGCCTGTTGACAGGGTTACTTCTTAGGGTGTACCCGCATAGGGAAGCGATCGGAGAGGGTGCAAGAAACTCCGGGAGCGGTGTAATGCAAGGCGTTTGAGATGGGAGGCCGTTAAACTCAAACGAGGATAGCCATTCGATGGTGTATTGGGACACAGGGTTAAACGACTACATAAATTTCATCGTGCTGTTCGCCGGAGTTTTGTGCATGACGATTGTTTTCGTCTGGATGGAGCATCGCCGGTTCGAACGCCGTCGGCACTGGGAATTCGCAGTGCGCAATCGCAGCCCGCTCTATCGCGATGGCGCGAAAGTCATCGCTTTCCGGCTCCGCAGTTAGGACCAATCTTGGGCGCCGCCGGCGTCCTTGGTCGCGCGCCCTATCGAACAGGTGGGCTGCGCGTATGATTTCGGTGACGTGGGCTGACACCGTCCCGACGACCGGATTGCGACTTGGGCGCTTTTACGCCGCGTCCCACGGGGTAAGCGCCGCCGCCTCGCGGCCCGCGATACGCCCGCCGACGAAACATTCGGTCAGATTGGCGCCCCCGGCATAGAGCCAACCCCATATCCCTCCACATTCGCCCGCTTCGAACAGGCGGGAAATCGCTTCGCCGAATGGATTGAGCACGCGGTAGGTGCCGTCATGCACCGGGCCGCCTTGGGTATTGGAGACCACCGGCCAAATTTCGCCCGTGTAGTAGGGCGGCGATTTAATCGGCACCATGGTTTTGGGGCTGCGTCCGTGGTCCGCATCCGTGTTTGCCGCGCACGCGGCATTCCAGCGCTCGATCGTTCCCGCGAGCGTCGCCGGGTCGCAGTCAAGAAGCCCGGCCAGTTCATCGAGGGAATCCGCCTTCTTCAGGATGCCGTTCTGGACTTCCTTCAAGTTGTCCTTGCTCCAGAAATAAGGCTCGATGTCGCTGTCGTTGAAGATCGTGGTGCCGAGCGGATAGAGCTTCCGCCCTTCCTCGTCGACGATCATGTGGCAGGGCACGTACGGGAAATCCATGGCAGCAGTGTCATAATGATCGAGCGGCCGGTGCCCTGTATCCTGGGCATAGGGCGCATACTCGTTCATGAAGCGCCGGCCCTGTTTATCGACAAGGATCCAAGCCATCGGCGCATCCGGCTCGCGCACTGTCGGCGTCCAGTCGGGGAGGCGCTTGACCCGGATCCCGAAAGGATAGTCCGGGTCCGGATGCCGGAAACCGTATGAGCCGTGATAGTGCCACATATGCCAGAGGTCCGCGCCGACATCGAGCGCCATGCGGATGCCGTCGCCGGTATTGCCGCGAAAGGCCGCCGAAATTACCGGATTGACCTGCCAGTACTGGCGCTGCATTTCGTAATTGGCTTCGAACCCGCCGCAGGCCAGGATCACGCCACGGCGCGCCTTGATCGCCTTGCGCCCATCCGGTCCATCGACCCAGATGCCGCGGATTTCGCCGTCGCCGCCGGCGATCAGCCGGAGTGCCGGCGTTTCGAGCCGAACTTCGATCTTTCGCTTGGCGATGTTGTCATCCAGCACTTTGAACAACTTGGTGCCGTTGCGATGCGATCGGGCGCTCGGATAGGTCGTATCGCTGTCGAAACCGGGAATGTCGCCGATTTCCAGGAAATACAGCTCGTCATGTCCGGGAAAAGGGTAGTTGCCTTGGCGGTCGATGGTGACCGTCTTGCCGCCGTTAACTTCGGCGAGGGTGTGCACGTAGTCGTCCAACCCCATCATTTCGTCGACGAAGGCTTCATGCACCGCGCGCGGCGTCGTACCGTCATTGGTCCCCTCGAAATAGGACAGTGCCGCTTCCCGGTTTTTGGCCAGCCGGATGCCGCCGCCGGCACAGATCGAAATGCCGCCGGGCGTCTTCATCTTTTCCACCAGCAGGACCTTGGCGCCCGCATCGTGTGCGTCGATTGCCGCGACCCCGCCGGCGTAGCCGAAACCGACCACGACGACGTCGAAGACCTCGTCGAAGTCGCTCACATATTTCGGGGGAAGGGATTCGTTTGGCATATGCTCGGGCCATTGTTATTTCGGGAGAAAGGCGGCGCTCGACGCCATTGCATCGCGTGTCCGCCGGTGCTGTCAAGCAACGCGCCTGGAATCGGCGCATCGGGCGCGGGCAAAATCAAAGGGCGATACGGAAAACCGCATCGCCCTCGATCTGGGTAGGCAGGGTTGCGCGGCGTTCAGCAGCCGGAGACGCATTTCCCTTTTCCGTTGAACGACATGGTTTTGCCGCTGAGCGGGACGTGAACCGGCACCTTGCTGGCCGTGATGAATTTTTCGGTGCGTGTGCCCGGCAGGACTTTGCCGCCCCGGGTCGCTTCCTCATTGGCATGCGATGCGATGACCGAGGCAGGTTTGATCAAATCGTTGACCACATAAGCCGCTTCGGTCGGACCGGTGGTGAAAGTGTCGCCGATATTCATGACGACGAGCTTGGCCCCTTAATGTCCGCGCACAACCGTATCCTGTTCGGCCGTAATCCCGGTATCTCCCGACAGGTAGACGACCAGCCCGTTGGTGAAGCGCAGCACATAGCCGGTCGGCGGCCCAACATAGCCAGTTATGCCCGCCGCTTTCATCGAATCACCGAGTGTCCCGCCGATAAAATCGGCGGCGAGACCGTTGCTGTGTACGGCCGGGACGGTGGTGATCGCGACGCCACCGACCGTTCGGTTTGCACCGAAGCGAACGAGCATCGAGTTTTTCGGATTGCCACCGCCGGCCTTGAGCTTACCGGCAAAAACCTTGAGCTTACCGGCAAAAAAACGCGGCATTTCGCTGCCGGTGACGATTTTGGAGCCTTTCGCCAGGGCGATGTTGACGGTGCTGGAGTTCGGCGTTGCCTTGACGGATCGATCGGGCTTGCCGCACGTACCGGCATTGACCGCCTTCGTATGCTGGTTGCCGACGTGGTCGCCGTGCATATGACTGACCAGGATCACGTCGACTTTTCCAAGGCGCGGATCTTTCGGACCGGCGACCGTGCGACCGGCGTCGTACAGTATCCGCGTGCCGTTCGGATCCTCGAAGATCAACGCCCGGTCGAGGCGGCAAAACTCGCCGTCATGGCTGCCGAGCGGCGTGATCTTTACGTTTGCGGCCGAAACGGGCCCCGCGATTGACGCCGCAAGTCCGATGGCAGATGCGGCGAGCAAAATTGTTGGAAATTTCATGTGCCGTCCCTGTGCATTGTTTTTGATTAAATCATTCCGATTGTCGAAATGAGTCCAGCGCGAACCGTGCCCCCACCGCAAGGCGAGAGCACCCCGTCGCAGCCACGAAGGGAGCTTGGGAGAGGGTCCTACGACGGGGTGTCGGGGGGCGGCTCGTCGCTGTGCGTTTGGCAGAAAATCCCTGCACCCTTCGGGCGGTGTGGAGCGCCCGAAAGGTGCGCGGGCGACTCATTTTACCTTCGCGCCGCGGAACGGTTTGTGACAGCCGCCGCAGCCATTCTTGCCCATCGTCCCAACCTGCTTGGCGATCGCCTTTTGGTCGCCGGTTCCGGCAACTTTGATCAGCTTCGCGCTTTCGTCTTCGAGAACGCTGGTCGCTTTGGTAAATCCATTCCAATCTTTCCAGATCGCCGGCAATGCGCGCGTTTCCTTGTCGGAAAAGTTGCCGCGGCCGCTGCCTTTCGGAAACAGGGCGTTGATCTTCTTGGCCATGCCATTGATCGCCGCCGCGTGCTTGGCGACATCCGCTGCCGAACCGGCACCGCTTTTCGCGTATTCCTTGATCGGCTTCCATTCCTTGGAAATCGATTTCATCAAGGCTTTGCGTTCCTTGATCGCGTCGGAGCCGTCGACGGCGCTGGAAATGCACGCCGGCAAGATCAAAATTCCGGCAAGTGCGGTGATGGTGAAGATTCTTGTGAGTAAGTTCGCGGGACGCATATTTACTCTCCCTCCAATGTCGTCAGGCGATGGCCGCCTATCGCGTTCTGACAACGTTTTACCGGTATCTTACGGCCGTTGAATGGGTCGTCCGATCCGAAACTGTCGCAAACAGTTGCGGATCGGCCCCTGGCGGGAACCATACGACCCGCACATATATTAACACTTCATCCGGCGAATTATTCCGCATCGCCCAAAACAAATTATCACACGATTTTTCCGGCGGCACCGCATCCACGCGATCGATGCATCTGTGCGCAACGTTTCGATGGGAAATCGCCTATTTCGGTTTTTGCGCCGGATGCAATTCGTCGAAGACGGCGCGCGCGATCCGCAGGAGTTCCGGGCGCGACAACTCGGCGGTCATGGCGTAACCGATCGGCCCGTTAATCCAGTAAAATACCGATACCGGTCCTTCTTTCGCAAAGCGGAATTCGGTCGTTCCTTGCCAGCGCGCGTCGGTCACGACGTACAAGGTGATGCGGCGGCGCTTTTCGTCCTGGTACATGAATTGCGCCGCCGGGCCGACTTCGGCCGACAGGAGCCGCCCGCCGACGAGCGAAAATCCGAATTCCCCGAGCCGGGGCGCGCGGAGCGGCGCGCCGAGAACTTTCGAAAGCCACCGCACGAGATGGGTTTCCTCGTCAGCGGTCACTTCGACCGGATGGCGGCGTTGCGGCGTGAAGACCGCGTGTGCGACGGCGGCGCGGCGGGCAACGGTGATTTCCTGGACCTTGTCCACCTGCATCACTTCC
>JBFFGE010000217.1:0-7343 GCA_041557595.1 Alphaproteobacteria bacterium
ATGCCCGAGATGGACGGCCCAATGACGCTCGAAGCGCTCCGCACATTGCCGGAAAATGCCGTTACTCCTGTCATTTTCATGACTGCCAAGGCGCAGTATCAGGAAGTCCAGCGGCTCCTGGAATTGGGCGCGATCGATATCATCACCAAGCCGTATGATCCGCAGAAGCTATCGGCGGAAATTCAGACCAAATGGAATACGTTTTGCCATGCAGCATGATCAAATGAACGAAAGTGTAAAACAGCAAATTTCAAATCTTCAAGCGAGCTATGCAAATGGGTTGCTTGATAAGATCGATTCGCTCGAAGAGGTTTGGTGCACCACAAGCATGGAGGACCAAACGTCGGGGATCCTGCGCGAACTGCATCGGTTGTCGCATAGCCTCGCCGGTTCCGGTCGGACGTTCGGCTATCCGGGCATCAGCACCTGTGCGCAGGGCATAGAGCGCATCATAGAAACGGCTCTGGCAGCGGGCAGGCCGGTTGGCGCCGCCGATGGGCAAAAATTGTCAAATTTGATTCAACGTCTTCGGCAAATCGCGCTCGATGACCCTGATCATGATATCAGCGATTTCGCAGACAATTTGCCTGAACGCAAGACATCGAGCGAAGAGCGCACGATCCTGGTGGTTGACGATGATTCGAATATGCGATCGCTGGTGAAGGCCAGATTGCAGGCGTTCGGGGTGACGGTCATTACCGCATTCGACGCCGAGGAAGGTTATGCGAAAGCGATGACGGAAAATCCGGATCTGATTATCACGGACCACGTAATGCCGGGCGCAAGCAGCGCCGACATGATTGCGAAAATCAGGCGCAATCAGCTAACGCAGGACATTCCGGTCATTGTCATGACCGCGCATAGATTCGACGGTGAAAAAGACTATGCCCTCGAGCGAGATTTGATCGGGCGGTGCGGTGCGATCGCCTATCTGGAAAAGCCGTTGGTATTCGAAGATTTGCTGCAGCAGGTAAAGCGAGTCGTAAAGATTTGACCAATTGCACTCGGGTCTATGGGCTCGCCATCGAGTCTCCCTGGCCGCTATCGCGATGCGATAACGGCGTGCATCTTCGAAGCTGGCGCTGAGCGTGCCGCGCTACTCGCGGAATCGGCATTTGAGATTTCCCGGGAATGTATCGTCGCCTATGATCTAGATTGCACTCCGCTCGTGACGGAAGAGGCATCTTCGTGGCTGTAACGCCTGACTCCGGGAAGGACACCCGGCCGCCGCCGGACACCATTCTGCAACAAATTGCCGACTACGTGCTCGGCTTTGCCGCCGAAGGCATTTTGGCGCGCGATACCGCACATCTCTGCTTCTTCGATGCGATAGGCTGCGGCTTTCCGGCGCACGATCATCCGGACTGCGCGAAAGTGTTGGGCCCGCCTGTCGACGATATGGTGGTGCCGGATGGAGCGCGGGTGCCGGGTACCGCTTTCGAACTCGATCCCGCGACCGCCGCTTTCAATATTTCCGCGCTGAACCGCTGGCTCGATTTCAACGATTCATACTTCGGAAAGGAAGGCGGCCACCCGTCCGACAATCTCGGCGGTATTCTCGCCATAACGGATTTCCTGTCGCGCCGACGGCGGTCGCGGGGCGCGGCGTCCTTCACCATGGCCGACGTCCTCACCGCCATGATCAAGGCGCATGAAATTCAGGGCAACCTCGCGCAAGTGAACGGCTGCAACCAATTCGGCTACGACTGCGACAATCATACCAAAGTCGCCAGCACGGCGGTGGTCGCGCAGCTCATGGGCGGCAATCGGGATCAAATCATCAATGGGGTATCGAACGCCTTCGCCGATGGGCCCTCCCTGCGCGCCTATCGCCACGCGCCAAATGTCGGCTGGCGCAAGAGTTGGGCGGCGGCGGATGCGACGTCACGCGGCGTGCGCCTTGCGTCGATGGCGCTCAAGGATGAAATGGGGTATCCGACCGTGCTCAGCGCGGCCAAGCACGGCTATTTCGACGCCTACTACAAGGGCGAGGCGTTTGCGTTCATCCGCGAGCTTGGTTCGCATGTGATGGAACATGTGTTGTTTAAAACATGGCCCGCCGGCTTTCATGCTCAATCGGCGATGGAGGCATCGGTCCGCCTGCATGACGAAGCGTTGAATCGTCTGGATGACATCGAACGGGTCGAGATCGCCGCGCATCAATATTGTATCAACCAAATTGCCAAGGAAGGGCCGTTGCACAATCCCGCCGATCGGGATCATTGCTTGCAGTTCATTGTCGCGATCGGGCTCATTCACGGCGATTTGGACTCGTTTCATTACGAGGACGAAGCGGCCGCCGATCCTCGCATCGACGAATTGCGCACCAAGATGGTCGTTCGCGAAGACCCGGCTTTCACGGCGGCTTTCTATGATGTCAAGAACCCCGCAAATCCCCATGCAGTGCAAATCTTCTACAAGGATGGGCAAGAGAGCGAGATCAGCACGGTATATTATCCGTTGGGGCACGCATCGCGGCGCACCGAAGGCAAGCCGCTGCTCGCGGCGAAGTTTCGCAAGAATACCGCCGGACGGATACGGCCGGAAACGGAACGACGGCTTTTGGCGCTGTTCGACGACCGGATGGCGTTTGAGGCCTGGGCGGTCGACGATTTCATGGCGTTGTTGGCTGTGGATTGAGCCGTTCCGGGAATTCGTTGCGCCGGTTTGGGCGCTGACTTCCTTGCAAATCCGCTGTTTCTCGACCGACCGGTCCACGACCGTCAGCCCCGTCTCGACAAGGGCGGCCACTCTGTGCCAATTTTGCGGTCGCCGATTTCGTCCGATATTCGATGCCTTCCACAGATGGGGATTTGACCATGGCCCAACCTGCCTTCGACCGACCCGACGCCGCGGGACTTACGCGAAAGATCGCGGAAAACAGCGCTTCGCTGACCTTCGATCGTTTGCCCAAGGACGTCGTCTCGATCGCCAAGAGCTGCTTGATCGATTGGCTGGGCGTTACCCTTGCGGGCGCGGATGAGGATTTGAGCCGGATCCTTCAGGCGGAGGCCAAGGAAGAGGGAGGGCGCGAGCAGGCGACGGTCATCGGCGGCGCGTTCATGACCTCCCTGGTGCAGGCGGCGCTGCTCAACGGATCGGCGTCCCATGCGCTCGACTATGACGACGTCAATCTGATCATGCCGGGGCATCCGACGGTGCCCGTGGTGCCGGCGATCCTGGCGCTGGCCGAGCGCGACGATCACAGCGGCCGCGACTTCATCACCGCGTTCATCGCGGGTGTCGAAGCGGAATGCCGCATCGGCGCCACGATGGGCGAAAGCCACTATCAGAAAGGCTGGCACACCACCGGCACCGTCGGCACCTTCGGCGCGGTGGCGGCAGCGGCCCACATGCTGGGTCTCGATGTCGATCGATGTGTTATCGCCTATGGTATCGCGGGTACGCAGGCGGCGGGGCTCAAGAGCAATTTCGGCACGATGTGCAAACCGCTGCATGCGGGCAAGGCGGCGGCCAACGGATTGCGCGCCGCGCTGCTGGCCAAGCGCGGTTTCAGCAGCAATCCGGAAATCCTCGAATGCGTCCAGGGCTTCGGGGACACCCAGACCGATGAATTCCAGCCCGATCTGGCGCTGGACGGGTTGGGTGAAACCTTCCACGCGCGCGGTATCCTGTTCAAATATCACGCCGCCTGCTACGGCACCCACGCCTCGATCGAGGCGGCGCTGGCGTTACGGGAGCAGCACAACTTAACGCCCGAGCGAATTGAGAAAATCGAAGTGCGCGTGCCCGAAAGCTATCTCAAGATGTGCAATATTCTGGAACCGACCACGGGCCTCGAAGCCAAGTTCAGCCTGCGGGTCACGACGGCAATGGCGCTGGCGGGCGAAAACACGGGCAATACCGCGAATTACAACGAAGAAATCTGCCAGGACGACACCGTCGTGGCCTTGCGCGACAAGACTAGGGTGATTCCCGAATCGAAATGGGAACACGCCAATTCGGAAGTGATCGTCTCGACGCAGGACGGTCTCGTGCTGCGCGAGATGAAGGATGTCAGTATCGCGGAAGACGATCAGGAACGGCAATGGCTGCGTCTGTCGGCCAAGTTCCGGGACCTGGCCGATCCAGTCATCGGCGCCAATAAGGCGGAAGCAGTGGTCGAAGCGGTCGGCCGGCTGGAACAGCGGGATAGCCTTCGCGATATCGCGGAACTGTGCCGCGGCTGACCACGGCCGTTCCGAGGCCCCGACAGCATTGAAATTTGGGAGCTAACCGCTCGCCATGCTCGAGTTATCCTTGTTCGACATTTCCGCCATCGTGCTGACGCTCGCGGCGGTATTCGGATATTTCAATCATCGTTGGTTGCGCCTGCCGTTGACAATCGGGCTGGTGGTCATTGCTCTCGCCGTCTCGGTGTCGGTCGTGATGCTCGATCTGGTCCTCGATACGCTGCAATTCGAGCGGCCGATCAAGGCGGTGCTGGAAAAGATCGACTTCGACGACACGCTGATGAAGGGAATGCTGAGCTTCCTTCTGTTTGCGGGCGCGCTGCATGTCGATCTGGACGAGCTGCTCAGCCGTAAATGGGCGATCGGCATCATGGCGACCGTTGGCGTCCTCCTGTCGACATTCGTCGTCGGCTACGCGGTGTTCCTGTTAGCCGATCAGATCGGCATCGCGATCCCGTTGCCGTGGTGCCTGGTGTTCGGTGCGTTGATTTCGCCGACGGATCCGGTTGCCGTGATGGGCATACTAAAGACCATCAAGGTGCCGGAGTCCCTGCGGGCCAAGATCGCGGGCGAAAGCCTGTTCAACGACGGCGTCGGCGTTGTCGTCTTCACCATCATGGTGGCGATCGCGACCAGCGGCGCCGGCGATGCGGCGCCGATTACCGCGATGGGCATTGCCAAGTTATTTCTGTTGGAGGCGGTAGGCGGCGCGGTGCTGGGCCTGGCGACCGGCTATGTCGCCTATCGGGCGATGAAGTCGATCGATGAGTACAATCTCGAAGTCATCATCACGCTCGCCCTGGTGATGATGACCTATAGCGTCGGTTTTGCGCTGCACGTTTCGGGGCCGATCGCGGTGGTCGTGGCCGGCCTGCTGATCGGCAATCATGGGTCGCGGTTCGCGATGAGCGAGAAGACGCGCGACCACATCGAAACGTTTTGGAACCTGTTGGACGAGATCCTGAACGCTGCGCTGTTCCTGTTGATCGGCTTCGAAGTGATCGTGATTTCGTTTTCGGTCGATATCGCCTGGCTTATGGCGGCGGTAATTCCGATTGTCCTATTCGCCCGATTTGTTGCGGTCGCCACGCCCCTGACCGCTTTGCAGCTGCGGCGGGAATTTACCAAGGGCGCCGTGCCGGTGCTGGTCTGGGGTGGCTTGCGCGGCGGTATTTCCGTTGCCCTGGCGCTGTCGCTGCCGGATATTCCGGAGAAGCAAACGATCCTCGCCATCACCTATAGCGTGGTCATCTTCTCCATCGTCGTGCAGGGCCTGACCTTTCACAAGGTGGTGGCGCGCTTCGTCCGCTGATTCCGGTCGTGGCCAATGTGCGGCGATTTGTGCCGTCGCGGCTTTCGCTTCATACTTTCCGGAAATCGGAAAAACGGCCCATTCATGCGGCCTTCAGGGGAGGACGTGCGATGTCTGACGATCTTCATTTTATGACCGTTGCCGAAATGGCCGCCGCCATCGAGGCCAAGGATCTGTCGCCGGTCGAATTGACCGAAGCGTTGCTGCGCCGGATCGAGGCGCTGAACCCGCAATTGAACGCCTTTCTCTTGGTGACGGGCGATCACGCATTGTCGGCCGCTAAATCCGCCGAGACGGAAATCGCCGCCGGCCGCTATCGCGGCCCAATGCACGGCATTCCGTTTGGCCTGAAGGATATCTATGACACCAAGGGTATCCGCACCACCGGGCACTCCAAGACGCGCGCCGACAGGGTGCCGGATGAAGATGCCACGACGACCGCGAAACTGCATGCGGCCGGCGCGGTGCTGATGGGCAAGCTGTCGACCCATGAATTCGCCCATGGCGGCCCATCCTTCGACTTGCCCTGGCCGCCGGCGCGCAATCCCTGGAAAACCGATTGCTTTACCGGCGGGTCGAGCAGCGGCTCCGGCGCCGCGGTGGCGGCCGGACTGTTGCCGGCGGCGCTCGGCAGCGATACCGGCGGGTCGGTCCGCACGCCATCGGGGCTGAGCGGCATCGCGGGACTCAAACCCACCTACGGTTTGATCAGCCGGTTCGGCATCCTGTCGAATTCCTTCACCTTCGACCACGCGGGCCCGATGACATGGTCGGTGGAGGATTGCGCAATTCTGCTGCAGGTTCTGGCCGGTCACGATGCGAAAGACCCGGCGAGCGCGAAAGCGCCGATCCCCGACTATCGGGCGGCGCTGGACGGCGATATCCACGGGCTGCGCGTCGGCGTTGTGCGGCATTTCTGGGAAGAGGATTTGCCCGCGAACGACGCCTTGAGCGCCGCAATGGAAGATGCGATCGCCGTTTTCCGCGATCTCGGCGCGAAGGTCGAGGATGTGCGGCTGGAGCCGATGCAAGTGTATGCCGACGTCAAACTGGTGATTGCGGAGTCAGAGTTGTTTTCGATTCATGCCCCCACCCTGCGGGAGCGGCCGGGCGATTTCGGTTTCGATTTTCGCGGCCGCGTCTTGCCCGCCTGCCTGTTTACGGCGGAGGACTATGTGCAGGCGCAAAAGGCGCGGCGTCGATTGGTTGCCGCGATGGCGCCGATCTATGACCGCTTCGACGTGCTGATCACGCCGTCGACCTACGGGCCGGCGCCACGGCTCGACGATCACAGCACGGTCAGCTTCTGGAAGCCGAAAGGCAAGATTACCACTGTTTTCAACGTTACCGGCGGCCCCGCCCTGGCGCAGTGCATCGGCTATAGCGACGAGGGCTTGCCGTTGGCCATGCAGGTGGTCGGCCGTCCGTTCGACGACGCCACCGTTCTCAAGGCCGGACATGCCTATGAGAAAGCAACCCCCTGGCGAGGCCGGCGGCCGGAATTGGTGGCAGGCGCCGACCCGCTGCCGGTCGATGCGCCGCCGATGACGACGGACATCTCCGGGATCGATGACGAGACACGAAATCGGGTCGATCGGGCGCTTGCCAATGCGGGGCTCGACCTGCCCGAGACGATCTATAACCAGGTGCTGGAAGCGGCGCCGCTGGCGCTTGATATGGCGCGCCGAATTCCGCGCGACCACAGCTTCAGGGACGAGCCCGGGAATATCTGGCGGTTCTAGACCATTTCTTGTTTAAAATGACTCCTATGAAATGGTCTAACTCCCGGTTTTTACGCAAATACGTTGTCGCGAACCGTTTCGGTTCGCTCGGGATTG
>JBFFGE010000218.1:0-7297 GCA_041557595.1 Alphaproteobacteria bacterium
ATATGTATAATTGGCATCGACCCCATGGCGGAATAAAAGACAAGACGCCAATCAGTCGACTCCGGATCAACCGGGACAACCTGTTGAGGCTCCACATCTAGGCGGCGGCGCGGCTCTCTTCGGGCAGAGCGCCAAACAGCGCCTCATAAGCGCTCGGCTTCTCATACATAAGACAGGTCTTGGCGAAATTTTGAACAGAAACGCCGAAAACCATGGCGAAATCCGGATACAGCGCGGCGGGAACTTCCTTCTCGCCGGCTTCCAAGGCCTCAATCAATTCGACCTCAGCGCCAACCTGCTCCGCGAGTTCGCTGGACGTCACCTGCGCCGAATGACGCAAGCCCCGGAACCACGCGGCTTCGCGCGACCGCATGCGCTGAATTCGATTTTCGTCAATCAGACATTTCATAGCCAACATAATCACGACCCACAATCTTTTAGGATAAATGCCACATTATAATAATTGGGCATTTTATATTTGTAATGCAAGGTTATTATTTTTCCATTAATCGCGACATTTCGCCACGGTAACTTCCTGAAGTCTTGAATCGAGTGTTTCGATCATTTCGCGAGTCGTTTTCGCAATCTGCGGATGGCGGAAATCCGGCGCTATTTCCAACAACGGCCGAAGTACAAATAAACGCTCGTGCAAACGCGGATGGGGCACCTGTAGATCGGGCAGGTCGATAACGTGATCGCCATAGTACAAAATATCGATATCGATGACGCGAGGCCCGAATCGCGCCGACGGCATCCGACCGAGCCGACGCTCCAGCGATTGCAGGGCCGCCAGCAAATCCGCCGCCGCAATTTCCGTTCGCCCCATCAGCACCATGTTGAGAAAATCCGGCTGCGCTTCGAGATATTGCGGCGCCGTTTCCAGAACGGAAGAACGCGCGCGAATTTCCAGGTAATCGGACAATGCCGCTACGGCCCGCTCCAGGTTCCCCCGCCGGTCTCCCAGATTGCTGCCAAGCGCAATATAAGCATCCACCATCAGGCGCGATCCCGACCGGTCGCGCCGCCATCCGCCGGCGCACGCAGGATTGCGTCGGACATGCGGGCAATGCGAACCGCGGTCGCGACATCGTGCACCCGCACGATATCCGCCCCGCGCAGGATGCCTATCGCAATCGCGGCCGCGGTTCCTTCCTCCCGATCGTCGGGACCGAGGTTCAGGACATGCCCGATAAACGACTTACGGCTCGGCCCAACCAGCAGCGGATACCCTAACGACTTGAAACGATCCAGATGATTGATGAGCGCCAAATTCTGCGTCACGGTCTTGCCGAAGCCGATACCCGGATCCAGGATTATTTGCGCGGGATCCACGCCGGCGGCAATCGTATCCGCTGCCAATGCCTGCAATTCCGCCGAAACCTCCTCGATCAAGTGCTCATAATGCGCACCGAGATACCGACCGCCCAGCTTCGGATCGGATTCGATATCGCGGGGCCTGCTGCGGTTATGCATCAGCACGACCGGCACGCCGCTGGCGGCGGCCACGTGGGCCATATCCGGATCGCCTTTCAGCGCCCAGACGTCATTGATGAGTGTCGCCCCCGCCTCCAGGGCCGCCTCAGCCACGGCGGCCTTGGACGTATCGACCGACAGCACGGCGTCCGGATAGGTGGTCGAGAGCGCCTCCATGACAGGACAAACCCGAGCCACTTCGTCTTCGACCGACACCGCGTCGGAGCCAGGACGCGTGCTTTCGCCGCCGATGTCCAGAATGTCCGCGCCGGCCGTGAGGAATGCTCCGGCAAGGGCAACCGCCCGTTCGACCCAATCCGCCTCCGCCAACAGACCGTCGCCCGAGAACGAATCCGGGGTCACGTTGACGATGCCCATGACATGACTTCGTTGTCCCCAATCGAACCGGTCGGTCAGCCGCATGCGTACCTCGGGAATTTCGTCGACTCGATAGCCGCCGCGCGGCACTTTACCGAGGAAGTCCGAACAAGGATATGATACCTGTCTAATCAGACCGCAAGCCCGCACGCGGCCGCACCGGGCGCCGGGTTGGACGCGGCACCGACGACAACCCGACGCAGGGAGGCCCCGGCATTTGAAAGTTACTCCTGACCCGTATGACGGCGCCGGCGCGGCGCACGACGCCCCCGAACCGGACGACCCGCGGACATATCGGATCCTCGTGCGCGATCTCGTTCTGCCCTGGCAGATCGGTGTCTGGCGTCACGAGGAAAATCGCCGGCAACGCATCCGGCTAAATCTGGATCTTCAGGTTTCCGAACTCCCCGACCCTACGGCGGACAAGTATGAGGAGGTTCTATGCTACGAAAAAATCATCAATGAGATTCGCGCCCTGGCGGCGCGCGGACACGTGAAACTTGCTGAAACACTGGCCGATCAGGTGGCAGCGCTGTGCCTCGCCGATGCGCGCGTCCGGCAAGTCACCATCCGCATCGAGAAACTCGAAGCGATCGAAGAAGCCACCAGCGTCGGGGTGGAAATTACCCGGTCCCGGCTTGACGGGAGCCGCGCCGCCGGCGCATCGCCGCTGCGGATTGCTGGAAAGGAGTAATCCGATCGGATAGGCAATTGGCCGTGAATGGTTTTTGATCCGAAAAAATTCACATCCTGATATCAATTACTTGCGAGATAGCCCAAAATTTCAGAGCAATTTACTTAAATCCACGATCAATTGCCGCTATATTTCTACCCAACGAGATAAGAACAAAAACGTATCAAAGCGTAAGAAGTGTCATTTTTGGGTGGTATCAAAAGATGCGCTTTCGCGACGTATCGATTCCGGTTTTTGCGTCCCTCTTGCTCATAACGGCAAGCGCAACGCACGCTGCTGCGGCCAGTTCGGATAGTTCGGCTGCGGACCCGTCCCATTTCATCAAGAACCTCGCGGATCAGGCGATCCAGGTTCTGTCGACGCCGAACGGTTCGCTGCGACAGCGAGAAGACAAGTTCCGAGAGTTGCTGCGAAACGACTTCGCCATGGACAAGATCGGCCGCTTCGTCGTCGGCGGATACTGGCGCAAGATGGACGAGACACAGCGGGCACGGTACCAGAAATTGTTCAGCCAATGGGTTCTGAGGACCTATTCCGTGCGGCTCGGCGGCTATGCGGGCGAGAACTTCAGGGTCATCAAAACCACGGATGCGGGACGCCGCGACGTCATCGTGCATACTCGGATCGAGCGCGAGGGCGGAAATGGTTTTGACGCCAATTGGCGCGTACGCCGGGTCGATGATCGGCTGAAAATTATCGACATCTATGTCGAGGGGATCAGCATGGCGGTTACCCAGCGATCCGAATTCGAGTCGATCCTTCGCAAACACGGAATTGACGGCCTCTTGAGCCGGCTTCAGGACCGACTGGCGCAGCTTTCGGAAGCCAGCTGACCCATCCCTCCCCGTCGTCAGGACGCGCCAGACGCCCGTCGCACGGCATGCTTGCCGCATGCCGCGACGCGCGCGATAGTGGCCGCCGGTCAAACTCAAACACGGAACATTTCATGTTGAATGCAGCGATCGTCGGCCTCGGCCGATGGGGTCAGGTGTTGGTCGATTCGGTTCAGGGACACAGCAAGAAAATCCAGTTCACGGCAGGCGTCACGCGAACCCTGTCGAAGGCCCAGGCCTATGCCGACCGGCAGGGCTTTCCCTTGAGCGGCGATTACGACGCTCTGCTTGCCGACGATACCATCGACGCGATCGTGCTTGCGACGCCGCATCAGCAGCACGCGGAACAGATCATCGCCGCCGCAAAGGCCGCAAAACACGTCTTCGTCGAAAAGCCCTTTACGCTGACAAAAGCCAGCGCCGAACACGCAGTCGCCGCCGCCGATGCCGCAGGCGTCGTTCTTGCACTTGGCCACAACCGGCGGTTTTTACCATCGATCGGCGAACTGCAGTCGCGCCTCGCGTCCGGTGCGCTGGGAACTATATTGCATGTAGAGACCAATTTCTCGGGCTCCGGCGCCATGAGTTACCCGTCCGACGGTTGGCGTTCCGATCGCAGCGAAAGCCCCGCCGGCGGCATGGGCGGCATGGGCATCCATATGGTCGACGCGGTGATCGGCCTGTTCGGGTCCATCAAGACGGTCCGCGCAATCAGCAAGCGCCGCGCCCTGACGGTCGATATCGACGACACGACGCCGATGCTGTTCGAATTCGAAAGCGGCATGACCGGCTATCTCGGCACGCTTGCCGCCACCGTGCCGACCCAGCGCATCGAGGTCTTCGGTTCCGCAGGCTCGATCGAAATCCGCGACGAGCTTACCTTCACCCACCGCCCGGTCGTCGGTGGCGTCGAACGAATCGATTTTCCCAAGTTCGACAAGGAAAAGGCGGAACTGGAAGCCTTCGCCGACGCGGTCAGCGGCGGCGCGCCCTATCCCCTGCCGAATGATCAGGCAATCCACGGCGTCGCGGTCTTCGAGGCCATCGTGCAATCGGCGACGACCGACAAGCCGGTAGCGGTCGCTTAGGGCCGCACGCCGATCTTCGGTTTCGGCCCTAAATCGGTACCCAGCCGGGACTGGGCAAGTTTGACGAGCCGGCACAGATACGGCCGGGTTTCCCGCGGATCCAGCATGTCTTCGACACCGAACGCCGCCGCGGCGCGCATTGGTGAACTGTATTCACGCAACTCTTCCTCGAGTTCCCGTTCCCGCCGCTTCGGATCCGGCGCCGCGGCGATTTCGCGCCGGTAGGCGACCGCGACGCCCCCTTCGATCGGCAGCGACCCCCACTCCGCCGACGGCCAGGCGAGACGGTATTCCAGGCCGCGCTTGTGGCACGTCGCCATGCCTGCCATGCCGTAGCATTTGCGAATAACCAGGGTAATGACCGGCACCGTCGCCTGCGAGGCGACATAGACCGCGCGCATGCCGTCGCGCAGCACGCCTGCTTCCTCCGCCTGAAGCCCGACCATGAATCCGGGCACATCGACCAGGAAGACCAGCGGGATGTGGAAATTTTCGCACATCTCGATGAAGCGAACCTGCTTACGCGCCGCCGGACCGTCCATCGCGCCGCCATAGACCATGGGGTTGTTGGCGATGATGCCGACGACGCGGCCATCCAAGCGGGCAAGGCAGGTGATCAGCGCCTTGCCGAACCGCGGCTGGACATCGAACCGGGACCCCGTGTCGACGATCAGATCGATCAGACGCCGCATGTCGTAGGCGCGGCGGCGCTCCTCGGGCACGATCGACCCCAAGGCATCCTCGCAACGGTCGACGGGATCGTCGCTCGACACGGTCGGCGGCAATTCCCAGACGTTTTGCGGCATGTAGCTCAGGAATTGCTGAATCAGCTCGAAGCAGTGCTCTTCCGACTCCGCCAGATTGTCGATGCTGCCGGCCTTGTCGACCGCCACTGCCGAGCCGCCGAGCTCCTCCTTGGTCAATTTCTGGCCGAGCGAGCGTTCGACCACCGCTGGCCCGGCCGCAAAGATCTGGCTGGTGTCCTTCACCATGACCGACCAATGGGACAGGATGGCCCGGCCGGCCGGTCCGCCGGCGGCGGACCCCAACACGGCGCACACGACGGGAACCTCGCCCATCAAGTCGATCGAGCGGTCGAAACTATCCACACCCGGGAAGACCGTATGGCCGCGACTTTTCGCCGACGTGACGCTGCCGCCCGCCCCGTCGATGAGATTGACCAGGGGAATCCGGTATTGGTGGGCGAGATCCTCGACAAAGCCGCCCTGCCCGCCCTTGCGCTTGTCGAGCCGCGCGGTGGTGCCGCCGCGAACGGTAAAATCCTCGCCGCCGACGGCGACCGGACGGCCGTTGATTTCCGCGAGCCCCATGACATAGGGCGCCGGCGTGACGTGCTTCAAGGCAGCGCCGACATACGCCTCCGCGCCGGTTAGCTTGCCGATTTCCTGGAACGAGCCCGCGTCGACCAAACCGTCGATCCGTTCGCGAATGGTCAAGCGGCCCTGCGCGTGCTGGCGCTCGACATTTGCCGCACCGCCCTGCGCTTCCGCCCAGCGGCGGCGTTTGTCGAGTTCGTCGCGCGAGCGTTTCCAGCTCATCGGGTGCCTTCCGCTAACCGGCCGGGACTATCTCAGTCGAGCTCGATGACGACCACGGCCTGTCCCTCGGCGACCGGATCCTCTTCCTTCACCAGAATTTCGGTGATCGTGCCGTCCTCGGTCGAGATGACCGGAATTTCCATCTTCATCGATTCGAGGATCATCAGCGTATCGCCGTCGGATACCTTGTCGCCCACTTTGGACTCTATCTTCCAGACCGTGCCGGTTACTTCCGACTGAATTTCTTCCTTTGCCATCGTTGGGGTCCTGGCCTTTCCTTGTTGCGTCTATCGGGGTTGCGTCTATCGGGAAATCACGGACTGGATCAGCCCGGTGTGAACGTCGCCCGCCTTGAATTCATCGGACTTCAGCAGCTGCAGAAGCGCGGGAATATTGGACTTTACACCACGCACCTCGAATTCGGTCAACGCATCGCACAAGCGATCGATCGCCTTGTCGCGCGTCTCGGCGCGGACAATGACCTTCGCAAGCAGGGGATCGTAGAACGGCGTCACCTCCCGTCCCTCGGCATATCCCGTGTCGATACGAACGGACGCGTCCTGCGGCGGCCGGAAAACCTCAAGCGTTCCGGGCGACGGGAAGAATGTCTTCGGATCCTCGGCATAGACGCGCGCCTGAATCGCCGCGCCGTTCAGGACAATTTCATCGGGCAGGATATCGCCCACGGACTCGCCGGCGGCGGAGCGAATCTGGGCTGCGACCAGATCGATCCCGGTGATCTCCTCGGTCACGCCATGCTCGACTTGCAGGCGGGTATTGACCTCGAGGAAACTGAAGCTGCCGTCGGGCGCCATCAGCATTTCCACCGTGCCGATATTGTCATAGCCGAGGGCGCTCAGGGTTTCGGCGATTTCATCGGCCAGTTTGCCGATGACCTCGCGCGGCACGCCCGGCGCCACCGCTTCCTCGATCACTTTTTGATGCCGGCGTTGCACCGAACAATCGCGTTCGAACAAATGCCGCACGGTGCCGTTTTTGTCGCCCAGCATTTGAAACTCGATATGGCGCGGTTTTTCTATCAGTCGTTCGAGATAGACATCGCCGTTGCCAAAGCCCCGCTCGGCCATTGAGCGCGCGCGCTTGACCGCATCGACGAGCTCCGCCTCGTCCTTTGCCGGCAACATGCCGATACCGCCGCCGCCGGCCGCGGGCTTGATCAGGATCGGAAAACCGACACGCTGCGCCTCGGGGACCGGGTCCTCCTCCGCGCCCAGCAGCTTCGAGCCGCCGCCGACCGTCATGCCGTGTTCG
>JBFFGE010000219.1:0-7276 GCA_041557595.1 Alphaproteobacteria bacterium
AAGCCATTGGCCATTACATCGACGGCTTCTACAATCCCCGTCGACGCCACTCCGCGCTCGGCTATCAATCGCCGATCGCATTCGAGGCCATGACGGCCAAAAATGAGACAATGTCTCTCTACTAAAACCGGGCAAGTCCACTTCGAGGAACGTGCATTCGGGATTCGTCTCGGCCAGGCGCAGGCTCAAAGTGTCCAGCCCGGCGCCCAGGATCACGACCTGCGAGGTTCCGCGGTCAATTGCCTCGCGCGCCAGGGTCTCGATCCAGCGCTTGCGCAGGACGAAGTGCAGGTAGAAGCCCGGGACAGCGAATCGTTGGAGCACTCCGCTGCGCCAGCGGACCCAACCTCGACCGAACTGTCCGCGAAGATCGATTTGCGTGCCTGTCTGAAGCATGCGCTCGTTCAGCTCGGCCATTTGCTTCGGCACTTCGATACCGAGGCGCGGGTGTGTCGCGGTGTAGAACACGCCCGTGGCGACGAATTGGGCCGTGGCGCTGGGCTTATGGTCCTTCATTGACCGCGATCACGACGGAGGCGTCGGTGCGCGGGAGGAGCGGTTGCCTCATGGCACGCACATGCTCCGAAGTGCGGGATGTCAGGTCTCCGGATCGGGGCGTTTCAATTTCGGCCGGTGCCAGGACGGCTCCCACGTCGCCAGGTCGTGGTTTTGCGGCTCGCGAACCTCGATGCCCTGCTCCAAATCGGAGAGCACTTTCTCGTACAGCTTCAGCCCGAGCGGGAAGAGCGTTTCGCGCCACAAATCGCCGGCGTTGATGCCCGGCCGCACGAAGCAATGCTCCTGCGCCGCGATATCGCCGCCATCCATGACATCGTTCATCCAGTACACCGTACCGCCCGTCACCTTTTCACCCATATGGATCGTCCAGACGATGGCGTCCCGTCCGCGATGCAGCGGCAACAGGCTCGGGTGGTAGCCGATCGCGCCCAGCCTTGCGGCCTCGCGCGTCTTCTTGCTGATGAAATCATGACTGTGGGCGGCAACGATGATGTCGACGCCGTCCGGCAGGGTTTCCGCGTTCAGTTTTCCGGATTCCAGCCACGGCACGCCGTCCTTTTCCGCCGATGCCCGCAATCGATCGGGCGTCTCGCCGTCGCCCGAATAGGCCGGCGCGCTGACGCCCGCGATTTCATGGCCTCTCTTGACACACAGATCGTAGACCTGCTGTCCGAGCGCCTTCTGGCCTGCAATGTAAATGCGCATGATGCCCCACACCTGTTAATCGTTCCCGCCGATCCCGGGCCCGCCTGCCGTACCGCCCCAATACCTGACGGTCCGATGCGCGCCCCCACGGCCTATTTCCATCACCAGTATAAACCATGCCAGCTTTCCGGGGAAAATAGCGAGCGTACAATTTTCGAGAACTCAGGCATCGGAGGACGGTGTCTTTCGACGAAGAGGGTCGCTGTGCCGATCGCGCGCCGGTGCGTTGGGCAATACGCATCGGCGCAAACCCCGCGGGCTGGGCAAAGGACGGGGACCGGGCGAGACTTGCGTGTCCAAGTGAGGGAGCCGCCGATGCGATACAGCGATGCTGCCGACTATGTGATCGACAACCCGGACCGGGGCGAGTTTCTCGTTCACCGGGATGTCTACAGCGATCCGGATTTGTTCGAGGAAGAACTCCGGAATGTTTTCGAGGGCACCTGGGTTTTTCTCTGCCTCGACTCGCAAATCCCGCAGCCGCATGATTTTTACTGCACGCGGATCGGCCGGCGCTCGGTCATCGTCTCGCGCGATGGCGACGGCGCGGTGCATTGCTTTTACAACACCTGTCGGCACCGGGGCGCGACGCTCTGTCATACGGAACATGGCAACCGCAAGGTCCACGTCTGCGACTACCACGGCTGGTCCTACGATTCCGGCGGCCGCAATGTCGATATCAAGGATCAGGAAACCGGCTGCTACCGCTCCGCCTTCGGCGGCGAGGACCACGATCTCGTATCCGTGCCGCGCCTTGACAGCTATCGCGGTTTCATCTTCGCGAGTCTCAACGCGGATGTGCCGCCGCTGGAAGAGCACCTCGGCGACGCGCGGACCTGCCTCGACCTGATCGTCGACCAGGGACCGGACGGGATGGAGCTGGTGCCGGGGCGGACCAACTACACCTATGACGCCAACTGGAAGCTTCAGTTGGACAATGGCTCCGATTCCTATCACCTGACCTCCACGCACCGGTCCTTCATGCGCATCGTGCATCGCCGCGCCGAGGGCAAGAGCGCCAACACGCAGGTGAAGTCGCCGGACTTCCAGAAGCGCTTCGACATGCCGGCGGGTATGTTCACCTTCGACCGCGGGCACAGCATGATCTGGGCCGATCACCCGGTGCCGGAGAACAAGCCGCTATCGGGCACCATGGGCCGGGTGCGGACGCATGCCGGCGAGGTGCGAGCCAAATGGATGCTGCGGACACGCAACACGACGATCTTTCCGAATCTGCAATTCAACGACAGCACGTCGCTGGTGCTGCGGACGATCACGCCGCTCGCTGTCGGCCGGACGGAGATGCAGGTCTATAGCTTCGGGCCGGTCGGCGAGCCAGCGGAATTGCGCCGCCGCCGGGTGCGGCAGCATGAGGATTTCTTCAATGTGAGTGGCCTGGCGACGCCGGACGACACGCTGTGCTACGCCGATTGCCAGGATGGTTATTACAATTTGTCCGGGGACTGGCTGCAGGGATTCCAGCGCGGCATGGCGGTGGTGACGCACGGGCCGAACGATCCGGCGCGCGAACTCGGCATCAATCCGGCGACCAGCGTGCTGGGGAAATACAGCATGCAGAACGAAATGGCCTTCCACGCCGCCTATCTTGAATGGGTGCGGCTGATGACGCTCGGCCGCGCCCGCGACCAGCGCCTTGCGGCCGAGTGAGCCGACGGTCATGGACGACAGCGCACGGCTCGCCGATGGAATTCGATTGTTGTCGCGCGAGGCGCGCTATCTCGACGAAAGGCAGTGGGACGATTGGCTCGGCCTCTATTTGGAGGATGCGGAGTTCTGGGCGCCGGCCTGGCGCGACGACGATACGCTGACGGAGGACGTCAACCGGGAAATCTCGCTGTTCTATTTCGAATCGCGCGGCGGGCTGGAGGACCGGGTGTGGCGCATCCGGTCGGGCCAGTCGCCGGCGCTGACGCCGATGCCGCGCACCACCCATCTTGTGACCAACACGGTATTGGACGAGGGCGCGGAGGCGGGGGCGATGACGTTACATTCCGCGTGGTCGTGCCATGTTTACAGCCTGCGCGACAAGTCGCAGCACGTCTTTTTCGGCCGCTACCGGCACGATCTGGTGTATGCGGATGGCGCCTGGCGCATCCGGCGCAAGAAGATCGTGCTGATGAACGACTACATTCCCGGCATGATCGACGTGTTCTGCGTCTGAGGCGGCGCCAACCGGCCGTCAGCCGGCGGCCGCGTGCAGCGTGAATATATACCACAGTCCGCCCAGCGCCGTGGCGCCCAGGGCCGCGCGCGGGATCGGGCCGATCGGTCGAAGGAAATAGCCATACATGGAGGCCGATCCGGCGATGCTTGCGAGAACGAGGCACCCGATGGCGGCCCAGCCGGTGCTGCCGATCTTGTCCGGAAAGCCGAGGATCGCCGGCACGAACGCCATGGCAAACGGCAGCAGGTAGCCCACGAAGGACAGCCGGATCGAGTGGGCGCAGGCTTCCAGGAAACCGCACCCGGCTATTCGGCTGGCCGCAAGGACCGAGAGCGCCACGGGTGGAGTCAGGGTCGACAGGATCGCGAAGTAGAAGGCGAAGAAGTTGGCCGCGAAGACGTCGACGCCCGCATCGATCATCAGCGGCACGACGGTGACGAACATGACCACATAGGCGACCGGCGTCGGCAGCTCCATGCCGAGCAGGATGGCGACCAGGGCGGAAATCAGCAGGATCGGGAGGAGCTCGATGCCGACCAGTCCGATCACGCCCTGGCTGAGCTTGGTGGCGATATTCGTGGTCAGCGCGACCTGCGCCAGGATTCCCACCAGCGCCAGAATGAGCGCGAGCTGCGAGCCGATCTTCGCCGCTTCGGTCAGGCCTTCCTTCCATTGCGCTAGGCTCGGACGCGTCTGCTTTTGCGCCATGGCGACAACGATCATGGTGATGATTCCGGCAAACGCCGCGTAGCCCGGCGAGTAGTAGCCGACCAATAGCCAGATCACGACGGTCATCGGCAGGACGAATACGGGCAGCATCCGCAGCACGAGACGCACGCTGACGTCCATCTTGGGCGGCCGCAGCCCGGCGGCGCGCACCAGGAAATAAACGCCGATGCCGGCGGAGACGTAAAACAGCAGGGCCGGGATCAGCGCCTTCTTCATGATCTCGACATAGGGGACTTCGAGGAAGGACGACATCAGGAAGGCGGCCGAGCCCATGATCGGCGGCATAATCTGTCCGCCGGTGGACGCGACCGCCTCGATGGCCGCGGCGTGCTCCGGCTTGAAGCCGGTCTTTTTCATGGTCGGGATGGTGGCCGATCCGGTGAGCACGACATTGGCGACCGCCGCGCCGGTCACGGTGCCGACGAAACCCGAGCCGATGACGGCCGGGAAGGCCGCGCCGCCGCGCACCAGGTTGCCGACCGCCTTGCCGATCTCGAAAAACAAGGGCAACACGCCGGTGTAGCGGAACAGTGATCCGAAAATCACGAACAGGAAGATGACGTCGGCCGAGACCTTGATGATCGGACCGAACATGCCGAGTGTGAGGCTCGCGCCCATATAGGACATGATGAAGTTCATCTCGTATTCGGGATGTCCGACCGCGCCGGGGATGTGGTGTCCCCAGATGAAATAGGCGATGGAGGCGATGGTGAAGACGGTAATCACGCCGCCCCAGTGAATCCAGCACAGCACCATCACCGCGGAGACGGCAAAACCGGTCACCACCATTGCCGTGTCCGAGATGAAGGGCTGCGATAGTTCGAGCTCTTCGGCGTTGACGGCGTAATACCCCATTGTGGCCAGGGCCGTGACGAGGCCATAGACCGCCAGGATCGCCTTGACCTTGCTTTTCCAGCGGTTCCATTCGTCGGCCGCATCGGCAATTGCCGCCAGCGATCCGATGACCAGGATGATCGTGACATGCAGGATGTAGTGGTAGGTCGAATCCCAGATATTCACATGCACCAGCAGCATGTGATAGGCCACTGCCGCGATGCCGACGACCGTCATCAGCCATTTGGCGACCCGGCCCAGGCCACCGATCGCTGGACTTGAAAGCGCCAGATCAGGCGTGGTCATTGATATTCCCCCCGGCTATCGAAACTGCGCCTCCCCAAGCGGACCGCGCCCGAACCGCTCGGGTGCAGCCGCTTCGGCCCGACTCTGATACCGCTATTTCAGAATCTTGGGTTCGATGCCGTAATCCTTGCAGGCCTTGAGCGAGGCGGGGTGCGCGTCGATCCCTTTCGGCACGATGCACATGCTGGCGCGCCGATACAGTTTGCCGCCGCCGAGGTATTTGCCCGCCGCCGTATCGATATCGAGATAGACCTTGGTCAACTCATAGGCCAGTTCATCCGGGAAATCCTTGTGCGCCGCCATGAAGACGTAGTCGCCCATGCATTCGAGATTTCCCTTCTGCCCGGGGATTTTTCCGTTGGCGATGTTGTGCGTCACGAAGGGGGCGTTGAAGTCCTTGTTGACCTTGTCGACCGCGGCTTTCGGGATCGGAATGTGATAGTAGGGGCGCCCGGTGGCGGCCAGTTTGCGAACCGGCCCGGAGGGGAAGACGACCGTCTGGTCGGTCGTAATTGTCGCCAGCCCCACGGCGACATTCACCTTGCCGTCGAGCAGCGCCGATGTTCCGGCATTGTTGCCGAGATATTCCAGCTTCGCGTTCTTGACGCCCATGCCGTTCTCGATGGCCTTGGTCGTGAACAGCGCCCAATGGGTCTGCGAACGCCGGCCGAGCCCGACACGCTTGCCGCCGAAATCCTTGATCGACTTGATGTCCTTGTCGAGCGTCGTGAACCAGATGCAATTCGAGGAACGCGTGACGATCCAGCGGAAATTGGTGCGCGGAATCGGTTGCGCAAAGAATCCTTTCTGCGCGGTGTCGGCGGCCCAAAGCGCGCCGGTCGATGACCAGAACGTCGTCGTCTTATAGCGCTTCTTGTTGTTCGCCATCTCCTTCACGTTGTAGACGAACCCGGGACTTTCCTGCGCGACCAGGCGGAGCCAGGCGTGACGCTTGGCGATCAGCCGCTCGAAGATGACAACCTGTTCGGTGATGCCCGCGCCGAATGGAGCGGTCAGCGACGGCACGCGAACCTCATCGCGCGCGAGAGCCGATCCGGTGACCGACAACGTGGTCACCATTGCCGCGGCGCCTAGGGTGAAAATCTTTCGATGCGACTTCATGATTTCTGATTCTCCCTGTCTATGAACGTTCTGAACCGTCATTTTCATTGGAAAGTACCGAAAAGTGTCGGATTTTTGAATCCCGTTGTCAAAACGGGTCGAAAAGTGACGGTCGATCTTCGTTGTCGCGCGTGATCGCCCGGTGCGCACGGGTAGTGCGATCTTATTCCGGCCGACCTGCCATCATCCGTACCGCGGTATAGGTCAGCACGTTCTTGCCGTCCTGATTGACCACCTTGTTGGTGCTGCTGACGATGCCCCGGTTGCCCTTGCTGGTCGCGCGCGCGCCGGTAATTTCGACTTCGCCATGAATGGTGTCGCCGACCAGGGTGGGCCCATGCACCTTGATCGCGGTTTCCAGCAGCGCCAATCCGGTATGCTGCATGGTCGCCTGGACCAATAGCCCTTCCACGATCGTGTAGGCGAGCATTCCGGGTACGACGCGCCCCTGAATGGCGCCATGCGCCGCATTGTACGTGGCGTCGGTGAACATCATTTCGACCATGCCGGTCGTGTTGATGAAGCCGACCAGATCCGCTTCGGTGATCGTCCGGTTGATCGTACGGAATTGACGGCCTTCGACCATGTCATTCCAGTAAAAGCCGAGACCGACGGTTTCCATAGTTTGTTACTCCTAGATGCAAGGCTGAAATGTCATTCCGGACGGCGCGAAGCGTCGATCCGGAATCCAGGCTTCCGCAGTACTGCAGGATTCCCGCTTTCGCGGGAACGACGACATATGCAGCGTTTGCGTTGAAAGGACCGCGTCACCGACCCTTCCATTGCGGCGGGCGTTTTTCCGAAAAGGCTTTCGGTCCCTCGATATAGTCTTCGCTGTCACGCATCCGATCGATGGCCGGATACTCGGCGTTCATT
>JBFFGE010000220.1:0-7199 GCA_041557595.1 Alphaproteobacteria bacterium
CGCGCAAGCGCGTCGGCGCGCTCGTTCTCGGGATGGCCGTCATGGCCCTTCACCCAACGCCATTCGACCTCATGCGGCTCGAGCGCCGATTCGAGTCGTTTCCATAAATCGATATTCTTGACCGGTTTCTTGTCGGCGGTTTTCCAGTCGCGCTTTTTCCAGCCATGGATCCATTTGGTGATGCCGTCGCGCACATAGATGCTGTCGGTGAAAATGCGAATTTGAGCCGGCCGCTTTATCGATTCGAGCCCCTTGATCGCGGCCATCATCTCCATGCGGTTGTTGGTCGTGTCCCGCTCCCCGCCCTTCATTTCCTTTTCATGGTCGCGCCATCGCAGCAGGACGCCCCAGCCGCCCGGCCCGGGATTGCCCCGGCACGCGCCGTCGGTGAATAAATCGATGGTCTCGTGTTTGCTCATTATTGCAATCCGTATGCGCCGGGCTCGTCGACGTGCTGATGGAATTTGAGGATGCGAAGGTACTCGAGCGGATCCTTCGGCTGCACCATGGCGCCTTCGGGATGATGGAGCCAATCGTGCAGGCGGGTCAGGAGAAACCGCATGGCGCTGCCTCGCGCCAGCACCGGCAAGGCCTGCAATTCATCCGCCGAGAAGGGCCGTTCCTTGCGGTAGGCGGCCAGGAGCAGCTTCGCTTTTGTGACGTTGAAGCTGCCATCGCGCTCGAAACACCAGGCATTCATGCAGATACCGACGTCATAGGCGATGAAATCGTTGCAGGCGAAATAAAAGTCGATCATGCCGGTCAGGGTCTCGCCCCGGAAAAAGACGTTGTCCGGGAATAGATCCGCATGACACACCCCGACGGGCAGGTCGGTCGGCCAATGGGATTCCAGGTAATCCAGCTCGGCGGCAAGGGTGGCGGCCAAATCGGGCTCGACCTCGTCGGCGCGGGCCGCGCAGAGGGCGAACAGGGGGCGCCAGCTATCGACCGTCAGGCTGTTGCGGCGGGTCATGGGAAAGGATGCGCCGGCGAGATGGAATTGCGCCAGGGCTGCGCCCAGGGCCGCACAATGAAAGGGTTGAATGCGCCTCGGCCACATGCCGTCGAGGAAACTGATGATGGCCGCCGGCCGGTTGCAGAGGGTGCGCAGGGACTCCCCGTCCCGGCCGTGCAGGGGGGTCGGCGATGGAATTCCCTGATCCGCCAAATGTTCCATCAGGTTCAGGAAGTACGGCAAATCCTCGGGCGCCACCCGTTTTTCATACAAAGTCAGAATGTACTGGCCGGCATCGGTCTGCAGCAGGTAGTTGCTGTTCTCGACACCTTCGGCGATGCCCTTGCACGACAGCGCCTCGCCAATGTCGTATTCGGCAAGAAACCGTTCCAAATCCTCGTCCGAAACTTCCGTATAGACGGCCATTTCAAGTCGTTCCGTTATGCCAAATCCGGCATGCGCGTCGTATCGCCGTCAGGGGCGTGGCGGCCGGCGGCATCGATGATCCGGTTCTTGTCGCATTGCAGGGGCTTGTCTAGTATCCTCCGCGCCGCAGCGTCAATGGCGCATTCATCGGATGCGCACCGGATTCGCTCGGAATATCGAAGAGGAAAGCATCTATGTCCGACCCCGTGATCGCCCAGAAATCGCCCTATGAAGTCGATGTGGAAGAGGGAAAATCCTATTGGTGGTGCGCGTGCGGCCGCAGCAAGACACAACCGTTTTGCGACGGTAGCCACAAGGGAACGGGACTCAGCCCGGTCGAATATACCGCGAAGCGATCCAAGGCAGTGTATTTCTGCGGCTGCAAACAGTCCGATGGGGCGCCGCTGTGCGACGGTAAACACAATTCACTTTAGGTATTTGGCCGGGTGTCCGGCTCAAGCGGCGAGGGATTCTTGAATATTTTTCGGGTTGGCCAATTCGGGGCGATCGCGATCGCCACGCTATTCCTCGCCGCCTGTCGGGGACCCCTGGACCAGGGCACGCTCGGACGCTGTCCGCCGACCGCGATCCTCGAAGGTCCCGGCGAGCTGACGCGCTTCAAATCCGCCACGGCCAAGGCGCCGACCGATGTGTTGTTCCATACGAAGATGACGACATTTTCGGGCATCTGCGATTTCGACGCCAAGTCGATCGATATCGAATTGGGCATTTCGATCGAGGCGGTGCGAGGGCCGGCGAACACCTCCGCCAAAGCCGAATTCGCGTATTTCGTGGCGATCCTGAAAAAGGACAAAACGGTGCTGACCCGCACCGAATTTCCGATCATCGCGGAATTCGAACGCCAGGATACGCGGTTTAATTTCGTCGAGAACGTTACGGTAACCATTCCCCGCCGGAAGAACGACTCGACCGACGACTATATCGTCTATCTCGGATTCGAGATGACGCCGGAGGAGCTTGCCCACAACCGCCGCCGCCAGCGCCGCCGTTAACGTCCGGAGGCCGGGCTTTCTCCGGTTGACAAATAGGGTGACTGCCGTAGCTTTGTTTCCATCGGTCCGTCTTGGGGCCGTAACGAACATGCCCAGTGAACCCTGCGGGAGAGGCCAGACGCCGCCGATTGGCGTTGGCGCCGAAGGAGCAACTGCCCCGGAATCTCTCAGGCGAAAGGACCGTCGGGTGAGGGCACTCTGGAGAGCAGGACGGCTGGGTGGTCCCTGGCCGCACCTCACCGAAGGGGTAAGCCACGTTCCGCGACAGCGGCGGGTGATACTCTCAGGTTCCACGACAGAGCGGGGTTCGGAGACCGGTGACGGGCTTCGGATGACGCCATGTGCCCTGTCGGAGGACCGCCGGTGACCCAAGCCCAAAACGCTGCGCTCGAAACCACGCCGCTTAACGATCTTCATGTATCGTTGGGGGCGAAAATGGTTCCCTTCGCCGGCTACGCCATGCCGGTGCAGTACAAGCTTGGCGTTCTCAAGGAACATCTCCATACCCGCGCCGCGGCCGGGCTGTTCGACGTTTCCCATATGGGTCAGGTGGCGCTGCGCGGTGACGGTGTGGCGGCTGCGCTAGAATCGCTCGTTCCCGGCGACATGCAGGGGCTTGCGCCGGGCCGGATGCGGTACACCATGTTCACCAATGACCGCGGCGGCATCCTGGACGACCTGATCGTCACCAACGCGGGCGACCATTATGCGGTCGTCGTCAACGCCGCCTGCAAGACCGAGGATATCGCCCATCTTCGGGCGGGGCTGCCCGGCGGCATCGATGTCGAAGTCCTGGAGGACCGCGCATTGATCGCGCTGCAAGGGCCGCGGGCGGCCGCGGTGCTGCAACGGCATGTCGACGCCAAATTGGATGCGATGCCCTTCATGACGGCCGTGCAAGCGGCTGTGAAGGGTGTGGATTGCGGCCTGACCCGATCCGGCTACACCGGCGAAGACGGATTCGAGATTTCGGTGCCGTCGGAACACGCGGCGGCGCTCGCCGCGGCCTTGCTCGAGGAAACCGACGTCGAGGCCATCGGTTTGGGCGCACGCGATTCCCTGCGCCTGGAGGCCGGTTTGTGCCTCTACGGGCATGATATCGACGCGACCACGACCCCGGTCGAAGCGGCGCTCACCTGGTCGATCGGCAAGCGCCGCCGCGAAGAGGGCGGCTTTCCCGGCGATGCGGTGGTGCGGCGCCAGCTTCGCGACGGCGTCGATCGTGTCCGTGTCGGATTGCGGCCGGATGACCGAACGCCGGCGCGCGAGGGTGCGCGGCTGACCGACGATGCCGGTGCGGATATCGGGGTCGTCACGAGCGGCGGCTTCGGCCCGACCGTGGGCGGCCCCGTCGCGATGGGATATGTGCAGACGCAATATTCGGAAATCGGCACGGCCGTGACGGCGATCGTGCGCGGCCGTCCGCTGCGGGAACGGATCGTGAAGATGCCGTTTGTGCCGGCGAATTATTTCCGTGGATAGCGGTAAGGGAACATTGAGGGAGGAGCAATGAGCAATGAGCAACATCCGGTATAGCGAAGACCATGAATGGATCACCGTCGACGGCGATATCGGCACCGTCGGCATCAGCAACTTCGCCCAGGAACAGCTCGGCGACGTGGTCTTCGTCGAATTGCCCGACATCGGGAAAACCGTTTCGCAGGACACGGAGGCGGCGGTTGTCGAATCGGTGAAGGCGGCGTCGGAAATTTACGCGCCGGTTACCGGCGACGTGGTCGAGGTCAACGAGGCGCTGGTCGACGAGCCCGGCGCGGTGAACGGCGATCCGCTGGGCGGCGGCTGGTTTTTCAAGATCAAACTTGCCGACCCGGCGCAGCTGGACGCCCTGATGGACGAGGCCGCGTATTTGGAATTCGTCAAGCAACAGGGCTGATCGCGGCAACGCCGATGGGAAAGGATGCGATGACTGATACTTCACCGCTTAGCGCGCTCGAACAAAGAGACGATTTCGTCCATCGGCATATCGGACCGGACGATACGGAGATTGCGGCAATGCTGGAGAGCCTCGGCTATGCCTCGCTCGACGCGTTGATCGACGCGGCCGTGCCGTCGGCAATTCGCAGCGATCATACGCTCGATCTCGGCGGCGGCTGCAGCGAACGGGACGCGCTGGACCGGCTTCGCGAAATGGCCGGCCGCAACGCGGTCATGCGCTCGATGATCGGGCAGGGCTATTACGATTGCATCACCCCTCCGGTCATCTTGCGCAATGTGATGGAAAATCCGGGCTGGTATACCGCCTATACGCCCTATCAGCCGGAAATCAGCCAGGGCCGACTGGAAGCGTTGCTGAATTTCCAGACGATGATCTGTGACCTCACCGGCATGGAAGTCGCCAACGCGTCGTTGCTGGACGAAGCGACGGCGGCGGCCGAGGCGATGACGATGTGCCGCCGCGTCGGCAAGAGCAAGAGCGACCGTTTCTTCGTTTCCGATCGCTGTCATCCGCAGACCATCGAAGTGGTGCGCACCCGGGCGCGGCCGCTCGGAATCGAGGTCGTCGTGGGCGATCATCGCGGCGGATTGCCTGATCCCGCGCCCTTCGGGGTTCTGCTGCAATATCCGGCGGCGGATGGCGGGATCGAGGATTATCGCGACTTCGTCACCCAGGCCCATGACAGTGGCGCGCTGGTCAGCGTCGCCGCCGATTTGCTTGCCCTGATGCTGCTGACCCCGCCGGGCGAATGGGGTGCGGATATCGTGCTCGGCAGTGCGCAACGGTTCGGCGTGCCGCTGGCGTTCGGCGGCCCGCATGCGGCGTTCATCGCGTGCTCGGGCGATCACAAGCGGACCCTGCCCGGCCGCCTCGTCGGGGTCTCGGTGGATGTCAAGGGCCGTCCGGCGCTGCGGCTGGCGCTGCAGACGCGCGAGCAGCATATCCGGCGCGAGAAAGCGACGAGCAATATCTGCACCGCGCAGGTGCTGCTGGCGGTGATGGCCGGGTTCTATGCGGTCTATCACGGACCCGCGCGGCTTAGAACGATCGCGCGGCGGGTGCACCGGCAGACGGCGATCCTGGCCGAAGGGCTGAAGCGGCTCGGACATCCGGCGGATCTAACGAATTACTTCGACACCCTTACCGTGCCGGTGGAGGCCGCCGATGCGGTTCACGCGCGCGCCGTGGCGTCAGGCATCAATCTCCGGCACATCGATGCGCAAGCGGTCGGTATCTCGCTCGACGAAACGACGCGCCGGGAGGATATAGAACTGCTGTGGCGCGCCGTCGCGGGCACGGGCGATATCCCGTTCACGGTCAATGCCTTGGACGCCGACGCGCCGGACGCCATCCCCGAGGCGCTCGAACGGCGTACGGCTTGCCTGACGCATCCGGTGTTCAACAGCTATCACTCGGAAACCGAGATGCTGCGGTATTTGCGGCGGTTGCAGGCGAAGGACGTGGCGCTCGACCGGTCGATGATTCCGCTCGGGTCGTGCACGATGAAACTCAATGCCACGACCGAGATGATTCCGGTGACCTGGCCCGAATTCGGCGCGGTCCATCCCTTCGCGCCGCGCGACCAGGTGGCGGGATATCTGGAGATGATCCATGGCCTGGAGGATATGCTGTGCGAAGTGACGGGATTTTCCGCCGTGTCGCTGCAGCCCAATGCCGGATCGCAGGGCGAATATGCGGGCCTGCTCGCAATCCATCGCTATCATGAAAGCCGTGGCGAACGGGACCGCGACGTCTGCCTGATTCCCAGCTCCGCCCACGGCACCAACCCGGCCAGCGCGATCATGGCCGGCATGCGGGTGGTGGTGGTCGGGTGCGACGAGAACGGCAATATCGACGTCGACGACCTGCGCGCGAAGGCGGCGCAACACGTGGACGCGCTGGCGGCGTTGATGGTGACCTATCCGTCGACCCACGGCGTGTTCGAGGAGAGCATCGTCGAGATTTGCAGGATCGTCCACGAACACGGCGGTCAGGTTTACATGGACGGCGCGAACCTAAACGCGCTGGTGGGATTGTGCCGGCCCGGCGAATTCGGGCCCGACGTGGCGCATCTCAACCTGCATAAGACGTTCTGTATTCCCCATGGCGGCGGCGGTCCCGGCGTCGGTCCAATCGGTGTTATCGAACACCTGGCGCCTTTCCTGCCGGGGCATGCGGTCGTGCCGGAGGCGGGGCCGGAGGGGATCGGCGCCGTCGCGGCGGCGCCCTGGGGCAGCGCCAGCATCCTGCCGATCTCGTGGTCCTATATCGCCATGATGGGCGAGCACGGGCTGCGCAAGGCGACGCAGGTTGCGATTCTGAACGCCAACTACATCGCGGCGCGCCTCAAGGGCGCGTATGAAATCGTCTATACGGGCGTCGGGGGGCTGGTCGCGCATGAATGCATCATCGATGCGCGCGGTTTCAAGGACAGCGCGGGCGTCATGGTGGACGATATCGCAAAAAGATTGATGGATTACGGGTTCCATGCGCCGACAATGTCCTGGCCGGTCGCCGGCACCTTGATGATCGAGCCGACGGAAAGCGAGTCGATGGCGGAGCTGGACCGCTTCTGCGACGCGATGCTGTCGATCCGCCGGGAAATTGGCCAAATCGAGGATGGCGGGGCGGACCGCGACGACAATCCGCTGCGCAACGCGCCGCACACCCTGTCCGATATCACCGAGCAAGGCTGGGCGCGGCCCTATAGCGTCGAGGAGGCGGTGTTCCCCGTCCCATCGCTGCGCGACGACAAATATTGGCCGCCGGTCAATCGGGTCGATCAGGTCTATGGGGACCGACATCTGGTCTGCAGCTGCCCGCCGCTGGACGCCTATCAGGATGCGGC
>JBFFGE010000221.1:0-7183 GCA_041557595.1 Alphaproteobacteria bacterium
CCTGCCTTTAATTGATTCCAATTAAAGGCAGGTTGATCTAGTGTGCGCCCGGGAATGAGGTTGGCGCGCCGGCCGCAGAAGGGGAAATAGGGAAATTACGTGGAAATCGTCCAGCTCGTAACCCTGGCCGTCGTCCAAGGCATCACCGAATTTCTGCCTATCAGCTCATCAGGTCACTTGGTCTTGACCTCCCGAGTCCTCGGTTGGGCCGACCAGGGATTGGTTATCGATGTCGCCGTCCATGTCGGCACGCTGCTTGCGGTCATGGTCTATTTTTGGCGGGACATCTGGCGAATGATCGCCGGTACCGCGGGCATCGTGACAGGCCGGCGGGATCAAGGCTTCCGCCTGGCGTTGCACGTCGTCATCGCCACGATTCCCATCGTCGCCGCCGGGTATTTTATCCAGCCCTATATCGGTTCCACGTTTCGCAGCGTCGAGCTGATCGGCTGGACAACCCTCGGCTTCGGCATCCTGCTGGGCGTCGCGGACTGGCTCTGCATGACGCTCCGCCGCATCGAACATCTCAACGTGCCGACCGCATTTTTCGTCGGGGTGGCGCAGGTATTGGCGCTGCTGCCCGGCACCAGCCGATCGGGCATCACCATGACCGCTTGCCGGTTCATGGGCATGGAGCGCGGCGAAGCGGCGCGCTTTTCGCTGTTAATGTCGATACCGGCAATCCTCGGCGCGGCGACCATCGCGGGGCTCGGACTTTACAAGAGCGGCAATGTCGCGCTCGGCCTCGATGCCGCCCTGGCGGCGCTGTTCGCTTTCGGAACGGCGCTGATTTCCATCGCGGCCATGATGCAATGGCTGATGCGCGCGACCTTCACGCCCTTCGTGATTTACCGCGTGCTGCTCGGCGGGCTGCTGCTGTACTGGGTCTACTACGGATAGACGGGTTCAGACGAAATTCGGCTGACTGTAGCGTCCGCCACGACGGTAGATGTCCAAATAGGTCGGCAGGATGACCTCGGCCGCGGTCGGCGCAACACCGAGATCCTGCAGCCCGGGCAGCTTGCCGCCCACCACATTATCCGTTTTGAGCAAGGTGACCTGATCGCGCGTCAGAGGCGGCACCGGAAGCAGGCCTGCAAAGAATCCGATCAGGGAACCGGCCCAAAATGGCAGCGGCATCAGCAGGCACCGCCGGCCGGACTGTTCCATCACCAGCCGCATCAATTCGACGAAACTGTAAACCGTCGGGCCGCCGAGTTCATAGGTCTTGCCGCGGCAGGCCGGGTCCGCCAGCGCCTTAAAGGCAGCATCCGCCACATCGCCGACATAGACCGGTTGAAACCGGGTACCGCCCGAACCGTAAAGATCCAGCTTGCCGTTCCGGAAACGCGGGAACGGACACCCGAAAACGGGCAGCACAGGCGACCAGCAGGCCATTCGGGCAAACCGATTGAAAAAATCGTCCTGCGGCCCGAAGACCACGCTCGGGCGCAGGATCACGGCGCCCGGGATATGTTTGCGCACCGCGTCCTCGCCGAGCGCCTTGCTGCGCGCATAGGCGGATGCGGAATTCTTGTCCGCGCCGATCGCCGAAATCTGGACAAAGGTTTCGACGCCTGCCGCCTTGGCCGCCGCCGCGATACGCTCGGCGCCGGCGCGGTGCACCGCATCGAAGGTCTGCCGCCCGCGCGGATAGAGGATACCCACCAAATTGACCACGGCATCGGCGCCTTCGACCGCCGCCCGCACCGAGGCGTCATCCCGGATATTGGCCTGAACCGGGGTTATCTGACCGACATTTCCCATCGACTTCAACACCAAGGCCCGTTGCGGATCCCGCTCCGCGGCGCGAATTTGCGCGCCCGCCGCGGCCAGTCGTTGCACGATCTGCCGGCCGATGAAGCCGGCCCCGCCAAATACGGTTACGAGACGCCCTTCCATTTCACCCCCAAAATCACCATCTCTGGTCGGGCCGCGCCGCCGCGACGATCACGGCGAACCGGTCCGCGCGCAGCATAGACGACCCGCAGTCCGTAGAACAGAGATGTGAATCCAGTTGACATTAATCTTGGCAATGACCAAATTCCGGCGCGATGGGCCCAGGTGGCGGAATTGGTAGACGCGCAGGTTTCAGGTACCTGTGGGGGAAACCTCGTGGAAGTTCGAGTCTTCTCCTGGGCACCACCGACCCCATCCGGACGGGCACGAGCGATCGAACGGCGCACCGTCACGCCACGCATATCGCCTGGAGGACGACGGTGACGATCCATCTCCATCAGGGCGACCTGCCGGAAGGGCTAGACTTCAAGGGCAGCATCGCCGTCGATACTGAAACGATGGGGCTCGATCCGTTGCGCGACCGGCTGTGTCTGGTGCAACTCTCCGACGGCAATGGCGACGGGCATCTCGTGCAATTCGCGCCGGGCGCCTACGACGCGCCGAACCTGAAACGCCTGCTGGCCGACCCGGAAATCCTCAAGCTGTTCCATTTTGCGCGCTTCGACCTTGCCGTGTTGAAACACCATCTCGGCGTCGAGTGCCAGCCGGTGTATTGCACCAAGATCGCATCCCGTCTGGTCCGCACCTACACCGACCGGCATGGACTCAAGGATCTGTGCAAGGAATTGCTCGGCGTCGATATTTCCAAGCAGCAACAATCCTCCGATTGGGGGAACGACACGCTCAGCGACGAGCAGAAACAATATGCCGCCGGCGACGTCCTGTATCTGCACCGGATCAAAGAACGGCTGGACATCATGCTCGCGCGCGAGGGCCGCGCCGATTTAGCCGAGGCCGCTTTCCGGTTTCTGCCCGTGCGCGCAACACTCGATCTGAGCGGATACCGTGACATGGACATATTCGCGCACAGCTAGAAATCGGCCGAAACGAGCCGGATTCATTGACCCTTAACACATGCGGCTGCATAATTTTTTTGGCCTTCGGGCGAATGCCGCACCCCGAAGGGCGGCACCGAACCAAAGGCGAAGGGCAAGATATCGTGACAAGGATTTGCACCGACCCCAAGCCGCAAGAGCCGCGACGACCATCGCGCGTTGCGATAGACTGGCCATCATGAGCGCGTCCAATCGCAAAAAGTCCGCGGGCTCGGCCGACTCTGCGTCGCAAGACCTCGTCTCGGCGGCGCGCGTTCTTCGCCTGGAGGCGAAAGGCCTCGAAACCCTTGCCGACCAACTCGATGGATCGTTTTCCAAGGCGGTCGATATCCTGGAGGCGGTGACAGGCCGCATCATCATGACCGGCATGGGCAAGAACGGGCCGATCGCCGGCAAGATCGCGGCAACGCTGGCGTCCACGGGCAGCCCCGCCACGTACGTCCATCCCTCGGAAGCGAGTCACGGCGATCTCGGCATGATCAAGCGGGAAGATGCGGTGGTCGCCCTGTCCAATTCCGGTGAAACCGTCGAGCTTCGCGATCTCCTGGAATATTCGCGCCGGTTTTCCATCCCGATGATCGCGATTACCGGGAATCCGGCCAGCACCCTCGCGGAAATGTCCGACGTCGTGCTGGTCCTGCCGAACGTGCCCGAAGCCTGCCCCATGGGGTTGGCGCCAACGACTTCGACCACCGCCAGCCTGGCGCTTGGCGATGCGCTGGCCGTCGCATTATTGGAGCGTAAGGGTTTCTCGGCACAGGACTTCCGCGTGCTGCATCCCGGCGGCAAGCTCGGCAGCAGCCTGGTGCGCGTCGCCGACATCATGCATACGGGCGACGACATACCGCTGGCGACATCCGATACGCCGATGAGCGAAGCGATGATTACCATGACCGAGAAACGCCAGGGCTGCATCGGCATCGTCGATGCGTCCGGCCGCCTGATCGGGATTGTCACCGATGGCGACCTGCGGCGGAACATGGACGATTCGATCCTGCAGAAAACGGCCGGCGATATCATGACGGCCTCGCCGCGCACGATCCGGCCGCAGGCCTTGGCGGCGGAGGCGATGGCGGCGATGGTGATCGACAACCGACCAATTTCAAACCTGTTCGTCGTCGAGGACCCGAAGGACTCCGACAAAGCCGTGCCGATCGGTATCCTGCATATGAACGACTGCCTGATGGCCGGCGTCGCCTGAACGATGGCGAAGAACGCGGAGATCGCCGTGGACGCACCGTCCGACGCATCGTCAAGTTATCGCAGGCTGAATGTTTCCAGCAGCAGATCGACCCGCGTCTCTCGCCGCTATGGGCGCTTCGTCGGATTCATGCGGGTTTTCCTGCCGACGATCGCCGCCGCGCTCATCGTGATCGTCGCCCTGTGGCCGCAGTTCAGCGACCAGCAACGACGCTTTTCGATCACCCCCGCAAAGGTCGATCAAGGCGTCGTGAAAAATCTGACCATGGTGAACGGCGTCTATACCGGCGTTGACGAGAAACGGCGGCCCTATACCGTAACCTCCGATTCGGTCAGCCTGGCCAGCCTCAAATCGCCCAAAATATCGCTGACCGGACCGAAGGCCGACATCCTTATGGAAAACGGCGCCTGGGTCGCGGTGACAGCGGACACCGGCAAATTTCACAAGGAAACCAAGAAACTGATCCTGATCGGAAATGTCAGCCTGTTTCACGATAGCGGCTACGAATTCCGCACACAGGAAATCTCGGTCAACCTGGCCAAGGGCAGCGCGCATGGCGAAGTTGCGATCAAAGGGCAGGGACCGTTCGGCAGCATCGAGTCGCAGGGTTTCGAGGCGCACAATCGCGGCGAACGGGTCATCTTCACAGGCAAGACGAAGCTCGTACTGTTTCCGGGCAAGGTCCCCGGAGAATGAGCGCTCCGCCGGAATCCTCGGCTTCCCGCATTTGGTTCCGTGCAGCGCTGATCATGATTGCGATGCTCGCCGCGACCGCGGCGCCGGCGCAAAACCTGTTTTCTCAAGGCGGCAATCAACCGGTCACGATCCGTGCCGACAACGGCATCGAATGGATTCGCGATGAGCGAAAATACGTCGCCCGCGGCAACGCGACCGCGTCGCGCGACAACGCGACGATCAGGGCGGACACGCTGACGGCCTATTACCGGCAAAAACCCAGCGGCAAGGGTCAGGAGATCTTTCGGGTCGTCGCCATCGGAAAGGTCCGGATCACCGCCAACGAACAGGTCGCGGTCGGCGACAGGGCGGTCTACGACATCGACCAGGCCGTGTTCGTCCTGAAGGGCAAGAAACTGCGTTTCCAGTCCAGGCAGGGCGTCCTGACGGCGCGGGACAGTCTGGAATACTGGGAGGCCAAACGTCTCGCCGTGGCGCGCGGCGATGCGGTCGTGGTGCGCGAAGCGCAACGCATAACCGCCGACGTGATGACCGCCCATATCGAGGATCAGGCGCCCGCCAACGCGAGTAAATCCGCCAAACCGGCAAAACCCGAAGCAAAACCCAAGACCGACTCCAAAATCGCCGGGGAAAAGGATCCGTTCGGCGGATCGCGCATTCGCCAGATCGACGCCTTCGGCAACGTGCACGTGTCGCTGCGCAAAGGGATTGTGCGCGGAGATACCGCCGTGTATGAACCCGCCAAGGGGATTGCGACAATTTGTGGTGGTGTAAGCATTACCAGTGGCAAGAATCAACTGAAAGGCCAGTGCGCCGACGTCAACCTCAAGACGGGAATTTACCGATTGAAGGGACGCGCGACCGGTCTGGTAATGCCCACACGGAAAAAGAAGCCCTGAAGCCGCCGGAATTCAGACGGTATTACGCGGATTGCAGGTGATGTCGATCGACCGGACAGACAGTCAAACAGCGGAAGGCCCACACCTCATCGCTGAGAATGCGGGCCTCAGCGCACTCAACCTGGGCAAGACCTTCAAGAAGCGCCCGGTTCTGCGTGCTGTCAGCCTGCATGTTCAGCGCGGCGAAGCCGTGGGTCTGCTCGGCCCCAACGGCGCCGGCAAGACCACGTGCTTTTACATCATCGCCGGCCTGATCGCCGCGGATTACGGATCGATCCACCTGGATGGGCAGGACATCACGGCGCTGCCGATGTATCGCCGGTCCCGTCTCGGTATCGGCTATCTTCCACAGGAGCCGTCGATCTTTCGCGGCCTTACGGTCGAACAGAATATCCGCGCGGTGCTCGAATGCGTGGAGCCGGAACCCGGCCGCCGCGATGCCATCTTGGAAGCGCTGATGGCCGAGTTCTCGATTTCGCATCTCAGGCGCACCTCTTCGATCGCGCTTTCCGGCGGTGAACGGCGGCGCGTGGAAATCGCCCGCGCCCTTGCGTCCCAACCCTATTTCATCTTGCTGGATGAGCCGCTGGCCGGCATCGATCCGATTGCCGTACGCGAAATCCGCGATCTTGTCGCGCATTTGAAGGATCGTGGAATCGGCGTGCTCATTACGGACCACAACGTCCGCGAGACATTGGATTTGGTGGACCGCGCCTACATCCTGCATGACGGGCAGGTCCTGATGGAAGGCAACCCCGACGAAATTGTCGCCAATTCCGAAGTGCGGCGGGTTTATCTCGGGGACCGGTTCAGCCTTTAGGCACCGAGTAAACTCCCATGGCCCTGACCCCGCGACTGGACCTGCGGCAATCGCAATCCCTGGTGATGACGCCTCAGCTTCAGCAGGCGATCAAACTCCTGCAGCTTTCAAGCGCCGACCTCGCCGCGTATGTGGAGGAAGAGCTGCAACAAAATCCCATGCTGGAGCACGATGAGCGCGCGGACGCAAACGCATCGGAGCGCGAGCAGGAAGACGCCGTCAAGGAAGACGGTTCGGCGCCGGCCGATGGGCCGGCCGAGGATTCATTGCGCGCCGATACGCTTTCCATGACCGATTCGGAAACCATGCCGGCGGACGGCAACAGTCCGCTCGATATCGAACACGAAGCCGTCTGGTCGGAATCGGGCCCGGGCGACAGCGAGATGTCCGCACCCAGGGAGTATCAGGGTCTCGAGGCTGGCTCCATGGGACCCGGCAGCCAGAGCAGCGGCGGCAGCACGGATTTTTCGGACCGGGCGGGCGACCTCGAGGCGACGCTGCACGACACGCCGACATTGCGGGCGCACCTTACCGAGCAATTGGTCATGGACGTACACGATCCGGTCGATCGTTTCATCGGCGCCTATTGCATCGAAGCCCTGGATGAATCCGGCTGGTTGACGGAGTCGTGTGAAGAAATTGCCAAAAAACTGACATGTCCGCTTGCCCGGGTGGAAGCGGTGCTCGAGCGTTTGCATCGCTTCGATCCGCC
>JBFFGE010000222.1:0-6954 GCA_041557595.1 Alphaproteobacteria bacterium
CCGGTGAAATGATCACCGGCCGTCGTCAAATTATCAAGGTGCCGATTTAGGACGCCAAGTCGACGTTATGTTTTGTCTTCAGATAATTCTTGAGCCAGGCACGGGCTTTCGGATTCATGTTGACGGCCTTGTCGATGACCGCATCCGCATCCTTGCCGAACGAAGCCCGGTAAGGGCCGAGTTGCTTCTCCTTCGCTTTTGCGAATTTCGGATCGGCGAACATGCGCTTCGTTGCATCGACATAGGCGTCGACGATTTCCGGCTTGGTGTTTGACGCCAGCCCGATGCTCTTGGAACTCATGACGCCCAAGTAGAACAAGGACTTCCATGCTTCCAAAGCGGCCCCGTCAAGTTCCTTGCCATGCACCTTCGCGTAGACTTCGTTGAAATGGGGCAAGTCGGGCGCCACCGGGTCGCGTACGAATTTGCCGTTCTCGTCCTGAACGCCGAAGGTCATCATCGGGATCGCTTCTTTGCTCTTCACCAGCGGCAGCACCTTCTTGAACCACGAACTCGCGGTGTCGTAGCTGAATTCCGCTTCGTTTCGCATGAAGGCCTGCCGGGCCTTGCCGCGGCTCATGCCCCAGAGCGGCTTGACGTCGATGCCGAGAATTTCCCAGCTCACCAGGACGCGTAATTCGGCCGAGGTCGCGCTGTAGCCGCCGAATCGGTATTCCTTGCCGCTCTTGACCAGCATGCCGATGTCGTCCGGGCCCTTGAGGCCGGTACTCGGGTTGGCATACATGAACGTGCCTTGCGGGATCGCGACGACCGATTTCAGCTTGCTGAGATCGTAGCGAACCGCCTGGTTCTTGAGCACCTGGTTCATGATCGCCGAAGTAGAGTTGGTGATGATCATCAGACCATCGTCCTTCGCCTGCTCGACGAATTGATTGGTACCCGGCATGGTGCCCGTGCCGGGGATGTTGCGGATAACGATGGTCGGTTTACCCGGCAAATGCCGCGCGAGATGCGGCGCGATGGCGCGGGTAAAGTTATCGCTGCCGCCGCCTTCCCGGGAGGGCACGATCCATACGATGCGCTTCCCCGAAAAATTGGCCGCCGCGTGTGCCGATGTAGAGGCGATTCCCGATGCATAGGCGCCGGCGACCGCCGCACCCGCTACAGCGAGCGCAAGACCGACTGACGGTACTTTCATGGTTGGTTATCTCCATTGGAGTTTCGATGAAATCCACAGTCGCCGGCAGCGAAGAGGGTTTCGTCGTGCATACGAGCCCAAAACATCCAAACGTCAGCGATACAAATTCCTAATTGACTAGACCTCGAACGGTCCGGTGGCCGACTGCTGGCGGCGACTGTAATCCCAATTTGGACCGTGCAACAATAGGGATTTTGAGGATGAATATTCTGATTGACGAACCGCACAATTTAGCAAATAGGGAATGCGGTGAACCGGGGAATCAACCCCGGCACCGGGAGCATGCCTCGGATGGAAATATTCCTCGAAGCCCTTTTCCAACTGATATCCCCCGCGCATTTGTTCTTTCTCGTTCTCGGCACCTTGCTGGGTTTGCTCGTCGGCGTCCTTCCGGGGCTCGGCGGCACGGCGGGGTTGTCGCTGGTTCTGCCGTTCGTCTTCGGCATGGACGCGAGCCACGCGTTGGCGATGATGATCGGCCTTCTGGCGCCGACCACCACATCCGATACGTTTCCGTCAGTCTTGATGGGCATTCCGGGAACGTCCGGGTCGCAGGCGACCGTAGTCGACGGATTTCCCATGGCAAAGCGCGGCGAAGGCGCGCGCGCTCTGGGAGCGGCCTTCACGGCCTCGCTGTTCGGCGGAATCTTCGGGGCAATCGTGCTGACCGGCGCGATCTACATCGCGAAGCCGCTAATCCTCGCGGTCGGCTTCGGCGAACAGATGCTGCTGATCTTTCTGGCACTCACCATGGTCGGCATGCTGACCGGCGCGAACGCCCTCAAAGGGTTGGCCACATGCGGCATCGGCCTGATGGTGGGCATGATCGGCTATGCGCCGGCGACGGCCGAAAGCCGGCTGACATTCGGCAGCGTTTATATGGACAGCGGGATTCCGATCGTCGTCGTCGGCCTCGCCATGTTCGCGATGCCGGAAATCATCGAGCTGCTGCGCCGCCACCACACGATTGCCGAGGAAGGGGTGCTGGGCAAGGGTTGGATCGAGGGATTCAAGGACGCGTTCCGGAACAAGTTTATCGTCCTGCGGTGTTCTGTCATCGGCTGCATTGTCGGCGCCCTGCCGGGGCTCGGCGGGTCGGTGGTCGACTGGATCGCCTACGGCCATGTGGTCCAGACGAGCAAGAACCGGGAGACCTTTGGTACCGGCGACATTCGCGGGGTGCTGGCGCCGGAGTCCGCCAACAACGCCAAGGAAGGCGGTGCGCTGATCCCGACCTTGCTGTTCGGCATCCCCGGCTCGGGCAGCATGGCGATCCTGCTGGGTGGCTTCATCATGGTCGACGTCCATCCGGGGATCGAGCTGATCAAGACGAATATCGACCTGGTCTATACGATCATCTGGTCGCTCGCCCTGGCCAACGTCATCGGCGCCGGCCTGTGCCTCGTCCTGGCGGGGCAGATCGCGCGCCTGACCACGATCCCCTATGCCTTGCTGGCGCCGTTCATGCTGGTCCTGATCTTCTTTGCGGCATTCCAGGCATCGCGCGGCTGGGGCGATCTGCTTTCGCTGTTCCTGCTGGGCACCCTGGCGACTTATATGAAGCGCTATGGCTGGCCGCGACCGGCGCTTCTCATCGGCTTTTTCCTGTCGCCGAGGCTGGAGTCCTCGACCTATCTGGCGCTGGAAGCCTACGGCCTTTCCTTCTTGCAGCGGCCGGGTGTGATTATCCTGCTGGTGCTCGTCGTTCTGTCCGCCATTGCTGCGGTGCGGTTCAAGCCGAACGAGCCCTCTGCGGAGGCCATGCAGGGTCTGCACAGCGGCAAGACCCGCACCGGCCAGCTCATGTTTACAGGATTGTTTCTTGCATTTACCGCGATGGTCTTCATCGACGGCATCCAGAAAAAATTTCTGGCCATGATGTTCCCGGTGTCGATAGCGGTCCTGACGTTCGCGATGCTGGCGACGTTGTTCGTCATGCAGGCCCGCCGCGCCGGGCCGGGGACGGTGTTTCATGACCTCGATCATGACCCGACGGAAACCTCCACGACCAATATTCACTATCTGCTTTGGATCGCCGGCATGCTCGGGGCGACGGGGCTTGTCGGGTTTCCCTTGGCGCTTACCGGGTTCATCTTCGTCTTCACCATGGTCAAGGCGGGAGGCAGCGTTCTTCGGAACGGCGTTCTCGGCGTGTCCGCGTTGGCGTTCCTCGGCGTGATGGCCCATTTCCTCGTGTTGAAATATCCCGCCGGGCTGTTGCAGAAATTTGTCGATATGCCCTGGTGGCTCGGAGGGTAGCTAGCGGATCCAATTCTTACCTTCCTCGTTCTGAGCGCCGGGAAGCTCCGCGAGGCGTTGCCGAGTTTCCGTTATCGGATACATTCAGTAGTTTACGAGACGCATACCGGCCTCACGCTCCCCACACATCCTTCAGCACGCGCACCCAGTTCTCGCCCATCACCTTGCGGATGCGGGCCTCGGGCCAGCCGCGTTTTTCCATGGTCGCGGTGAGGTTGGGGAAGTCGCCGATGGTGCGCAGGCCCTTCGGCATCTTGACCACGCCGCCGGGGCGTTTCGGCACGACGCGGCGCGCGCGGCTCTTGTCGTAAGACAGGTAGTCGAAGAAGGCCGCATCCTGGTCCTGGGTGAAGTCGGTGCCGATGCCGACCGTGTCCTCGCCGATCAGGTTGATGAAATAGTCCAGCGTGTCGACGCAATCCTCGACCATCGCGTCTTTGCCCTGCGCCATGAAGGGCGGGTAGGTGGCGAAGCCGACGAAGCCACCCTGATCGGCGATGAAGCGGAGCTGCTCGTCGGTCTTGTTGCGCGGGTGCTCGAGCAGCCCGGCCGGCGCGCAGTGGGTGTAGGCGACCGGCACTTTCGAATGGCGGATCGCCTGCTCGCTGGTCTTGGGGCCGACATGCGACAGGTCGACCAGGATGCCGACCGCGTTCATTTCCGCCACCACCTCATGGCCGAAATCGGACAGCCCGCCGTCTTCGCTTTCCCAGCAGCCGCTGCCGACGAGGTTCTGCGTGTTGTAGGTCAACTGCATGACGCCGACGCCGAGATCCTTGAATAGACGCAGGTAATCGATGCGGTCCTCGATGCCCCAGGTGTTCTGCCAGCCGAGATAGATGCCGGTCTTGTTTTCCTTCTTGGCACGGTGGATGTCCTCGGTGGTGAAGACCTGCAGCAGGATATCGTCGTTTTCGCGGAACCAGATTTTCCACTGGGCGACATTGTCGAGCGAGGCGCGAATGCCTTCCCAGACCGAACACGTGCAGTTGATCGCGGTCAGGCCGCCCTTCCGCATGTCCTCGAACACCGCGCGGCTCCAGTTACAGATTTCCAGCCCGTCGATGATGATGGCGTCGTCGTGCAGCGTCGATTTCGGCATGGGGCATCCCTCGGTGGTCGATTTATCGGATCTGGTTTGGCTTCAACCTTTACCAGCCGAGGGGCGAAAGCGATAGACTGGGGCAACCAGGTTTTGACCGGATCGGAAAAAGGGAAAACGACGATGAACGATACGATTGGAATGATCGGGCTCGGCAACGCGGGCTCGGCGCTCGCCACCGCGCTGTCGGGCAAGCGGCCGCTCGTGGGCTACGACGCGGATTCGAAGCGGCGCGATGCGGTCGCCGGGCTCGATCTGGAATGGGTCGGCTCGGAATCAGACGTTGCGGAGCGTGCCGGCACCGTGCTGCTGTCGCTGCCGCGGCCGGAGATATCGCGCGCCGTGGTCGCCAAAATCGCTGGCGTCGCGGATCGTCCGGCCAGCGTCATCGAGACCAGCACGATCACGCCGAAGACCGCGCAGGATCTGGCGGCGGCGTGCGCGGATGCCGGCATCGGCTTCGTCGACGCGGCGATCGCCGGCGGGGTGCAATCGATGGCGGCCGGACAGGTGACCTTTCTCGTCGGCGGCTCGAACGACGACTTCGAACGCGTCAAGCCCGCGCTCGATCTGTTGTCGGCGCGCATCCATTTTCTTGGGCCGGTTGGCGCGGGCAGCGGTGCCAAGGTGGTCAACAATGGCGTCATGCATGCACTGATGGTGGTGCTGATCGAAGCGGGCGCGATGGCGACCAAGCTCGGTATTCCGCTTGCCACCATGGCGGAGATCCTCGGCCGGCCGGACGGCGTCATGCGGCCGCTGGAGCATCGCTTCACCGACCGCATGCTGAACGGCGATTTCGACGGCGGCATGTCGGTCAGCAACGCGCGCAAGGATTCGACGCTGGCGCTGCAGACCGCACAGGATTTCGGCGTGCCCCTGTTCGCCACGCTGGCGGCGCACACCCCCTATGAGATCGCCGAACTGCAAGGGCAGGGCGAACTCGACTACGCTTCGCTGGCCAAGCTGTGGGAAGCGTGGTGCGGCGTCGATTTCACGAAGAGTTGACGGTACGGACGTAGCGCCGTCGGGTATGAGTTAGTCGGCGTTTGGATGGATCGAAAAGGACAGGTCGCATGGCGAAGTCGGAGAAGGTCGAATTCGAGGGTGCGCAGGGCGATATGCTCGCCGCGCGGTTGGAAATGCCCGCCGGGGAGCCGCGCGCCTATGCGCTGTTCGCCCATTGTTACACCTGTTCGAAGGATATCTTTGCCGCGTCGCGCATCGCCGGCGCGCTGGCCAAGCTGGGCTTCGCCGTGTTGCGGTTCGATTTTACCGGGCTCGGTGCCAGCGACGGCGAGTTCGCGAATACCAACTTCTCGTCCAATGTCGGCGACCTGTTGAAGGCGGTCGAGTATTTGCGTACGGAGCACGCGGCGCCGTCGATCATCATCGGGCACAGCCTCGGCGGCGCGGCGGTGCTGGCGGCGGCGGGACAGGTGCCCGAGATCAAGGCGGTGGCGACCATCGGCGCGCCTTCCGATCCGGGCCATGTGCAGCATCTGTTCGCGGCGGCCCGGCCCGAAATCGAAGCCAAAGGCGAAGCCGAGGTGTCGCTCGCCGGCCGCACCTTCCGCATCCAGAAGCAGTTTTTGGAGGATATCGAAAGCCATCGGTTGGCCGATGCGATCGGCGCCATGAAAAAGGCGCTGCTGGTTTTCCATTCGCCGGTCGACCAGACCGTCGGCGTGGAGAACGCCGCGGAGATCTTCATGGCGGCCAAGCATCCGAAAAGCTTCATCTCGCTCGACGATGCGGATCACCTGCTGTCGCGGCATGAGGATGCGATCTATGTCGCCACGGTCCTGTCGGGCTGGGCGTCGCGCTATCTGCCGGAAGACGAGGCGGCGGCCGATGATGCGGCGGGCGAGCCGGGGACCGTAATCGTTCGGGAAACCGGCAACGGAAAGTTTCAGCAGGATGTGATCAACGGTCCGCACCGCATGCTCGCCGACGAGCCGCCCTCGGTCGGCGGTACCGATACCGGCCCGACGCCCTATGGATATCTGCTGGCCGGGCTCGGCGCCTGTTCCTCGATGACCGTCCGCATGTATGCGGATCGCAAGAAATGGCCGCTCGAGCATGTGTCGGTGTCGCTGCGCCACGACAAGATCCATGCGACGGATTGCGAGGAGTGCGAAACGCGCGACGGCAAGGTCGACAAGATCGAGCGGGAGATCGCGTTAACCGGGCCGCTGGACGACGCGCAACGGGCGCGGTTGCTGGAGATTGCCGACAAGTGCCCGGTCCACCGCACGTTGCATTCCGAAGTGCAAATCGTCAGCCGGCTGAAGGTCTAGATGTGGAGCCTCAACAGGTTGTCCCGGTTGATCCGGAGTCGACTGATTGGCGTCTTGTCTTTTATTCCGCCATGGGGTCGATGCCAATTATACATATGCGTCCAAAGCGGCAGGTGGTCCGCGCGTTGATCTGA